>NYTG01000059.1 GCA_002683395.1 Halieaceae bacterium | reverse complement strand
GATATGGCGGAGAGCGAGGGATTCGAACCCTCGATACCTTACGGTATACACACTTTCCAGGCGTGCGCCTTCGACCACTCGGCCAGCTCTCCGTGGGCGCGGAGTTTAGCACAGCCCCTCGCGGCGGATACGCCCTGCGACGACTAAAACGAGGTGCCGATCTCGATACTGAAGTGGTACTTCTGCGACGATTGCGGACCATTCAGATCGAGGTAGATGGGTTGAGCATAGGCAGCTTCCGCATACCATCCAGCGGCAAAGGGCCACCTCGCGAAGAGCGTTACATCGACCTGCTCACCCCCAAATGCGTTGGGGTTTGTTACCGGCGCAGGGTACGGGAATCCCGGTACCGGCACCCGCAGCGAGGCATCCTCTCCGTGAATCTCATCCCGCCAACGATAATCGAGTCGCACACCGGGCCGCAGCGCAGACACGCCCTTCCAGACCAGCCAGCCGCCAAGACTACCCTTATTTCCAAGCCGATAATCTCGGTCATTTTCGCCAGTCCGCAGCGTAAAGCTCGCATCCCATCCCCAATCCCAGCCAGCCTCATATTTTTTAAAGCTCAAAAACAGCGGAACATCCCAGGTTCCGGAGCCCAGCTGCATGGTGTAAGGCAGCTGCTGATTTCCAGCAGCGCGCGGCGTATCGCCTTCCTCGTCAATAGAGCCCGTTGGCAGGCTGAGGCCCGCACCAATCTTCCAGCTGCTGTTCAGCGTCTGACTGATCGTGGAATCCAGTACCAACGCAATATCACCCACCCCCTCCGAGCTGATATTGAACGCGTCGTAACCGGAGATGATGGAGATGTGATCGGTACTTTGCATGACAAAGGGCAGCTGCGCCCTGAGGGTCAGCGCCTCGGTGAGATCGTAGCCGACCCTAAGGGCATGAACTTCCTGCGTGATTTCAGTCGGCACCACGGGATAGTTGTTGTCCGTTCTCGCGTCCACGCCCGGTGAAAATAATACGTCGTCATAGGAAACACGATGGGTACCGAGGTAATACTCTTCGTACTCTGAAATCGCATAAGTGTATGACAGGTGCCATTTGTCCCTTGTCTCGGCCCGATCCGCCTCACTCACCACATTGGCGTCAAACAAATCCTCAATGGATAAATCCAACAAATCGGCCGGCACAGTTTGCGCTAGGGCGCCGTGCTCCACGACCAGGCTAATGACAAGTGAGGCGCCAATCCCTGCGCAACTTAGTCGACTCAACACTTTGGTTCTCATCTTCCACCTCCCATCCTTAGATTCAGAATCCTGTCTTCTTTTCGTCGAGGCATGCGTCCAGCACCCCCCGCAGCGCTTCCGTGCGAATCGGTTTGGTCAAGTAATCGACCATCCCCTCTGCCAAATAACGCTCACGGTCGCCACCCATGGCGTGGGCAGATAATCCGACGATCGCGCAGTGTGGATGCAGGCCCTCATCACGCTGCAACCGGCAAATCTGCCGCGTCGCCTCCAGCCCATCCATCTCTGGCATCTGGATATCCATCAAGATCAAGTCGAACTCGCGCTCTCTGAAAGCATTAACGGCCTCCAGCCCATTGGCAGTCACCTCGATTTCGATACCCCATTTCGCCAACAACTCACGAATGATGAACTGGTTGACCTCGGAATCCTCCGCCACCAGAACCTGCAGATCGTAGGAGACAAGAAGCGGATATTCCGTCGCACCGGTAGTCGGCGCCGACGCGGATGCCGACGGGTTGGTAAGGCGCTGAAGGCGCGCTGACTCATTGTAGCGGGACGCCCCCGTTTGCTCCGACGGAAGCGCCTCGCTCATTGTCACCTCGCCGGGTGTTGGCATGGGCAGCTCTACCCAAAACGAGGACCCTTTACCCCAACTTGAATCAAAGCCGATACGCCCGCCCATCAGTTGGACTAATTGCTCTGTGATCGCGAGCCCCAGACCCGTGCCGCCATGCGCACGGGTAAGACTGACATCGGCCTGATAAAATTCGCCAAATATCCGCGCCTGGTCGTCAGGATGAATCCCCGGCCCGGTGTCTGTCACAGTGAACCGCACTTGCGGACCGCCACCGCCCTCGCTGATGCCCGCCTTTACTCGGATATCACCGGCATCGGTGAATTTCACTGCGTTACCGATGAGATTCAGCAAGATCTGCCTTATCCTTCCGGCATCACCCACAATCAATTCAGGTATCGCTTTATCCACCGCAAACGTGAGGGCGAGGCCTTTTTGTGACGCAGGCTCAGAAAATAGCGCTTCAATCGAGCTCAAACTGTCGCGCAACCTAAACGCCGACTTGCCCAGCTTGAGCCGTCCGGCCTCGATCTTAGTGAAATCGAGAATGTCATCGATAATCAGAAGCAGCGCATCCGCAGAACGCTCAATCGTCTCGAAGTACGCGCGCTGTTGCTCAGTCAGCTCCCCCTGTTTCAAGAGGGCGATCATGCCCATCACGCCGTTCATCGGCGTGCGGATCTCATGCGACGTATTGGCCAGAAAGCTCGACTTTGAACGTGCCGCCGACTCCGCCTGGTCGCGGGCCTCCTCCAACTCAACAATCATCTTCCGCAACCGCTGTTCGCGGTCACCGATCCTCTCAAGCATCTCGTTAAACGCATCGACAACAGACCCCAACTCGTTTTGCACCTCGTAACGAAAGCGCTGGCTATAGTCCTCGCGATCGGTCACCTCAGACATCATGTCTGCAAGCTCTGACAGCGGCTCGGTAATGCGAGCATTAAAGACTTGAGACAAGACATAAGCCGCGACCATTCCTAGCAACCACAACACCAATGCAACGCCCGAAATCCAGGCCAGCTGCTGGTAGACGGGCCACAAATCCACTCGTAGCTCGAGAGAGGCGATTTCCTCCTCATCGAGGAACACCGGCACCGTCAGCGACTCCGAATACACATCCAGACCCTCCGAGCTGTCGTCAATGAGCGAGCGCCGATACGTCACGAAAGCGTCTCCCCCGGGGAGCGTTAGCTGCGCTTGAATGACATCGTCGACAGCCCGCAGACCACTGAGTAACTCTGTCGCCGTGGCCGGATCCTGAAACACAATAGAGGCGGTGAGGTTAGAAGCCAGCACACCGCCCAGCGCCGCAGTCCGTTCTAATACCTGACTACGAGAGGTCTCCAGTGTCACTCCGACCAACACCAGCAGAAACAACCCCCCTACGACACCTGTGATGAATGCCCCCACCCCCGCGAGGTGGCGATGGATAGACGTTGTGCGGGGCCACTTAGTCATTTGCGCCCACTCCTACCACCTCGGAGAGCTGCAGTAATTTACTGCTGGCTTTCAGACCGGCAGACTCCAGTGCCCTCAGGTTCACTACCAGCCCCATGCGGGCACCCCGGCGCTTGAGCTCAACCATGCCACCACTCTCGGCAAACCCCGGCTCGTCACTCACCCATAGAGCAACCGCGCTACCCTGATAAGCGGCGGTCGCTGCGCCATACACAACATCGCAGCCCTCAATATCGTCGGTGCTGATGGAACGCACGGAGCGACCCCGCGGGGCTGACGCCACCATATCGGTCAGTAGGGTGGAGACTTCGGAGGTGTCAGTAATACAAAACGTCGAAGCAGGACGCTGATCAGGCCAGCTGACGAACTGGGGTAAGCGCAATAGAAAGACCGCCTTTAGCTCCACCTCTGTGAGACCCGGAGCACTGCGTGAAGGCTCCGACGGAAATACCGCACACACACACACCAACGCGCCCAGAAGGGCACCTACGCTAATTCGCCTGAAAGGCATGGTGGCTACTGCCGCCCCAAACGCTGGGGATCTGGGGAAAGCGGCTCTGTACTCCGCCAAGGCGTAATGTCGACGCCACCGCGACGCTGGTAAAACGCGACAACCTGAAGCGATGCCGGTGCCAGCGTCATAAGATCCGTATAGATCTGATCAACACACTGCTCATGAAACCCCTGATGAGAGCGATAAGCACTGAGATACGCCGACACACTAGCGTGGTCGATCGGTTGGCCGGTGTAGCGAATGGAGAGACTGCCCCAATCCGGCTGAGCCGTGACAGGACACAAAGAGCGCAAGCTATGGCTTATCAGATGTTCAGACACGACGTTCCCCTTCCCTGGTGAATGCGTCAACCTCTTAGCGGAGATTGTCTCAGGCTCTGCGCCTATGGTGCAACCGGGAAGATTGATACCCTCGAGCTCCTCGGTAATACCGGACACCTCCGATACCGGCAAACAGTGCAGTACGACCTCGGACTCGACACGCGCTGAAATGTCTCTCGAAATGGTTTCCAGCGCCTCGGAATGGTGCGAGAAGCGATGATGATTTAAGGAATTGAGGTAGAGCTTTAACGACTTAGACTCGACCGTCGCAGGAGAGTCAGCTGGAATCCCGAACCACCCCACCCAATGCACTGCGGAATCCTCGACGCACCAAGACAGCTCATAGGCATGCCAAATGTCCCACCCTAAGCGGGTTATCTCGGAAGCGGGGGGGCGAGCAATTCGCTCAAGAACGTCGGGCGCGTAGGACTCCGGCGCCGCAACCTTCTGACCCAGAACGCCGACCATCGTCGTTAGGTTCGCAATCGCTTACCCGTTCTGAGCAGATGGGCTGCATAGAGGTAAGCGACCAGCGTAAAGGAGCCGATCATGGCAAACGCAAATCCGACGCTGACATCACTCACACCCAGCACGCCGAACCGAAACGCGTTCACCACATAGACCAAAGGATTGGCCTGAGAAACCGTCGCCCAAAAATCGGGCAGCAGCTCCAGCGAATAGAAGACTCCCCCAAGATAGGTGAGCGGCGTGAGCACGAAGGTCGGCACAATGGAGATGTCGTCGAAAGTATTGGCGAAGACGGCGTTGATCAGTCCGCAAAGCGAAAACAGAACAGAGGTGAGTGCCACCACGGCCACCACCACTGCATAACTATGAATGTTGAGCTCAACGAACAGAGAGGCAACCGTGGTGACAATCACCGCGACCAACATGCCCCGACTCACGCCGCCAGACACAAAACCCAATAAGATAATATGGTTGGGCGTGGGGGATACGAGCAATTCTTCGATGCTGTTATTGAATTTTGAACCAAAGAACGACGACACCACATTCGCATAAGAATTGGTGACAATCGCCATCATGATCAGGCCCGGCACCACAAACTCCATGTAGCTTACGCCTCCCATTTGACCGATTCGCGATCCGATCAGGCTGCCGAAAATCAAGAAATAGAGCGACATGGTAATCGCGGAGGGCAGCAGCGTTTGCGTCCAGATACGTGTGTAACGCCGAATCTCCTTTCGTAGCAGCGTTAACAGTGCAATGTACTGCTCATAAGGAGTCATGCGCCCTGCTCCAATAGCGACACAAACATTTGCTCCAGTCGATTTTCACGATTGCGCATGCTAATGATGCCGATACCACGGTCATGCAAGCGCGACATCAGCTCCGCGATATCCTGCCCTTGCTCTATGTGTGCCTGGAGACAAAAATCATCGACTCGCGTCAGCTCAAAGCCCTCTACGCTTAGGTCCTCGGGCAACCGTTCACGCGCATCGAGAATAAAGGTCTCCCGGTGCAGTTCTCGAAGCAGATTTTTCATCGAGGTGTTGGTCACGATCTCGCCGTGGTTAATGATCGCAATGTTGCGGCAGAGGCTCTCGGCCTCCTCAAGATAATGCGTCGTCAGAATAATCGTGGTGCCCGCCGCATTGATCTCTTTGAGGAAATCATACATCGCACGTCGCATCTCGATATCCACCCCTGCCGTGGGCTCGTCGAGAATCAGCACGCTAGGCTCATGAATCAGCGCCCGAGCAATCATCAGCCGGCGCTTCATACCGCCAGAGAGCATCCTCGCGCGAGTATGGCGCTTGTCCGTTAAACCCAGCTTCGCGAGGTAGGTGTCGATGCGTTCGCGGGCTGTTTTCAACGGAATACCGTAATAACCCGCCTGATGTATGAGAATATCCTCGACACTCTCAAAAACGTTGAAATTAAATTCCTGCGGCACCACACCAAGATGACGCTTCGCTTTGGGAAAATCAGCATCAATATCGACACCCTTCACCCTTACGGTACCCGCAGTCTTGTTGACGAGAGAGCAGATCACGCCGATGGTGGTCGATTTGCCGGCACCATTGGGACCTAACAGCGCGAAAAAATCTCCTTGCGAGACTTTAAGATCAATGCCTTTGAGCGCCTGTAGGCCATTGGCGTAGATTTTCTCCAGGCCTTCTATTTCCAGCGCATAAGACATGTGTAATGTTTCCTTGAGACGACGCTCCAAAGAGCGGCGTAGTGTAACCAATCACGGTACGCATCAGAAGGAACACAAATTCGCCCTTGACGCGCCAACGGGGGGTCACTAACATGCGCGCCTTCTGTTGTAAGGATCACTGTCCCCTTCGTCTAGTGGCCTAGGACACCGCCCTTTCACGGCGGGAACAGGGGTTCGAACCCCCTAGGGGACGCCATTTTAGCGGGTGTAGCTCAGTTGGTAGAGCGCGACCTTGCCAAGGTCGAGGTCACGAGTTCGAACCTCGTTACCCGCTCCAAATTTCCTGTAAGGCGCCTTCAGTTTAACCGGAGGGCGCTTCCTCGGCCTCTAGCTTGATAGACAAGCTGTTAATACAGTAGCGTTGACCCGTTTCAGTGGGCCCGTCGGGGAAAACGTGGCCCAGATGACCACCGCAGCGCTGGCATAGCACCTCGGTCCTGAGCATGCCATGACTGGTGTCTTGAAGCTCAACCACAGCGGCCTCTGCTGCCGGCCTGTCAAAGCTGGGCCAACCGCATCCCGCGTCAAATTTTGTATCAGACTGAAACAGCGTTTCGCCACAACCTCGACAGCGATAAGCGCCCTTCTCCCAAACGTTCCAGTATTCACCTGTAAACGCCCGCTCGGTGCCCTTCTGACGCAGCACATAAAACTCGTCTGCCGTGAGCTGCTCGCGCCATGCCGCTTCATCCTTATCCTGACCAGACATCACTTTCCTCCCTTATCACTGCGTCACCTTCAACCCGAGATCTGCAGCCAATTGATAAACAGCGCTCGAAGCATGGGTCATGTTAATCGCTCTTCCGGTCCACTCATCCGGCTGCTCATAACTTTTGCGCAGCCGATCGAAATCCACAGCACTGAGCCCTGCAGAGCCGCGCGCGCGGATGCGCGCATCCTCGCGGGCCAACACTGCTCTGGCGGTCAGAAATTGCGTGACCCAATTAACCGGGTCGTCCGGCGCCTGACTGACGCGGAATTCGTCAAAAAGACCAGCACCGCTTAATTCAGGCTTGTGATGCGATGGCTCCACATAGTCGCTCAACCCCGACCACTGAGAAATCGACGCTGCCAGCATATTGCTCCCCCTCGCTCTTGCCTGTGCAGAGTGGCCGGCAATATGCGGCGACACCCAGTCGCAACGACTTAAATCCTGGGCACCCAACACCGGCTCTCCCGGCCAGGTATCGAGCACCACCGACCAAGCACTCTCTAACAGGATATCCAGCGCACGCCGCGTCATCAGCTCGCCCCTACCAGCGTTAATGAACAGTCCACCCTCTTGGCGGCTCTGAAGCGCGCTCACCATCATCTCGGCCTGCGCCACATCAATCATTGCCCGGGATCTATGGGGAGGGTTGTCGTGGAGACTGGCATGCAATGAGACCACAGGCTGCCGAAGCACCTCATTGAGATCGGCCCTGACCACGCCCTGCGGCCAGCGCTGACAGAGCGGATCGTGAGCAACGACTGAGCAACCCAGATTAATCAATCGCTGAGCGAGTCGCGTGCCTACCTCCCCCAAACCGACGAGCCCGATGGTGGCCCCTGTCATGAGGGGCCGAAGCCAATCGACCAGCGCCAATGCCGACAGCACGTACTCGACCACCGATAGGGCATTTGAGCCGGGCGCCGCTGCCCATTGAATGCCGAGCCGCTCGATTGCCTCGATATCAAAATGATCTATGCCCGCCGTCGCAGTACCGACAAACCGAACGGAACTCCCTGCAAGCAGTGACTCGTCTACTCGCGTGATCGATCGAACCAACAAAATATCCGCATCGCGAATCAGTTGAGGACTGATATCGCGTCCGGGCACAATGCTCACCCGACCCATGAGCCTTTTTAATGCGGCGGTATGGGGAATCACATCATCCACCACCCAGCGAAGATCAGTCGGCGATCGCGTCACCGGCCAGCCCCCGCAGACGGGGGTTCAGAGGCAGCACTCAGTCCCTCCAGCTCCAGTCCGCTCAAAAACCGCGCCGCACGGGAAGGTAACCCCCTGTCACGAAATACTTTAGACCAGTCTGCGATGCGCATCTCAAAAGCGATGAGCTGCTCAGCCGGAATATCTGCCCCCACGTTGTCGACGCTCGGCGAAAAGTCGACCCCACAGGCCTCACAAAAGGCCGCTTCAATCGCCTGCGGCCTCGCCTCCACCGCAAAAAATGCCGCCTGCTGCGCTGCATCGCGCCCATCAGGGCTGTACCAATAACCGTAATCGGGAAAGCGCCTACGCCGGACACCTGCAACACACCAATGAGCAACTTCATGCAGCGCGCTGCGTGCGTAGTCGGCACGAAAATAAATACAGCTAGGCTGACCCGGGACATAATAGGGCTCGTCGGCACCACCCTGAAGCACGGTATTGTCAGTAGCTTCAAAGGCACGGTTGAACAGGGCAACCAGGTGTGCCGCATCGAGGGGGTATTTCAAAGACATCGTGCTGATGGATTAGCCACCGACTTTGCGGATGCGATACACAAATTGATCGCCCTCTCGGCGGGCCCACAGCAACGTATGACCCAAAAACTCGCAGAAGCTCCCCACATCTCGCTCAGTGGAGGGATCCGTCGCGCGCAGCGTCAGTTCCTGCCCGGGTGCGAGACGCCGCATTGCTGCATGAAGCAGCATCACCGGCTCAGGGCATTTCAGACCTATCGCGTCAATGGCCTCTTGCGGCGCAGCTTCCGCCATCGGTCACTCAGCGGGCTTCACAAACCGTAATGTCATGCGATCACTTTCGCCCATCGCCAGAAAGCGTTCCGGATCCGCATCACCCTCTGCAAGAGTTGGCGGCAAGCTCCATACGCCGCTCGGATGGTCCTTGGTGTCTTTGGGGTTGGCGTTGATCTCACTGCGCGCATCCAGCTCCAAGCCAGCCAATTCGGCCAGCTCGATCACTTTATCCTCGCTGACATAAGCCGTGTTCTTCATTTGATCCAGAGACAGGCCCGCATCTCCGCGGTGCTGAACAATTCCCAACACACCACCGGGCTTTAAGGTATCAGCGATGACCGTGAACATCACTTCAGCTTGATCCGCTCGGAGCCAGGAGTGTACGTTCCGAAACGCAAGCGCCAGGTCTACCGAACCGGGAGCCGCAGGCGCCACCGCATTCGGCGGTTGCAATGTAGCAACTTCCACAGACCCGTAGACGTCTCCGTTTTCTCCTAATTTCTTTAGGAAACCACCGAGAGAGCGACGGGCATAGCTGCCGCCGTTCACGCTGGAATGCGCTGCAATCAGCGAACCGTTGTCCTTCATTAAGGGCGCCAAAACCTCTGTGTACCAGCCGCCGCCAGGGGAGATCTCCAGCACGGTCATCCCGGGCGCGATGCCAAAAAACGACAGCGTCTCCTGCGGGTGGCGATAAACATCGCGCGCATGGTTCTTCTCAGAGCGATGCTCCCCGGAAAGAGCGCTATTCCAGTTCAGGTCAGCCTTCGCGACTGCCGCACATAGTATGAGGGACGCGAATAAAAGCCATTGCCGATTAACCATTGTCTTCTCCCTGTTTGGTGGCGCGTTACGCACCGCACTATACCGTGTTCTCAGTGGGCGGGACCCTCGTCATCGATAAGCTGAAATGCACTAGCCCCGTTTTTTGTATTGCCGGAACCGACTGAGTAACCAACCAGCACCGGCCGCCAGCATTACCACGGCAGCGACGCCCAGGCTTACCCAAAGCGACTGAACCATGAGTCTTTCCGCGGGCACGCCGACGATATCAACCGCTCCCCAGAACAGTGCCGCACAGGCCGCAAGGGCGAGCACGACCGTTCTGGTCCGCTGACGCCGCCGCATTAGGGCGAGAGATCGCCCGGTACGGGTGGCACAACATGCTCAACGTCGGCGTTTTGCCCGCGATGCCGCAATGCATGGTCGACCAAAACCAGCGCCAGCATCGCCTCTGCAATCGGGGTCGCCCGGATGCCCACACACGGGTCATGTCGCCCGGTCGTCACCACGTCGGCTTCTTCACCGCCGGTATCGACTGTGCGGCCTGGAATTCGGATGCTCGAAGTCGGCTTTAACGCCAAGCTCACCCGCAGCGGCTGTCCCGAGGAGATCCCTCCCAGGGTGCCGCCCGCATGATTACTCAGGAAACCCTCGCTGCTCATCAGGTCACGATGCTCGCTCCCCAGCTGCGCCACGGAGGCAAAGCCGTCACCGACCTCTACTCCCTTCACCGCATTGATGCTCATCATGGCGTGAGCGATATCGGCATCGAGGCGGTCAAACACCGGCTCACCCCAGCCTGCCGGGACGCCCTCTGCCACCACATTAATGCGCGCACCCACCGAATCGCCCTGTTTAATCAGCGCCTGCATATAGGCCTCGAGCTGAGGTACCAGTGCCGCATCCCCGCAGAAGAATGGATTATTTTCGACCAGATCCCAGTCATGATCAGACGCCACCAGCGGGCCCAATTGGCTCAAATACCCTCGGATGTGAACGCCGTAGCGCTCGGAAAGCCATTTCTTGGCAACGGCGCCGGCGGCGACGCGCATGGTGGTTTCGCGCGCCGACGAACGACCGCCGCCGCGATAATCCCGGATACCGAACTTGCGATCGTATGCATAATCAGCATGAGCAGGACGGTACAGATCTTTGATTTTTGAGTAGTCTTTAGATTTTTGGTCCTGGTTGCGCACCATCAATCCGATCGGCGTACCGGTGGTGACCCCCTCAAACACACCGGAGAGAATCTCAACTTCGTCGTCTTCTTTACGCTGCGTGGTGTAACGCGACTGACCGGGTTTACGACGATTGAGATCGTGCTGCAGATCGCCCGCCGATAAAGACAAGCCGGGCGGGCAGCCATCAATGATGCACCCCAACGCCACACCATGACTTTCGCCAAAGGTGGTCACAGAAAATAGCTTGCCAAAAGTATTGCCCGACATCATCGCCTCCGGGCGTAATTATAGGACGCCTGTGGCACTCCAGTCCCGTAATTCCTGCGCACTGATTGCAGTGACCCCCGATCCGCCCTGAGGTAAATCCAGCCAAAGAAACGGCACTCTGGGCAAGGCCTCCTCAAGCGTCGAGGCGGTCTCTCCCACCTCTAGCACCATGAGTCCGCGGGGTGAGAGCACGCTAGACGCCTCGCGCAACAACCTCACCGCTAGTGCCGTGCCCTCTGCCTCAGCCTCCAGAGCCATACCCGGTTCGTGCGCATACTCCGGAGGCAGTTCCACCATCTCTTGAGCTGATACATAGGGTGGATTCGCCAACAGGATATCGACACTCCCCGGCGCCAGGGCTCCCAGAAGGTCGGCGCGCAGGCACTGCACTTGAGCGCTCTGGCTGTGCGCCTCAATATTCTCTACTGCGAGAGACAGCGCTGACTGATCGAAGTCAGACAGCAGGATCACCGCATCGGGGAACATTCGGGCTGCTATCAGCCCCAGGCTGCCCCCACCGCAGCAAACATCGACAATCGTGTTGGGCAGCGCGCTTTCTGGCCACCATGGCATGAGCCGCTCGCGAGTCAGGTGGGCGATAGGTGAGCGAGGCACTAGCGCTCGGGAATCGGCGATAAAACGCTCCCCAGCGAGGTAAGCCTCACCCAGACAATACGCAGCAGGAAGCCGTTGCTCGCAGCGCTTATCCAACAGCTCGTTAAGTCGAGTGTTAGCGACATCCGGAAACGGCGTGTCCAGCACCGACACAGGCTGGTCGGGGGGCAGCCCCGCGGAGCCCAGAAGCAGCGCCACCGATTCATCATCGACAGATTCGTATCCATGACCACAGAAAACGTCCGCGGCTGTGAGCACGGATTGAATGTGACGAAGTTTTGTCCGGAAAGTCTGCATCCGATGTGTCTAGTTTTTTTGACGGTCCATGATACTCTGTATTGTGACACCGTGGCGGAAGTGGCCTCCACCCGCGCAGGGAAAAACCCCGTAAATTGGAGACTTAGCAGCCCTTGGGTATGACTGCGACCCAGCGGCGCGATCCCGACGAAAGGTAAAATTTGTCGGTCAGTGCAAAACGGCGCTGTCGGTGCAGTCAAACACCGCCGCTGGCACCAATCTGAACCGCCATGGCGGCAGTAATATCAATACGTAACCACAATGGGTAGAGGTAGACATGTCAATCAAACCTGTAGCACCCCATATCGCCACGACCCTGCCCGGGTCCCTCACCACAGAAGCGATCGCCGTACGGGGGGCGCTGCTGAAGCGCGGCCTGGAAACGCCGATGACCGCAAATGATCTTTCTCGAGATCAACGTTATACCGTCATCCGCGACGCTTTTAGCGACATCATGGGTGCGCTAGGGTTAGATTTGCGTGATGACAGCCTAGAGGAAACGCCCCACCGGATCGCCAAGATGTATGTCGACGAAGTGTTCAGCGGCCTGGATTACGCTCAATTCCCTAAGATCACTGTCATCGAGAACAAAATGAACGTTGAAGAGATGGTCTGCGTCGAAGACATCGACCTGACCAGTACCTGCGAGCATCATTTTGTGACGATCGACGGCTCGGCGAAGGTGGCCTACATTCCGAAAGAGAAAGTCATTGGGCTCAGTAAGATCAATCGTTTGGTCCGGTTTTTCGCCCAGAGACCTCAGGTACAGGAACGGCTAACGCAACAGGTGCTGGTGGCGATGCAAACCCTGCTGGGCACCGAAGACGTTGCCGTGACCATCTCAGCAGTCCACTACTGCGTCAAAGCAAGAGGGGTCAAAGACGGCAACAGCAGCACAAGAACCACCTCATTGGGCGGCGTCTTCAAGTCTGATCCTGCCTCAAGAGCTGAATTTTTGACCTAAGCCTTCAGCGCAGCTCCACTTTTATGGACCAAGAGGTCACGCCTGCTGTGGCTACGCAATAAAATTAACGATGTGGCCTGCGATTGCCTCCGCACCCTCCTCCATGTGCGCATGGTGCGACCCGGGCACGGTCCGCAGGTCACAGTCAGGTATACCGGATAACGCCTGTATAGCCGATTCCAATTCACCCTGTTGGCGCAAGCCCTGCTCAGCCATGAGCGTCAGCGTTGGGGTGTTCAGCGCAGCGTAGAACGCTGCGCACATCGCGGGACTCATCTTGACCGCGGAGGCATGGTTGAGGCGTGGATCGTGAACCAGCGCTAAGCCGCTGGCGCCGCGCCTCAAAGCACGGGGCGCCAGTATCCGCGCACTCTGATCAGAAAATCCGAGTCTCACCCGGGCCTTGACGAACTCGTCAACATCAGCGAACACGCGAGGGCGGTGCTTTGCCAGACGCTGATGGTCGCGCTGGGCCTGCAAAAACTGCGCTGGCGCCTCCTCGTCAGCGACGGCACGAGGCAACATGCCGTCGAGCAATACCAGCTGGGAGCAGCGATCCTCCAGCGCAGCCGCCAGCAATACCGCGATAGCGGCACCCCGGCTGTGCCCCAATACCGCAAGCCTGTCGAGTCGCATCTCGTCGATCACCGCCAAAAGCTGCGGGATATCATCCCAGATATGATAGGTCGCATCCGGAGAGCGATGATCACTGAAACCCTGACCGGACAAATCGACTGCGATCAGGCGGTACCGATCGAGCAGCGGCGCCAACACTGAAAATGACAGCGCATTATCCAGCCAGCCATGCAGAGCAATGATGGGATATCCGTCCGGATTGCCCCATTCGAGCCCGGCATAACGAAGCCCATCTGCAGTCATCGCCCATTCTTTAGCGTCGGTCATGACAACCTCATGTGGCCGGCGCTGCGAGGATCTGGTCTATGTCGCAGTAGGGTTGCCCCTCCGCGCTCGAGGGACGTCACCTGTAAAGTTGCGTAGCCCGCGGGTGCCAGCGACGCCAGTGTCGCATCGTCAGTCCAAAACGCGATCGCGCGGGATAAAAACGGCTGATGGGTGACCGCCGCCACATGCGCGTAGTCGTCAAATGCGCTGTCGTCGAAGCCCTCGGGAATTGCCCCCGGCACGAGGTCCGCGCAAATGTCCGGACCCTCTGAACACCCGTGCTGTGCAAGCAAAGCCGCCGTCTGCTGTGCGCGAATAAGCGGGCTGGTGTAAAGCTTCGCAACCACCGGAAGACCCGCCGCATCCAGCCAGGCGCTAAAGTCAGACGCCATCGCGCTCACTTCGACGCGCCCTCGGCCGGTCAGCTCGCGTGCTGCATCACTGGAGGCCGAACCCGCCTCACCATGCCGCCACAGGGTGAGTAGCACCTTAGCTGTCACTCATCTCCACCAGAAGCTTATTGAGCCTGGCGACATAGTCTGCCGGATCTTCCAGAGCAGACCCCTCGGCGAGCACCGCCTGATCCAGCAGGATCTGCGCCAGGTCCGCGAAGCGCTCCTCGTCTGCCTCCTGATCGAGGCGCTGCAATAGCGGATGCCCCACGTTGATCTCCATGGTCGGCTTGCTCTCGGGCATGGCCTGTCCAGCCGCCTCCATCATTCTCCGCATTTGAGCACCCATCTCGTGCTCCGCCACGGTGAGGCAGGCAGGCGAAGATGTCAGCCTGACCGTAGGACGAATAGTCGCTACCCGCTCAGATAACACTCCCTGCATTCGCTCAATGAGCGACTCACTGGCTTTTTCGGCCTCTTCCAGCGCCTCCTTGGCAGTGTCATCTTCAGCATCCTCCCATTCGCCCTTCGCGCAGTCCCTCAAGGCTTTGCTGTCATATTCGCCCAAATGACTCATCAACCACTCATCGACGCGATCCGACAGCAAGAGCACTTCAATCCCTTGCTTGCGCAATGCCTCAATATGCGGGCTATTTTTGGCAGTAGCGTGGTTTTCGGCGACGACATAGTAAATCGTCTGCTGGCCTTCCTTCATCGCTTCGACGTATTGCTTCAGGGAGAGACGCTGCACCGGCAGATCGTCGCGGGTGGAGGCAAAGCGCAGCAACTCTGCGACCTTCTCTCGATTCGTGAAGTCTTCACCTGGACCCTCTTTGAGCACCACGCCAAAGGTGTCCCAGAAGCGCTCGTAGGTCTCAGGCTCCTTGGCAGCCATTTTGGACAACATGTCCAGCACGCGTTTAGTCAGTGCACCGCGCATCGAATCCACCTGCTGATTCTGCTGCAGCAATTCTCGCGAAACGTTGAGCGGCAGATCGCTTGAATCCAGAACACCTTTCACAAATCGCAGATACATGGGGAGAAACTGCTCTGCCTCATCCATGATGAAGGTGCGCTGTATATAGAGCTTGAGTCCCCTTGCCCCTTCGCGATGCCAAAGATCAAACGGGGCGCGCTGTGGAAGGTAAAGCAAAGAGGTGTACTCCAACTTGCCCTCCACCGCGTTGTGGCTCCAGGTCAGCGCATCTTCGAAGTCACTGGAGACGTGCTTGTAAAACGCCTGATACTCCTCGTCACTGATCTCCGAACGACTGCGCGTCCAAAGCGCCTTGGCCTCGTTCACGGGCTGCCATTCGACCTCGCTAGACGGTGGATCAGCCGCTTCATCGTCAGCGGGCGGAGGAGGCTCCGGCATCATCACGGGCACGGAAATATGGTCGGAATACTTCTTGATCACTGAGCGGACCCGCCAGCTGTCGGCGAACTCGTCTGCATCCGCTTTCAAATGTAATGTAACGGTCGTCCCCGCCTCCTCTCTCTCGGCTCCGGAAATCGTGAATTCGTCCTCGCCCTCTGACTCCCAGCGGGTCGCACTCGCATCACCGGCCTTACGCGTTACCACCACCACCCGGTCGGCAACGATGAAAGAAGAGTAAAAGCCGACTCCAAACTGGCCGATTAACTGGCTGTCTGCCTTTTGATCACCGCTGAGCTGCTCCATAAAAGCAGCCGTACCCGACTTGGCGATCGTGCCAAGATTATCGATCACCTCATCACGAGACATGCCAATGCCATTGTCATCAATGGTGATGGTCTTGTTTTCGGCATCGGCCTCTACCCGCACCCGATAACCACCTGTTTGCGCGCCCAGATCGGGTTCGCTGATCACGGCGAAGCGATGCTTGTCGATCGCATCCGATGCATTGGAGATCAACTCTCGAAGAAAAATCTCGCGATTGGAGTACAGCGAGTGAATCATGAGATGAAGCAATCGCTTCGCCTCGGTCTGAAAACCCATAGTTTGGGCAGCTTCAGCGGTCATGGCGTGTTCCCTTTTTACTTTCGGTGCACTGGAGATGGGGATGTAGGGGCGATTTTCAAGTGACTGTGCGCCCCTCATCATAAAAAAGCCCGCTTGACGCGGGCTCGTTGCTCTTGCAATGGGCCGCGTTACCAGCCCGTGACCTCGGTGAGCGCGGCGCCAATATCGGCCAGTGAACGTACCGTGCGCACGCCCGCCGCCTCCAGCGCGGCGAATTTCTCATCAGCAGTACCCTTACCGCCCGAAATGATGGCCCCAGCATGACCCATGCGCTTGCCCTTGGGCGCTGTCACACCGGCGATATAAGACACTACCGGCTTGGTGACGTTGGCGCGTATAAATTCAGCCGCTTCTTCTTCTGCGGTACCGCCGATCTCACCGATCATCACGATTGCCTCAGTCGCGTCGTCGTCCTGAAACAGACCGAGGATATCGATAAAGTGCGAGCCTGGAATCGGATCTCCGCCAATACCGACGCAGGTCGACTGGCCGTATCCGACGTCAGTCGTCTGCTTGACTGCTTCATAGGTCAGCGTGCCCGATCGGGACACGATTCCGACCCGGCCTGGCAGATGAATATCTGCCGGCATAATGCCGATCTTGCACTCACCGGGCGTAATCACTCCAGGACAGTTCGGACCAATCAGCCGAACCCCCAATTCGTCACATTTTACCTTGGCATCGAGCATATCGAGAGTCGGCACGCCCTCAGTGATGCACACGATCAGCTCGATCCCAGCGAAAGCCGCCTCGAGGATCGAATCTTTGCAGAAGGGAGCCGGCACGTAGATAACCGAGGCGGATGCGCCTGTCTCTAGAACCGCTTCAGAAACCGTGTTGAATACAGGCAGATCTAAATGGGCTTGGCCGCCTTTTCCGGGCGTGACACCGCCCACCATTTTCGTGCCGTACGCAATCGCCTGCTCTGAATGAAATGTGCCCTGAGAGCCGGTAAAGCCCTGACAGATCACGCGGGTGTCCGCGTTAATCAGAATACTCATGACTCACCCCCTGCTGCCGCCACCACCTTCTGTGCGGCGTCGGTCAAACTCTCTGCCGCCTGAATGTTGAGTCCGCTGGCAGCAAGCACCTCGCGACCCAAAGCCGCATTATTGCCCTCAAGGCGGACCACCACCGGAAGGGCTACACCCACCTCCTCAACCGCACCGATCACTCCTTCAGCGATCAGATCACAACGGACAATTCCGCCAAAGATATTGATCAACACCGCCTTTACGTTCTCGTCGGACAGGATAATTTTGAAGGCCTCTGTCACGCGCTCCTTCGTCGCGCCGCCCCCGACGTCAAGAAAGTTAGCAGGCGCTCCGCCATGGAGCTTCACGATGTCCATGGTGCCCATCGCCAGACCGGCGCCGTTCACCATGCAGCCGATACTGCCGTCCAGTGCCACGTAATTGAGCTCCCATTGAGCCGCATGGGCCTCTCTCTCATCTTCCTGAGACGGGTCATGCATCGCCTCGAGATCAGGGTGTCGGTACAGGGCGTTGGAATCCGCCACCACTTTTGCATCGAGGCAGTGCAGATTGCCTTCATCGGTGATGACCAGCGGATTGACTTCAATCAGCGCCAGATCTTTGTCTGCAAACAGCTGCGCGAGCCCCATAAAGATGGTCACGAACTGTTTGATCTGCACGCCCGAGAGCCCAAGCTGGAACGCCAAATCGCGGCCCTGAAATGGCTGTGCACCGGCCAGCGGATCAATTTCGGCCCTGAGAATCTTCTCCGGCGTTTCCTCGGCCACCTTCTCTATTTCGACGCCACCCTCAGTGGAAGCCATAAAAACGATGCGGCGACTGGCGCGGTCGACCACCGCGCCCAAATACAGTTCATCAGCAATATCCGTGCAGGACTCAACCAAAATGCGGGACACGGGCTGGCCTGAAGCATCTGTCTGGTAAGTGACCAGTCGTCGATCCAACCACTCGGCGGCGAACTCGCCGGCGGCTTCGGGACTATCCACCAACTTCACCCCACCAGCCTTACCGCGACCGCCGGCATGGACCTGTGCCTTGACTACCCAGCGCTCGCCGCCAATATCATTAGCGGCCTTTATCGCCGCTTCAGGCGAGTCAACAGCGTGGCCAGTGGATACCGGCAGCCCATAATCAGCAAACAGGGATTTCCCCTGATACTCATGCAGATTCATAAAAACCCCTTGGGTTAAGCCCGATTTACATCTAGCGGATCCGACATCGGGCAGCCGGAACAGCGCTACTTAGTTCTTATCGTTTAGCACGGTTGACCATATGAATCGCCCTGCCGTCGGCGGCAAGCGCCGCCTCATGAACGGCTTCTGACAGGGTCGGNTGACCGAAAACCATCAGCTGCAGATCCTCCGTACTTGCCGCCATCTCTATTGCGATGACGATCTGCTGAACCAAATCGGCTGCTGAAGGACCGACAACGTGTGCGCCAAGGATCTGATCGGAGTCCGCGTCAGAAAGAATTTTGACCAAGCCGTCTGTTTCGCCCGATGCCAGCGCGCGGCCAATAGCAGCGAACGGGAAGGTGCCCGACTTGTATTCAATACCNTCTGACTTCAGCTCTTGCTCTGTTTTCCCGACCCCTGCTACCTCGGGGTGGGTATAAATAATGGAGGGAATGACCTCGTAATTTAGCTGCGCCGCTTTACCGTGAATGCGCTCGGCAACCATGACGCCCTCTTCGGAGCCCTTATGCGCCAGCATGGGGCCCCTGACGATGTCACCAATGGCATACACCCCGGGCGCCTCTGTCGCACAGTAATCGTTGACGAAAACGAACCCGCGCTCATCTACCGTCACGCCGGAATCAGCGGAGAAAAGCCCTTCGGTTCGGGGAGTTCTACCCACAGCTACGATCAAACGATCAAACCTCTCTGTCGCAGCACTGTCGTTATGGGTGTAGCTGACCAATACTCCATCAGCATCAACGTCTGCTCCTGTCACACGGGCACCCAGCCTAATGTCGAGGCCCTGCTTGGCAAAAATTTTTGCAGATTCTGCGGCAATCTGCTCGTCCATATTGGGGAGAAACTGATCCATGGCTTCGAGCATAACCACCTCGGCGCCCAGTCTTGCCCAGACGCTACCGAGCTCCAACCCGATGACACCCGCGCCAATGACGCCTAACCGCTCGGGCACTGCGTCGAAGCACAGCGCCCCGGTTGAATCGACCACTCGCTCACCGTCAATCGGTGCTGGAGGGATCGCAGCCGGTTCAGAGCCTGCTGCCAGCACCACATGATCAGCGGTGTAATGAGCGACCTCACCCTCACCGCTTGTCACTGCCACCTCTCGCCCGGTCATCAACATCGCCGCACCGGTAATCACCGTCACACCGTTATGCTTTAACAGGCCCGAAACACCTCCGGTCAACTGCGAAACAATCTTTTCCTTACGCGCCATCATGCCGGCAATATCGAGCGTGACCTCACCGACTCCGATGCCGTGCTCGGAGAGATGGCCGGCCGCTTCGGCATATCGCTGCGAGCTGTCGAGCAGCGCCTTCGAGGGGATACAGCCAACGTTCAGGCAGGTGCCTCCTAATAATGGCTGGCTGCTGTCGCCGGTGCTCTGCTCAATGACAGCGGTAGATAGTCCGAGCTGCGCACACCGAATGGCGCAAACATAGCCCGCTGGTCCCGAGCCAATAATGATCACATCGAATGGATTAGACACCGTTTACTCCCCTATTAAATCTGCAACAGAATCCGCGCAGGATCCTCTATCAGGCCTTTGATAGTCACAAGAAACTGGACCGCCGTTTTGCCGTCGACCAGCCGGTGATCATATGACAACGCCAGATACATCATTGGCTGAATAACCACCTCACCATCCAGCGCGACAGGTCGCTCCTGAATCGTATGCATCCCTAAAATACCGGTCTGCGGCGGATTAAGAATAGGCGTGGACAGCAGGGAACCAAAGACACCGCCATTTGAGACCGTGAAAGTACCACCGGTCATCTCTTCAATGGTCAACTTTTTATCCCGAGCCTTGGCGCCAAAATTGACAATGGCCGCCTCGACATCTGCAATGCTCATGAAATCTGCGTCCCGGAGTACCGGGACGACCAATCCCTCATCCATTGAGACGGCTACGCCAATATCCTGATAGCCGTGGTACACCACGTCATTGCCATCGATCGACGCGTTCACTTCCGGGAATCGCTTGAGTGCCTCGCAAGCCGCCTTCACAAAAAAACCCATGAACCCAAGGCGGGTCCCGTTGTGAACCGACTCAAACTCATCCCGATACTGCTTACGCAGCTTGATCAATGGTGCCATATTGACTTCGTTAAAAGTGGTGAGCATCGCCGTCTGCTGAGTCGCCCCCAACAGCCGCTCAGCGATGCGTGCCCGCATGCGCGTCATCGGGACTCGCTTCTCAATCCGTTCGCTGGTCGGACCACTGACATCGACATCGGTCGATCTCGCCTGCGACGGTTGAACGACCGGTACCGCCGACGCCTCTGCGTGTTTGAGGTGCGCCAATACATCCTCTTTCAAAAGGCGACCACCCTTACCCGTAGCCGCCACCGCCTCCGGTGCGAGGTCATGCTCATCCAGCAGCGCCCGCACCGCCGGACCCATGGGAATGGAATCAACTCCCGATTCACCGGGGTCTGCGACTTGCTTTCTATCAGCAACGTCCTCACTCTTCTGGGCGGTCGGGGCGNCACTGTCGCCACCGGGGGCCAATGTCGCCAGCAGCAATTCGCTGGTGATCGTCTCTCCCTCTTGCACCAAAATCGATTCGATCACGCCGGATTCTGGCGCCACCACTTCCATCACGACCTTGTCCGTCTCAATTTCGACAAGCAATTCATCTCGTGCCACGCGCTCGCCTGGCTGCTTGTGCCAAGCCGATACAACACCGTCTGCAACAGACTCCGGAAAGGTTGGCGCCTTGATCTCCACTGTCATAACAGCGTCCTCATATTAAAACCCCCAGGGCATCGGCCCCAAAGCCTCGTCGATAAACTTCTCCTGCTCCCGCAGGTGCAAAGCAGAGTAACCCGCGGCTGCGGACGCCGAAGACTCTCTGCCCACATACCGGAGATACACGTCGACCTTTTCGCGCCGCACAACCGTCGCTAATCGGCTTTGCATTGCGTACCAGGTTCCCTGATTTTTTGGCTCTTCCTGGACCCACACCGCGTCTTCTATGTTGGGGTAGCGTGCGAGCACCGCCTGCAAATCGAGACGGGGAAAAGGATACATCTGCTCGATACGGATGATGGCAATGTCGTCGATAGCACGCGCGCGTCGTGCCGCCCTGAGGTCGTAAAAAACCTTGCCCGCACACAGAAGCACTCTCTTCACCGCCTCCGGCTCCAAGGCATCGGTTTCGTCGATTACCGTCTGGAACGTGCCCTTGGCCAAATCCTCCAGCGGGGAGACGGCTTCTTTGTGACGCAGCAGGCTTTTTGGCGTCATCACAACGAGTGGAATTCTCAGGGGCCGAATCGCCTGGCGGCGCAGCATGTGAAAAACCTGCGCCGGCGTGCTGGGAATGCAAACCTGAATGTTGTCCTCAGCGCACAGCTGCAGGAAGCGCTCGAGTCGCGCAGAAGAGTGTTCAGGGCCCTGGCCCTCGTATCCGTGAGGCAGGAGCATGGTCAAGCCGCACAGACGATTCCACTTGTTCTCGCCACTGGAAATAAACTGATCAATGACCACCTGCGCGCCGTTAGCAAAATCGCCAAACTGCGCCTCCCACACCACCAAACCTCCCGGCGAGGTCGTGGCATAGCCNTATTCAAANGCGAGAACGGCTTCCTCGGACAACAAAGAATCGTAAATCCGAAAAGGCGCCTGAGTCTCACCAAGGTGCATCATCGGCACATAAGATTCGCCCCCCCGCTGGTTGTGAAGCACCACATGGCGGTGACTGAACGTGCCGCGTCCCACGTCCTGNCCAGTCAGACGGACGGGATACCCCGCATCCAACAACGAGGCGTACGCCATCGTCTCGGCAAACCCCCAGTTCACCTCCTGCGCACCCGCCCCCATTTTCAGACGATCGGACATCAGCTTCTTCACCACACGGTGAATAGAGAAACCCTCTGGCAGCTCATTCGTCCGCTCCGACAAGGCCTTGAGCTCAGCGAGCGGCACCGAGGTATCGGCTGCAACATCCCAACGGTGGCCGATGTAAGGTGACCAATCGACGAACAGGGCTTTATTCGGCTCTGAAACCAATGAGCTCACCAGCGGCTCGTTCCGCTCCAACGCTTCGCGGTAGTGCTCGACCCACTCGTCGTCAGTCTGCTCCGTCAGCAGCCCACCATCTATGAGGCGCTTGGCATAGAGCGCCCGCGTTGTCGGATGCGATTTAATCTTTTCGTACATGTCTGGCTGGGTAACTGAAGGCTCATCGGCTTCGTTGTGCCCACGCCGCCGGTACGAAACAAGATCAATCACTGCGTCTTTCTTAAATTGATTGCGGTAATCCACCGCGAGCTGCGTGACGAAAACGACCGCTTCGGGATCGTCACCATTCACGTGAAAGATCGGCGCCTGCACCATCTTGGCGATATCCGTACAGTACTCGGTGGAGCGCGCATCTGCAGGTTCGCTGGTGGTAAAACCAATCTGGTTATTGAGCACAATGTGCAGCGTGCCACCGGTCCGGTAGGCGCGCGTCTGCGACATCTGAAAGGTCTCCATGACCACGCCCTGCCCGGCAAAGGCCGCGTCACCATGCAGCACAATGGGAACCACCGAATCACCGATCGAATCCTCTCGGCGATCCTGCCGAGCGCGAACGGATCCCTCCACCACCGGCGATACGATTTCAAGGTGTGACGGNTTAAAAGCCAGCGCGAGATGCACTTCGCCACCGGGGGTCATCATGTTAGAGGAAAAACCCTGATGGTATTTCACGTCCCCTGAGCCAATATGGTTGACCCTGCCTTCAAACTCGTCGAACAAATCAACCGGGTTTTTGCCGAGAATATTCACCAGCACATTCAGTCGGCCACGGTGAGCCATTCCAATGCAAATCTCCTTGCCGCCATACCCCCCGATTCTCTGAATCGCCTCAGCCATCATCGGTATGAGACTCTCCCCGCCCTCAAGCCCGAATCGCTTGGTGCCCGGATATTTTGATCCCAGAGAGCGCTCGAGCCCCTCAGCACCATTGAGTTGCCGCAGAATATTGAGTCGTTGCTCGGCTGCGAAGTCAGGCGCACTGCGCACCGCCTCCATCCGACTCATAATCCAGTGCCGCTCTTCTGTGTCGACAATATGCATGAACTCAGCACCGACGGTCCCGCAGTAGGTCGCCTCCAGGTCTGCGCGAATTTGGGCCAGAGTGGCTTCTGGTCGACCAAAATAAACTGTGCCGACCTGAAAGGTGGTATCGAGATCCGCTTCACTGAGTTCGTGAAAAGGCAACGTGAGGTCTGGAACCGCGGGCCTTTCCGACAGTCCGAGCGGGTCAAGTTGCGCCTGCTGATGGCCACGTTGCCGATAAGCTGAGATGAGCTGGACAACACGGACCTGCTTCCGCTCGTATTCGGTGGCGTGGGAGTCGTGTGGAGCGGTGGCGTCGGTTCTCACCCGCATTTTCGATATCCGGGCAAACCGATCCCGTAATACCGAATGGGGCACCTCATGTACCAGGCTCGTCTCACTGGGCACCCGGGGTAACTGATCGAAATAATCTCGCCACTCGGGCGCAACGGCATTCGGGTCCTGCAGGTAGACCTCGTACAGCGCGTCAACGTATTCGGCATTACCGCCCGAAATATGCGAGGTCGCCCAGCGGGCCAGCATATCGGGTATGGGTGTTGCCTGTGTCACGTTCGCCCCCTTGACTACCCGACAACAGACCGTTGGTAGCAAACGCTACTACAGGGCCGGGAGTGATTACAGAGTGTAGGGAAAAGAGCGGATGTTGGGGCGTTAAATTAACCGCTCAGCGGCGGCAATACTGACAATTGGGCTTTCGCAGGTACAATGCATAACCAAAAGTTATATGGAGTATGCCTGCTTTCTCGAGGGCATCATGAATATTAGCTATGTGTCCGGGTGCCACAGGGACACCCCTCACTCAACCCGAATCAGGTCGCGCGATTAAGCAGCATAGTGCGGATGTGACCGATCGCCTTGGTCGGGTTGAGTCCTTTCGGACACACGTTCACACAGTTCTGGATGCCATGGCACCGGAAGACACTGAAGGGATCGTCTAGTTTGGATAGACGCTCCTCTGTGGCGGTGTCGCGGCTATCTGCCAGAAACCGATAGGCCTGCAGCAGCCCCGCGGGGCCGACAAAACGGTCTGGGTTCCACCAAAAAGAGGGGCAGCTGGTTGAGCAACAGGCGCATAGGATGCACTCATAGAGCCCGTCGAGCTGCGCCCGCTCTTCTGGAGACTGCAATCGCTCAATCGCGGGGGCGGGTGAGGCGTTTTGAAGGTACGGCTGTACCTTTTCGTATTGTGCGTAAAAAAGGCTCATGTCAACGACTAGGTCGCGGATTACCGGCAAACCGGGCAGTGGTCGGATCACCAACTTCTCGCCCTTGACCGTCTCAGACAGCGGCGTCACGCAAGCGAGGCCATTTTTGCCGTTCATATTAAGACCATCGGACCCGCATACACCCTCTCGACAGCTACGACGATAGGTCACGCTACCGTCGTACTCTGCCTTAATGAGCTCCAACACGTCGAGCACCATTAAATCCCGCCCACTCGTATCGACAGAAAAATCCTGCATGTAAGGGGCTTCGTCAGTCTCTGGGTTATAGCGGTATAGGCTAACCTGTAGCATTTGCGGTCGCTCCTGAAAACTCAGTAACTTCTAGCCATGGGCTGGAAGGTTTCAACGGTCTGCGGGGTGAAGTTCACACTGCGCTTCGACACTTTTTTATCCTCGCCGTGATACAGCGAGTGGCATAACCAATTCTCGTCATCCCGCTCGGTGAAATCCTCGCGAGCATGCGCACCTCGGCTCTCGTCACGCGCCTCGGCCACTATAGCCGTCGCTTCGGCCGTCTCAAACAGGTTCTGCAACTCCAAACACTCGATACGCGAGGTGTTAAATGCATTCGATCGATCTGCCAGCGCGACATTTTCGACTCGCGCCCTCAGATCGTCCAACTTGGCGATCCCTTCACGCATGAATTCCCCGGTTCGGAACACACCGAAGTGATTCTGCATGATCTCCTGTAGCTCCTGACGCAACGGCGCCACCTGCTCACCGCTTTCTCGCGCATTCAGGGCCTCCAGACGACAGCCCGCTGCATCGATGTCGGTCTGCGATGCATCGCGCAATTCGATCCCCTCGCGCAGGGACTTTTCGATAAACAGACCAGAAGCGCGGCCGAACACCACGAGATCCAGCAGCGAATTACCGCCCAGTCGATTAGCGCCGTGCACCGATACGCACGCGACCTCGCCACAGGCGTACAATCCCGGGATCACCGCGTCGTTGCCGCTCGCATCGACTGTCAGTGCCTGCCCATGAACGTTAGTCGGTATTCCGCCCATCATGTAATGACAGGTCGGCACAACAGGAATCGGCTCTTTTACCGGATCGACATGAGCAAAAGTGCGGCTAAGTTCGCAAATTCCTGGCAGTCGCGACTCGAGCACGTCCTCACCAAGGTGATCGAGCTTGAGCTTCACGTGATCCCCATTGGGGCCACATCCCCTACCCTCAAGAATTTCCAAAACCATTGACCGAGCGACGACATCTCGACCCGCCAGGTCCTTGGCGTTCGGCGCATAACGCTCCATGAAGCGCTCGCCGTCTTTATTCACGAGATAACCGCCCTCTCCACGACAGCCCTCGGTCACCAGCGTGCCGGCGCCATAGATGCCGGTGGGGTGAAACTGCCACATCTCCATGTCTTGCGCAGGAACGCCTGCCCGCAAGGCCATACCCATCCCGTCACCGGTATTGATGTGGGCGTTCGTGGTTGAAGCGTAGATTCTGCCGGCGCCCCCAGTCGCAAAAACGGTCGCCTTGGACTTAACGTAGACCGTCTCGCCGGTTTCGATGCAAATGGCAATCACACCGACCACGGCTCCGTCCTGATTCTTCACTAGGTCCACTGCAAACCACTCATTAAAGAACACGGTCTCATTTTTAATATTGTTCTGGTACAGCGTATGCAGCAGTGCGTGCCCGGTGCGATCAGCGGCCGCGCAAGTCCTTGCCGCCTGACCACCCTCGCCAAAGTTCTTCGACTGGCCTCCAAAAGGCCTCTGGTAAATTCTGCCTTCTTCCGTTCGCGAAAACGGCAGCCCCATATGCTCCAATTCAAAAATGGCCTCAGGGCCTACAGAGCACATGTACTCAATCGCGTCTTGATCGCCGATATAATCTGAGCCCTTTACCGTGTCATACATGTGCCAACGCCAATCGTCTTCAGGATCCGCACTAGCGATCGCACAGGTAATCCCTCCCTGAGCCGACACCGTGTGGGACCGCGTTGGAAAGACTTTGGAGATGACCGCGGTCTTATATCCGGACTGCGCCAACTGCAATGCAGCACGCATACCAGCACCACCGCCGCCAACAATGACTCCATCAAAAGAAATCGTTCTCATAACACTCACTTATCCCACGCAGTTCGCTTGCTCGTATCAACCCGTCATCTCGATCGGGCCAAGCAGTCTCAACTCCAGATGATGACCACCACCCAAATCACATAACCGAGCAGCGCCAGAGACGCCCCCAGCTGACTGAGCAGTCTGATGATATTTCCCTTTGGCCCCAACATCCTTTCGGTCAGGTAGTCGGTAAAAACAGACCACAATCCGATCCAGCTGTGTGCCACAAGAGACAACGCAGCCATGAGGGTAAACACCTTCATCCACGTCTGGTCGAACAACAATCGCCACGAAGTGTAGTCAACTGAACCCACTAACTGGTAGGCGATCACAATAAAATATGCGAGCAGCACCAGTGAGGTCACACGCTGAATGAGCCAATCCGATAGCCCGGTGCGACTAAAGCTTGTTACCGAGGTCACCATATCAGCAACCCCCATACCACTGCGCTAATGGCCGCAGACACAAATACGATTCGCGCGCCCAGGACGCCTCCGCGCATGGTTTCTCCAATTCCCGCGTCCATGATGAGGTGCTTGATACCAGCCAACGCATGATAGGTAAGGATCGAGGCAATCGCCCAACTCACTCCCTTCGCCAGCGGCGATGACAGCAGATCACCCAAGCTGTTGAAAGAGGCCTCGGAAGCGAGGCTCAGATCGAGCGCCCACAGCAGCAGGAAACTGGCGAAAAACATCAGCACGCCCGTCACCCGGTGGGTGATGGAGGCATAGGCTGTTACCGGCAGGTCAATGGTGCCGAGGTCCAGATTCACTGGACGCGTATCTCTTGAAGTCGGTCTCACGTTTACTCTCAGGTATTGTTAGTCACTGCACATTGATCGGGTCGCTGATGCTGACCAGTCGCGGCCAGAAGTATAGGTGTGCTCACAATCGATTACAATTTCTCCGAACGCCACCCTCATCGCCGAGCGCCGAAACACGCCTCAAAGCGCCTTTCAAATTGACATGGCACGCGGTCAGCATTAGTTTGGCACCCTCTTTATTTCTGCGGTAGAAGACCTCATGTCTGAAAAACAAGCGACCCTAAGCCTCACGCATGAGGACGGATCCCAAAAGACGATCGATCTGGCGGTGCACTCGGGCACGTTGGGCCCGGATGTGGTGGACGTAGGAAAACTCACCGCAAACGGCTATTTCACGTACGATCCCGGCTTTACGTCCACTGCCGCTTGCGAGTCACAAATCACGTTTATCGATGGTGAGAACGGTATCTTACTTCATCGCGGTTACCCGATTGAGCAACTGGCCGAGCATTCCGACTACCTCGAGACCTGCTATCTGCTGCTGAACGGAGAGTTACCGACCGCTGACCAGAAGGACGAGTTCGTTGGCATCATGACGCGCCATACGATGGTCCATGAGCAAATCAGGACGTTTTTCAACGGCTTCCGACGCGACGCGCATCCCATGGCGATCATGTGTGGGGTAGTCGGCGCGCTGTCTGCGTTTTACCATGATTCCACTGACATATCGGATCCGTGGCACCGAGAAGTCGCGGCCTTTCGATTAATCGCCAAAATGCCGACGATCGCCGCCATGAGCTATAAGTTCTCGATCGGCCAACCCTTTATGTATCCGGACAACAATCTCGATTACGCAGCCAACTTCCTGCACATGATGTTTGGCAATCCCTGCGAGTCCACCACAGTCTCTCCGACGATTGCACGTGCAATGGACCGCATCTTCCTGCTTCACGCCGATCACGAACAAAACGCCTCAACCTCAACGGTACGCCTCGCCGGCTCCTCGCAGGCGAACCCGTTTGCCTGTATCGCAGCCGGCATCGCCGCACTGTGGGGACCCTCCCACGGCGGCGCAAACGAAGCCGTAGTGAAAATGCTGGAAGAAATCGGCACGGTGGACCGCATCGACGAATTTATTGCGCGAGCCAAGGACAAGGACGATCCGTTCCGGCTAATGGGTTTTGGTCACAGGGTTTACAAAAACTTCGACCCGCGCGCCAAGGTAATGAAGCAGGCAGCAGACGAAGTGCTCGCTGAGCTCGGCATCGAAGATGAGAATCTTGAAATTGCCAAGCGGCTCGAAGAAATTGCGCTACAGGACGAGTACTTCATCGAGAAAAAACTGTATCCCAATGTCGACTTCTACTCGGGCATTATTTTGAAAGCCCTCGGCATTCCGACCTCGATGTTCACGGTTATTTTCGCCATTGGCCGCACCGTTGGCTGGATTGCGCACTGGAACGAAATGATCGGTGGCGCTTATCGAATCGGTCGACCGCGTCAGCTTTATACGGGTGAAACGCAAAGGGACTTCATCCCGGTAGATAAGCGGTAACAAGCGATGTCCGCCTCCGCAGTCATTACAGGCTCTGGGCTCTACACTCCAAAGGAGGCTATCAGCAACGAAGAGCTCGTCACCTCTTTCAATGCCTGGGTAGACCTCTTTAACACGGAGCACAGCGAGGACATCGCCAAGGGGGAGATTGAAGCCAAGACGCATTCTTCTGCTGAATTCATCGAGAAAGCCTCTGGCATCAAGTCGCGCTACGTCATTAACAAAGCTGGCATCCTTGATCCGCATCGCATGGTGCCAGAGATCCCGGAACGATCGAATGAAGAACCATCTGTGATGTGCGAAATCGCCTGTCAGGCAGCAGAGCAAGCGCTCGCAAAGTCCGGTATTGGCGCTGATCAGCTAGACGCGGTGATCCTCGCCGCTTCCAACATGCAACGGGCCTATCCTGCGATGGCAGTCGAGGTCCAGGCGGCACTCGGTGCCGGCGGCTTTGCTTTCGACATGAACGTAGCGTGTTCTTCAGCCACCTTTGGCATCCAGCAGGCTAGCGATGCGGTCAAGTCTGGCAGCGCACGGCGCGTCTTGGTGGTCAACCCGGAAATCTGTACGGGCCACCTAAACTTTCGCGATCGCGATTCGCATTTTATTTTTGGCGATGTGGCCACCGCGGTGGTGATCGAAAGCAGTGAAACCGCTCAGTCGGACACTGGCTGGGACATATTGGATACACGCCTGCAGACCCTCTTTTCTAATAACATCCGCAATAATTTTGGCTTCCTGAACCGCGCGGATGAGCGTGGCATTGGGCAAACGGACAAGCTGTTTATTCAAGAAGGCCGAAAGGTCTTCAAGGAAGTCTGCCCCGCGGTCGCAGAGCAGATTACGGCTCAACTCGCCGCGATGGACCTATCACCCGGCGATCTCAGGCGGATCTGGCTCCATCAGGCGAACCAGAACATGAACGACCTGATCGCGCGAAAAGTGTTCGGACGAGACCCTTCCGCTCTCGAGTCACCCACTATCCTTGATGAATATGCGAATACCTCATCTGCCGGCTCGATCATTGCTTTCCACAAACATAGCGCGGATCTTGTATCAGGAGATCTCGCCGTGCTGTGTTCTTTTGGCGCGGGATACAGCATTGGGTCTATCGTACTTCGCCGTCGCTGAGCGGATTCAGCCAGTCTCAGGTGAGACGATCTCTCGCATCACACCCAACAATTGCTCAGCTTGCGCCATCGTGCCCACTGAGATGCGCAACCAGTTTTTAATACGTTGCTTATCCCAGCGCCTCACCAGAATGTCGCGGTCACGCAAGGCGTCGAAGATGAGATGGCCGGGGAGCGCAGTGTGTTGGGTGAAAATAAAGTTCGCTTGGGAGGGCAACACTTCAAAACCGAGCTCCTGCAGCCCTGCACTCATNNCNNCTCGGACNTNATCGCACTGTCTTTGAAGCACCCTCAAGCCACCGCCTATCTTCGATGGCCGCCGTAGCAGCCGCCTGCGCGATAACGTCCAGTGGATATGAGTTAAACGAGTCTTTAACGCGGCTCAGGCCTTCGATGAGNTCCGGTTGCGCGATGGCATAGCCCACTCGCATGCCTGCCAGCGCATGGCTCTTGGAGAGGCTGCGGGTCACAATGAGGTTGTCNTAATCCGCAATCAACGGCACCGCAGTCTCTGCGCCAAAACCGAAGTAGGCCTCATCAACAACTACCAACCGATCACTATTTGAATCAACAAGAGAGGCAATATCGTCCCGCGTAAGCGCCTGTCCGGTCGGTGCATTCGGGTTAGCCAGTACAATCGCCGCGCCATCTTTTTTTAAGGCGTCGACGTCTACCGAAAAATCATCCAGCACCGGCACTTCTGTGAGNTTGGCATCGTAGAGTCCCGCCCCAAACCGGATAAAAGCCATAAGTCGTGTCCAGTGTCTGCACCCGTCGGCCTTTCAGGAAAGCAAACCAGAGATGCGCCAGCACCTCGTCGGAACCGTTGCCCACAAAAACTCGCTCTGTAGACACTGATTCAGCGGCTGCGATAGCAGCTCGCAAGCCAGTTGCACCGGGATCAGGATAACGCCGTAGCGCCTCACCTGAGGTGCTCTTTATCGCGGCCAAAACCGAGTCAGAGGGCAGCAACGCATGCTCGTTGGTATTGAGCTTAATCAGCGTATCCGAAGTCGGCTGCTCTCCCGGCACATAGGGCTTTACGCTCGATATTTTGTCGATCCAGAACCGACTCATAGCTGTGTTCCAACTTCAGGAACCCGTAATGCTAACCGTTACCAAACCTAAAGTCAGGTCGATACCGAGGCCGTCACTGTATCGATTCGCCCGCATGGGTCTCCGTTGAGCAACCCGCACAGTCGACGGCACGCTCGCTGGGAAATACCAGCCGAAAGGTGCTGCCTCGACCCACCTGGCTATCAACAAATAATTTTGCGTCATGTGATACCGCTACGTGCTTGACGATCGCCAATCCCAAACCTGTACCGCCTGTCGATTGACTGCGACTTTTATCGACGCGATAAAAGCGCTCAGTCAGGCGCGGGATATGCTTGGCGTCGATACCCGGCCCCTGATCTTCAACGAGCAATGCGGGTCCGACAACAGTATCTTTCCAAATCACCTTGACCGGAGCTTCACTGTATTTCAGCGCATTCACGATCAGATTGCTGATGGCGCTGCGCAACTCCGCTGCATCACCGAGCACACAGAGTTCCGAGGAAGTCACCAGCTCAATCTGTCGATCAGGCCAAGCCGCCATCAACTCGCTGCAGAGATTGGTTAACAAATCAACCAAGTCAAGTTGATCATCTTTTCGTTCCCCTTCCACGCTCTCTATTCTCGACAACCACAGTAGATCCGAGATCAAGCTCTCCATGCGGACTGCCTGAACACCCATCGAGCCGAGCGACTTTTGAAGCCGCGTATCATATTCCGAGTTCAACGACTGCAGTGTTTCTATGTAGCCCTTAATCACCGTCAAGGGCGTGCGCAGCTCGTGGGACACGTTCCCGACGAAATCACGCCGCATACGCTCTAGCTTGTCCTGCTCTGTCACGTCTTTTACGAATACAAGACGGTCATTGGCACCAAATCGTGAGAATTCGAATTGCAAACAAAACTCTGGGTCAGGCCCAGGCTTAACCCGCAGTGGCTTCTGAAAGTTCGCTTCGCGCAGGTATTTCTTGAGTGACTTTCCCGGTAGGATTTTTGACAGCGGCCTGCCTTCCTCCTCCCCGAAGCGAATGCCCAAGAGATATTCTGCAGCGTCGTTACACCAGACCAGATTTCCGGAGCCGTCAATGATCAGCGCAGCATCCCTCATTGAGGCAAGAGACTCTTTCAAATAGGGCTGGGACCGCTGCGACACGGGTGCATTCTGCGGTTGCCGGCTGCGCAACACATAGACATCGTGAAGAATACTGCGCACGCCCGCGCCACCAATCGGCGGCAGGTCCTCCGGATGCGCAAACCAGCGGTAAACCCGCACCAGCTGCCAACCCCAGCTCGCCGCGAGCACTGAAGCCGCTAATAGCAGCGACAGTATCCAGTCCTGCGTAAAGAACCAACAGACACCCCCCGTTGCCAGCGAGACAAGGAACCGACGAGATTCGAGCAGAAAAAAATTGCGTTCGATCACGCCACCGCCAGATCGCGGGGCGAGAAACGATAACCCGTTCCGCGCACGGTCTGAATCAAGTCTGCGTACAAGGGATCACCNGCCTGTAACGCTTTTCTCAGGCGACGGATGTGTACGTCAACGGTCCGCTCCTCCACATACACGTTGGCCCCCCACACCCTATCCAGCACCTGGGATCTTGAGTAGGCTCGCTCCGGATGGGACATAAAGAAATGCAGCAGCTTGAACTCTGTTGGGCCCATTTCAAGTGCTTTGTTAGCCAGAATCACCCGCCGGCTGTCGATCTCCAAAACCAACTCGCCGACCCGAAGCTCACTGCTCGCGCTATCACCCCCCGAACGCCGCAATATCGCCTTCATCCTTGCGATCAGCTCCTTGGGGGCGAATGGCTTGGTGATGTAATCATCGGCCCCCACCTCAAGACCCTGAATGACATTGTCCTCGTGGGTTTTTGCCGTCAGCATAATGACAGGAAGCGCCTGAGTGGCCTCCTCCTTCTTCAACCGCCGAAGTAGCTCGATCCCGCTACCACCGGGCAGCATCCAGTCGAGCAACACAATATCGGGAGCGTTATCCGTGATCAGCCGATAAGCCTCGTGGATATCTGCCGCCTCGACGCACTCGAAGTCGGCGATTTCAAGCGCCAGTCGGAGCATTTCACGAATACTCGACTCATCATCCACCACCAGCACTCTTTTTACGGCCATGTCGCCTCCTTATCAGATCCGCGCTCTCACCCAGCCTATTAAATTCGAGCTCTATGACATTCCGATGACAGCTCTAACATGCGAAATCACACGCTTAATCACCTTTACCACCAGTCAAACCAGCCTCTTGGTTCAAGCTCCTCAGAGCACTCCTGTAGCTGCGCGTTATATCGCTGGGCCTGTCGGTCCACCTTACGCGCCACATCGATCAGCCAATCCTTGTCTCGGTAGCTCTGCTTCCTGTAACCGCCATGTCCCTCATGATAGGCGAGGTAAAGGCGAAAACTATCCTGCTTGTCGAGACCCAACTCCTTATGAGAAACGTTGTTGTACCAGCCAATGAAATCAATGGCATCGCCAAAATCGTCGCGATCTGCCCCGTAGTTTCCAGTGCTCCGCTGGTACCAGTCCCAGGTGCCCTCTTTCGCCTGCGAGTAGCCATAAGAATCAGAAGGCCTAGGGCCAGGGATCACGCCCCACCATTTTTTGCGCGGCGGCTTAGCCGTCGCCACGAACCGTGACTCCTGATACATAAACGCCATCGAGACGGAAACGGGAGCCCCCCAACGCGCTCGCGATTCTTTGGCATCCTCATACCAGCCCGATTTCTCACGAAAAATGTCGCAGACATTATCCACCTGCTCCGGGGGAGAGGTCGCACACCCCAACATGACGGTCATCCCAAGGACGACCAATCCATACCGGATTAGTTTTCCAGCTGTCATTCTAGCTCCTTCAGCATGGCCAGCCATTGGGCTTCATCAATAATCGACACGCCCAGCGCCTCTGCCTTTTTCCGTTTACTACCCGCCCCGGGGCCCGCCAGCACCGTACTGGTTTTGCTCGAAACACTGCTGGCCGTCTTGGCGCCCAAGGCCCGAAGGCGCTGCTCAGCATCGTCACGCCCTGTGGTTTCAAGTTTTCCCGTCACAACCCATACTGTGCCGGCCAGCGGACCGTCGCCGTCAGCAACTGACACCGCCGGCCAATTAACACCCGCGGCCATCAGGTCCGAAAGCACCTGCCGGTTGCGCTCATCGCAAACAAACGCGCGAATATGGCGCGCCACAACAGGACCCACATCGTCCACTCCCTCCAGCACCTCTGCGGGTGCAGCCAGTAAGTCTTCCAATGTCAAAAAATGCTGTGCTAGCGCCCGAGCAGTGGCTTCGCCCACTTCCCTGATACCCAGTGCATAGATAAATCGTGGCAGCGTAGTGACCTGCGAGCTCTCCAGCGAACTCAACAGATTCTCACTCGATCTCTCCCCCATTCTCTCCAATGACGCCAGCTGCTCCTTACCCAGTCGGAAAATGTCAGCGACCGTCGTAACCAGACCGTCGTCGACCAACTGGTCGATTAATTTGTCGCCCAGCCCTTCGATGTCCAGCGCCTTGCGCGAAGCAAAGTGACGAACCACCGCCTTGAGCTGTGCCGCGCACGCCATGCCGCCCACGCAGCGCACTACCGCCTCGCCTTCCTCGCGAAAGACGTCTGACCCGCAGTCGGGACAGTGCGCGGGAAATTGAATGACCTGCCGCTCCGTTACCGAGTTTGCTCTATCAGACTCAACCACAGAAACTATCTGGGGAATAACATCGCCTGCGCGGCGAACAATAATCGTGTCACCGATCTGCACGCCCAAACGCTCGATTTCGTCCGCGTTATGAAGCGTGGCATTACTGACGGTTACCCCCCCCACGAAAACAGGATCTAGCCGCGCCACGGGTGTAATGGCGCCCGTTCGCCCCACCTGAAAATCGACACCCAGCAAACGCGTACTCACCTCTTGTGCAGGAAATTTGCGTGCGATGGCCCACCGTGGCGCCCGCGATACAAAGCCCAGCTTTTCCTGCTCCGCGATGCCATTGACCTTGAACACAATGCCATCGATGTCAAAAGGTAGTGCCTCTCTCTTCGCAGCGATGGCCTCGTAGTACGTCTCGCAGGCGGCAATCCCTGTCACGGTTTCCATGTACTCGGAAATCGGCAGCCCCCACTCGCCAAGCCGCTGCAACGTGCCATCGTGAAACGGTGGTAATTCCCCTTCCACTACCCCCACAGAATAGGCCGTGAACGCCAACGGCCTTTTCGCCGTGATGCGTGAGTCCAACTGCCGGAGACTACCTGCCGCGGCGTTCCGCGGATTGACGAAGACCTTTTCACCCGCCGCTGTGGCGCGGGCATTCATTCTCTCGAACGCCTCGCGCGGAATGACCACCTCTCCCCGTACTTCTAGATATGACGGAATCGCGTCTCCCGCTAACCTCAGCGGCACATTTTTAATCGTGCGCACGTTAGCCGTGACGTTTTCGCCCGACGTGCCGTCGCCACGGGTGGCGGCAAGCGTCATCTTTCCCTGTTCATACACAATGCTCACTGCAACCCCATCGAGCTTGGGTTCACAGCAATACGACATCTCCGTCAAGCCCAGCCGCTCCGTCGCTCGACGATGGAAGTCCTTCAGCTCCTCAGCCGAAAACGCATTATCGAGTGACAGCATCGGCAGGCGGTGCTGGACGGAATCGAAGCTGCTTAGCGGCGCAGAGCCTACGCGCTGTGTGGGCGAGTCAGGCGTCTGAAGAGCGGGGTGCTCGGCCTCCAGCGCCTCCAAACGTCGCATCGATGCATCGTAATCAGCATCGGGGACGATTGGGGCGTCTAGTTCGAAGTACGCCACTGACCAACGCGAGAGCTGCTCTCTTAAGGCCGCGACTTCCTCTGCTGGTGAGGTCGTCACGGGTCAGTTCCGGCGGACAAGTAAGCGGCGCTCGAGCTCCCGGATTTGCTGACGCATGTGCTCAAGGCTCTGCCTGGTAATGACGCTGCGGGTCTCATCCTGAATATCAGCGTCTAGCGCTTTTGCGACGACCTTGACCGTTTCATACATATAGTCGAATGCCTTCAGCATGTCAGCGGGCCCGGGCAGCGTGACGAAAAACATCAAGCCCCTGGTCTGCAGCGGCTCCATGTTGTCGATATCAAAAACACCCGGCTTCATCATGTTTGCCACGCTGAACTCAATCGCGCCACGACCGGATGCCCTCTCATGTCGATGGAAGAAATCCATATCACCAAACCGGAGGTCGCAGGCCAGCAGGGTCTCAAGAATGTCCATGCCGGAGAAACTCTCTTCAGAGCGCGCCACCACATAGAGAATAAAAACGTGGGTGTTTGCGCCTCTCGGGAGCCGGCCATGCTCCGGACCGTCCGTCTCGGCCTCCTGCTCCGGCTCCAGCGTATCCAGCCAATCCACGGTGCCCGCGTCATGGCTTGGCGCTTCAGACGGGTCCGGCGCAACGTTCGATGGAGGCTTGACCGTTCTGCGTCGCGTCGCAGAGTCGACGGGACGTTCACCTTCCGCAGCCGAGCTGAGGCCGGGCTCTGGCGTTTCGAAATGGCTCACCGGGTCCGACACGGGGGCCTGCGCCTTTACGGCAACGTCAATTGGGTCAGGCATCGCCGCGGAGGGTGGTTCTGCCGCGCTGGGCTCATCCTCTGGTAAAGACGCGCCATCTTGCTCCACTGAGCCTGACGCCGCCTCATGGAGCTGACCCCGCTCATCAAGCTGCAGGTCATCCCGCTGAACGATTCGAGCACCACCATTGGGCAATTCGGTCAGCAGATTGAAGGCGTCATCATCGTTTGAGAGGGGATCCGATTTTTCGATCCTCGCGTTCAGCTTGAGCTCCGCGCGTCGCTCCCGCCAATATCGCCGCACCGCATCAACCAATACCGCTGCGATCATCATCCCGCCAATGAGGATCATCCAGTCTCGTATCGACAGTTGCTCCATTCGGAAATCCCTAGCTGGCGGCCAGCTGAGCGGCCTCTTCCACGTCCACCGTCACCAAGCGCGACACTCCCGGCTCTTGCATAGTGACCCCCATAAGCTGATCTGCAGCTTCCATCGTGATCTTGTTGTGCGTAATGAAGACAAACTGCACCTTTTCAGCCATCTCCCGAACCATTCTGGCGTAGCGGCCCACATTGGCGTCGTCCAGCGGCGCATCGACCTCATCCAGCATACAAAATGGTGCCGGATTGAGCTGAAATATCGAGAACACCAGCGCGATAGCCGTCATCGCTTTCTCGCCGCCCGACAGCAAGTGAATCGTGGAATTCTTCTTGCCCGGCGGTCTCGCAAAGATCGCCACCCCAGTGTCCAGCAGATCATCTCCTGTCATTTCAAGACACGCCGTGCCGCCACCAAAGACCCTCGGGAACAGCTCGGCAAACCCGGTGTTGATCTGGTCAAACGTATCCTTGAATCGCTGCCGAGTTTCTTTGTCAATTTTTCGAATAGCGGATCTCAACGTCTCTAATGCCGCCTCAAGATCGCTATTTTGCGCATCGAGATACTGTTTGCGCTCAGACGCTTTGGCGTGCTCATCAATTGCGGCTAAATTGATCGGCCCAAGCCGATTAATGCGGGCGGCCGCACGATCCACTTTGGTTTGCCACTCTGCCTCGCTGGCCTCCTCGGGGAGCGCCGCCGCAATCTCCTGCGGCACGGCATCCCGTTTAGCGATCTCTTCAGACAGGGTCTCTAGTCGCACCGCCGTCTCCGCCTCCTGCAAACGGAACCGCTCGATGTCTGACTGGATCTCCTGCGCCGCTTGCTCCTGATTCATCCGTAACGTATCCAGGTCGCGCAACTTACCTTCGACATCGCTCACTCGGGCCCGCTGGCTATTGAGCTCAGCCTCTGCGGCAACGCGCTGCTCCAGCAGCTCGGCCAACCGCGCCTTATTCTCGGCATCGGGATCATCGCCAATCGGCAATGTGCCTGTCAGCTCTGTCTCGCGAGATTCCAAGTCGCGCAATTGGGTCTCCATGCGGCTGATGCTCTGTTTCAGCGTGGCGACCTGAGCCTGCAGGTTCTGGCTCTGAAGCTCGCCCCGCATCAGAGCAGCTGACGCCTCGCGCGACGCGTCACGTTTCTGAGTCAATGCCTCAGTCACCGACGCGCGCTCAGTCTGCAGCCGTTCGCGCTCAATTCGATCGGCCTCCATCTGATCCAGTGAGGCAGACAGTAATTGCCGCGCCTCACCGAGATGAGACTGCTCCAGCTCGTACTGCTTCTCGGTATCTTCTATTTCCGCTTTAAGCCGATTGCGGCGCTGCAGTTGTTGCTCGACCTTCGTTGCAGTAGCACGCTGCTCCGCAATCCACTCGGCACGCTCATTAACCGCGGCCTGCTGTGCCTGCTGCACCTGCGAAGCCTGCTTCTCCAGCTCAACCCGGGATTTGATCAACTCGCTGATGGTCTTTTCCACTTGATCAGCCTCGGCTCGGGCTTTGTCCAACTGCTCCTTCAGGCTATCTACCTGCGCCTGCCGCGCGATCATCCCTGCGGCAGTATCCGCGCCCGATCGGCGGCGATGCCATCCAGGCCCGAGCCAATGCCCGTCGGGGGTCACGACAGACTGACCGGCAGTCAAATCCCGGCACAGCCGCTGAGCCGCATCCAGGTTCTCAGCCACCAGGACAGCCTGCAACCAGCTCATCACGCGAGCGGGACCTTTTACGTGCGCAGCCAGCGTCCCCAGCACCTCAGCGGGTGACTCAACAGTGTTATCCACCACAAAGGCGCCTGACGGCAGCGCCTCAACGCCGGGCAATCCGCGCACATCGACTTCGGACAGCAGCTGCGCCGATAACGCCTCGCCCAACACCTGTTCTATCGCTCCCTCCCAGCCAGCCTCTACTTCTAACGAGGCATACACGGTGCCATCGGAGTGCAGCGACTCCGTTTCAATCCAGTCGCTCAACGAAGCGCGCTCCCGATCATCGGAGGCCGCCTCCTGGAGCGCAGTGAGAGAGGCCATATGACCCCTAGCTTCCTGAATCGCAGATCGGACGTCGTCCTGCTGTCGCCGAGCTTGCTCAATCGCCGCATGGGATCCAGCGAGATCTTCCTTGAGCTCAACCAATCCGGCCTCCCGCTCCGCCATGGCCAGGCTGGCTTGCTCGATTTTCTTCGCCAGCGGCGAGGTCGTCGCATCAGTCGGCGTCGATGATAGAGACTCCCACTCCGACTGCTGCTGCTGCAGACGCTCCTGCAACTTGCTCAGGACTTGCTCGAGATAAGCAATGCGGCTCTGCTGGACTTCAGCGGTTTGACTGGGCTCGCGAGCACGCTCATTAAAGCCGTCCCAATTCTGGGACCACGCTTGCACCGCACTGTCTGCTGCAGTCAGGGCCTCGGACGCTAGCCGCGAAGATGCCGAGAGCTCGGTCAGCGCCGGCTCCGACCGCTCCAGCTCTTCCTGCCAACCGCTGAGTCTTTGCCGGTCGGTCTCAAGATCCTGTCGCGTCTGCTCGAGGCTGGACCGTGTCTGCTCCAGATCTCGCTGCAGTTCTCCTCTCCGCTCCTGCGCAAAGCGCAAAGCCTGCTCAACTCGGGTGACCTCACCCCCAATGCCGTAAAACTGCTCCTGAGCTGCATTAAAGGCGTCTGATGCCGCGCTCTGTTCTGTCCGCGACGACTCGATCTCGCTCATCGTGTGCGTGACTTCGGCTCTGGCGGCCTCTCGTTTGACATCAAGCGCACCGATTTCTCCGGCCACCTCACCTCGCGACGTACTGAGCTGCCGCCATTGAATCGCAAACAGCTCGCTTTGAACCGTTCGCTCCTCGGCTTTCAGCTCCGCGTACTTCTCTGCCGCCCTGGCCTGTCGGTCCAAGTGCGACAGATTGCGCTGCAACTCATCGCGCAAATCCGTGAGGCGTTCGAGATTCTCGGTGGTGCGTCGCATCCGACTCTCGGTTTCACGTCGACGCTCCTTATACTTCGAAATTCCTGCCGCCTCTTCGATAAAGACGCGTAACTCCTCGGGCTTTGATTCAATCAGCCGGGAGACCACACCCTGCTCAATAATCGCGTAACTCCGAGGTCCAAGCCCGGTCCCCAAGAACAAGTCGGTGATATCACGCCGGCGACACTTTGCCCCGTTAAGGTAATACTCTGATTGCGCCTGCCTGGTGACGACCCGCCGCACAGAGATCTCGTTGTAAGCGGCGAACTCTCCGGCCACTTTGCCCTGCGTATTATCGAACATGAGTTCGATCGACGCCTGACTGACTGGCTGCCGGCTGGTCGTGCCGTTAAAAATGACGTCGGTCATAGACTCGCCGCGCAGCGTTTTTGCGGAGCTCTCGCCCATCACCCATCTGACTGCATCAATGATGTTGGACTTACCGCAGCCGTTGGGGCCCACTACTGCACACATGTTGCCCGGAAAATGCACCGTGGTGGGATCAACAAAAGACTTAAAGCCGGCCAATTTGATGGATTTCAGGCGCATTATTGCTTCCGGATAGCGATGGCGCTGCTTAGAGGCTCATAATGCCCCAGCAACGCGCGAAAAACACAAGATGTAGTGTATCGACTTCCGGCCAACAACACTATGTTTGATGGCGAATTTCGTGGATTAATCGACGGCCAGCTGCACCACAACGGGTTTGTCACCGCCGACCGGGACCGACTCGAGCGCGCTCCATAGCAGCGCATTGTCGCGGCCGGGCTGGCCATTTTGGGAGATCTGTACTTCGATCGACACCCGGGCAAAATCCGATAGCCGCTGTCCCGCCATGGACGAACCGTCGTCAAGGCGCACTGTGAGCGGCCATTCAACTGCCGTAGTGCGGACCACTGCAATAGGCATCCCCGCGCTGGCGCCCTCGGGGCGGGCTAATATGAAGATTACCGAGCCCTCCGGTGGCGACTGACGCTCAGGAACAGACACCTTCACCACCACACCCGGCGCGGCAACGACTGGCTCATCCGATTCGCCCAGCTCAAGACGTGATCGCGCAATCACCTGCCCCAACATCTCATGCCCCGGCGATCCGGGCGCCTCAAGGTCACGGAGCCGCTGCCAGTAGACGATCGCCTGCCGATAGTCCGCCGCCTCGAAAGCGGCCATGCCCAATGTAGCCAGCGCAGCAGCCTGCGTAGGATCGACCGCCAGCGCCTGCTCGGCCCATGCACGGGCACGGCGGCTAAGCACTCGATTGGAGGCCAGAAACTCCGCTTGTGCCGCTTTGCCGAGAATCTCAGGTGCGGTCGCACCCGCTGCCGTCAAGCGTTCGTAATAGCGGAGCGCCTCTGCCGGCTCGTTACCCGACAGGTAATACTCTCCCAGCAACAAGGCGTAGTCTGCATTGGTTGGTCGCGCCTCAGCTCGCTCCGTGATCCGTTTGATCAGCGCCCGCACCGCCTCGGGCTCCGACTGCTCGATACGCCCAAGCTCCTCTGCGATCTGCACGTCTTCCCAGCTGCCGAGCTGCCAGTAAAGCAGCCAGACACCTATCGTGAGTCCCAACACACCGAGTAGCTGCCCCGGCCCCGAGTAAACCGCCCTGGGGCCCGCCAAAGTGGGCTCGCTAACACCGCCCTCTTCGATCAACCTCAGCGCCGCCTCTTCACGAAGCTGCGGTGCTTCCTCTATTAACTCACTCTGCCGAAGTCGTAGCCAGTCCGCGTTTGTTTCAGGGGTGCTCACTCGCTGCCACAGCCTCGGTAACAGCACCACCAGCGCGCCTGCGCTCAGCAACAGCAGGGTCGCAACCACCAGAAAAGTGTCACTCAAGCGCGAGGCTCCCTAAGCAACTGCTCAATTTGGTCCTGCTCTACATCCGTCAGGACCCCGGGTGCCCGGACCCTCCGCTGCCTAAAGTGGCTTATCAATCCCGCCGCTCCGAACACCAGTAGCAGCCCGGGCGCGGCCCAGAGTAATAGAGTCTGGCGGTCCATACCGGGTCGATACCGCACAAACTCACCGTACCGAGCGACCATAAAGGCGAGGATTTCATCGTCTGTGGCGCCCGCCTCTAACTGCTCGAAAAGCACCACCCGCAGGTCACGCGCAATCGGCGCGTTAGAGTCCGCTATATTCTGATTTTGACACTTGGGGCAGCGCAGTTCTTGGCTCAGAAGATGATAGCGCGCCTCCAGATCTTGAGAGGAAAACGCGTAGGTCTCGATCACCGCGCGGGCGCCCAAGGAGACCGACAAAAGGCACCAAAGCGCACTCAAGATCAGTACCTTCTCTACTCTCCTCATAGTCGCCCTCCTGCGGCAGGCATCGATTCTGACGTCGCGGCGACTGGAAACCAACGGCTGAAATCGCGTGTAAACACCCCCTCATCCAGCACTCCGACATGACGATGGACAATGTATCCGTCGGCGTCCAGCACATAGGTTTCCGGCGCCCCGTAGACCCCCAGATCCAGACCCACCGAACCCTCCACATCAACGATATTCAGTCGGTAAGGATCGCCAAGCTGCTCGAGCCAGTCCCGCGCCTTGGCGGAATCGTCCTTGTAATTTAATCCGTAAATGGGGATGCCCTGTTCGGCAAGAGACAAGAGATAGGGATGCTCCACCCGGCACGAGTAGCACCAGGTTGCCCAAACGTTGACCAGAGCAGGCTTTGACGTGAGCGCCGCATCCGAAATCTCATCACCGCTCAATAACTCAGGCTGCGCGAAGGGGGGAAAGGGCTGCCCCAAGCGCGCTGCCGGCAAGGCCGTCGGATCGATGGACAATCCCCGGAACAGTAATCCGGTCAAGAGCACAAACGCGAATAGCGGAATAAACTTTTTAACCCGCAAGCCCTGCGACTCCAGATGTCGGTACTGGCTTGCGTACGGCTTGCGATCGATAACGGCGATCCAACGCGGTGACCAAGGCCCCAAGTCCGATCATCAGCGACCCCAACCACAACCAGCGAACCATGGGCTTATATTGCAGGCGCACTGCCCAAGCGTCCTCACCGATTGGCTCACCCAACGCGATATAAAGATCCCGCCACAAGCTTGCGTCGATCGCGGCTTCGGTCATGATCTGACCGCTGGCAAAGTAACGCCGCTTTTCTGGTACCAGTCCAGCGATGATCTGCCCGTCGCGCGTGACCTCGAATACCGCCTGCTCCGCAAGGTAGTTCGGGCCAGCCTGCTGACCCAGGCGCAATAGTTCAAACCGATAACCGCCCAACTCTTCAACATCACCCACGGCCATGCGCAGATCCCGCTCTTGGTTTCCCTGCGTCACAACGACCGCACCCAGCACTACCGCCGCAAAGCCCAAATGTGCCAACGTCATGCCCATAAAACTGGGGGTTAGCCGTCGCCACTTCAGCTCCCCATCTGGCGCGCTAGCGATACGGCGCCAGAGATCCTTAATCACGCCCAGCGCCACCCATCCGGCGAGCAACACCGCGAGGGCTATCCAAATATTAAAGCCGTCGCGGCCCAGCGACGCTAGGACCAGCGCTACCACCAGCACACCCACCCCCGGCATCAGCAACTCATGTAACCAGCGCTTCGCTGAGTCCTCTCGCCAGCGCGACAGCGGCCCAGCCGTCATAAACGGCATCACGAGCGCCATCAACGGCACGAATACGGCGTTGAAATAAGGCGGCCCAACCGAATATTTTCCGAGAGAGAAGGCGTCCATCACCAATGGGAAAAGGGTGCCCAGTAACACCACAATGGTCGCGACGGTGAATACCAGATTATTAACCATCAGCAGCGACTCACGGGAGACCCCGGTGTAACTCACCCGGCTCGCCACCGACGGTGCGCGCAAGGCGTAGAGCAGCAAAGACCCGCCTACGACCAGCGCGAGAAAAATCAGAATAAACAAGCCACGCTCTGGATCAGACGCGAAAGCGTGGACGCTGGTGAGGACGCCGGAGCGCACAAGAAAAGTGCCCAGCAATGACAGGGAAAAAGCAAAAATGGCCAGCAGTACAGTCCACGAGCGGAAGACGCCGCGCTTTTCCGTGGCCGCAAGGCTGTGGACCAACGCCGTTCCCATTAACCAAGGCATGAAGGACGCATTTTCGACGGGGTCCCAGAACCACCAGCCTCCCCAACCCAACTCATAATACGCCCACCAGCTGCCGAGCATAATGCCCAGCGATAGAAACCCCCACGCTACGTTAGTCCAAGGCCTGGACCAGCGCGCCCATGACGCGTCCAAACGGCCGCCCAACAGCGCGGCGATAGCGAAGGCAAAGGGCACAGACAAGCCGACATATCCCATGTACAGCAGCGGCGGGTGAATGATCAATCCCGGATCTTGTAGCAGCGGATTCAGATCGTTGCCATCGAGGGGAGTATTAGGCAAAAGGCGCTCAAAAGGATTGGACGTTAACAGTGAAAAGGCGAGAAACCCGACCGCTATCATGCCCATTACGCTTAACACCCGCGCCACCATTTCCAGCGGCAGACCGCGACTAAAGTAGGCGACCGCAGTCATCCAACCCGAAAGGATGAGCACCCACAGGAGTAGGGATCCCTCGTGATTACCCCACAGCGCTGAAAACTTGAATATCGGTGGCAACAAGCTGTTCGAGTTAGCCGCGACGACGGCGACTGAAAAATCGTCTTGTAAGAAACTGGTCGCCAGCAGCGCGAAGGCCATCCCGACAAATACAGTGACCCCGAGCGCCAAAGACGGCGCCATGTTCATGGCGGCAATATCGTGCCGCATGGTGCCCCATAGCGGCACGACGGCGAGCCCCATCGCCAAAACAAAGGCAATGATCAACGCAACATGGCCAAGCTCGGGAATCATGGCAACGCAGTCCTCTCGGCAGGTGCGGTTTTACCTTCAAGCGCCGCTGCTACCTCGGGGGGCATATAGTTCTCGTCGTGCTTGGCCAGCACCTGCGTAGCAACCAGCGTGCCGGCGGCGTCGAGCATGCCCTCCGCGACCACACCCTCTCCCTCGGCAAACAAGTCCGGAAGGATCCCGCTGTAACGGACCGCGACAGAACCCTCGTAATCTGTGACCCAAAAAGTGGTATCGAGCTCGGTTTCACTGCGCTCGATACTGCCCTCTACCACCATCCCGCCCAGACGAATCGTTCTGTCTGTCGGCGCTTTACCCGCAATCACATCTGCGGGCGGGTAGAACAGATTGATGTTATCTCGGAGCGCAAACGCCACGAGCCCGATCGCCACGCTGGAAAGCACGACCATCAGACTGACCAGAACCAGCCGCTGTTTTCGAATGGGATGCATCACTCGCTAACCCCCTGCCTCATTGGCGCTGCCTGAAGAGGCAGAGGCCGCACGCCTTTGCTCCGCCTGCAACCAACGCCAATGTTGCCGAATCCGGTTGATGGGTAACCACACTGTGAGCGCCAGCGGGATTGCCGTGAAGGCGTAGGCCAGCCAGACATAAAAGCCATGACCATCCATGTGCCACACCGCCGAGAGCGACTCGAAATACATCAAGCACCCCCTGCCAATTGCTTTAACCAGCTCGATTCGCGGTGAGCCCACAGCAGTTCAGCCCGCATGTTCAGCAATACCGTGAGGGCGAAAAGGCAATAAAACGCCAAGATCATCAGCAACAGGGGGTACAGCATGCTCGAGTCAATTGCCGACTCCCCCGTAAATTTAATCGAAGCGGGCTGATGCAAGGAATACCACCAATCGACCGATTTGTAGATGATCGGAATATTGACCGTACCGACCAGACTCAACACCGCACAGGCGCGCGCTGCTGCGGTCTTATTCTCATAGGCCTCAAATAAAGCCACCACACCGAGATACAGAAAGAACAAAATGAGCATGGAAGTAATGCGCGCATCCCAGACCCACCAGGCACCCCAGGTCGGCTTGCCCCAGATCGCGCCCGTTACCAGCGCTATCGCCGTTAACACTGCACCCACGGGCGCGGCTGCACGCATCGTGATATCAGCCATCTTGATCCGCCAGATCAGACTGACCGCGCCCGCAAGCGCCATCACGTAATACCCGGCCAACGCCACCACCGCTGCCGGTACGTGAATATAAATAATACGGTAGGAGTTACCCTGTCGAAAATCCGGCGGCGCTACCAACAAGCCCCAAAACGCACCCATCACCAGCAAACTGATGGTGATGGGTAAGAGCCAGCGCACGAGCACTCCACTGAACCGGAAGAACCAGGGCGGCGATCCCATTTTATGAATGATGGTCCACATGATCCCTAGTATAGCGCCTAACCAGTGCCGTTAACGCGTCTACCGCCCGCTTTGAGACCCTGAACAGCTGACTCGCTCAACTGTCTAGAGACACTCTTAATGCAGCACCGATGGCCAGCGGGGTCAGCGCTAGCGAACCCAGGGCAAGACCAGCCAATAACGCTAGCCAGCTCTCTGGGTTACCCCCGATGACCGCCTCGGCCACTGCCGTCGTACCAAAAATCAGCACGGGAACATTGAGCGGAATAATGAGAAGCGAGAGCAGCAGTCCACCTCGACGAATACTGACCGTCAGCGCACTACCCACCGCGCCAATGAGCGTTAGGCACATCGTACCGAACAGCAAACTCGCCACCAGCGTGGGCAGGCCCTGCTCGGGCAGACCCAGCATGATCGCGAACAGTGGCGACACCAATGCCAGTAGAAACCCGGTCGTCAACCAATGCGCTGCCACCTCCGCCAGCACGAGTACCGCGAGCGGGTATGGCGCCAGCGCCAGCTGCTCCAAACTGCCGTCCTCAAAGTCAGAGGCAAATAATTTGGCGCTGACCATGAGACTTGCCAGCAGTGCGACCACCCACAGAATGCCGGGGGCGATCGCAGCGAGGCGCTCTGGGTCTGGCCCCAGGCCGAGGGGAAAGAGGGTGACCACCATGAAGAAAAACAATAGCGGGTTCGCAACGTCGGCCGGACTGGCCATGAGTGACCGCATATGGCGGACAAACTGCCGAGTAAAGGCGGCCTGTAATGAAAGTAATGGGCGATCAGGCGACATGCTGTGCCAGATTCAGGTCATGTTGCAGCGCGCCGAAGCGGCTGGGCTGATGGCTGGTAAAAACGGTCGCCCCACCCGCCTGCACATGCTCACGAATACGTGCTTCAAGCCAATCACATCCCGCTGCGTCTAGTGCGGTGAAGGGCTCGTCAAGCAACCATAAAGACGCCTCGCTGAGGAGCAATCTCGCAAGAGCGACGCGGCGCTGCTGACCCGCTGACAATGCTCCAACCGGGCGATCTTCATAACCGGCAAGACTCACCTTCTCCAGAGCCGAAGTGATACGCTCCCGCGAGGCCATGACATCGCAAGCCGGATGACACCGCAGATTATCCAACGCACTTAAGCTGAGTTTCAGTGCCGAGGCATGCCCCAGATAAAGCACACTGGCGTGGCGTTGAATATCACCCGCCACGCCCAATCGCGCCAACCCGGCCAGCGCTCTTAAAAGACTGGTCTTCCCGACCCCGTTAACACCTACGAGCTGCCAGATCTCTCCCGCGCACACGGACAGACTGACCTCCCTCAGAAGCTGACGATCTCCCCGTTCAATCCCAACCTGACTGACCTGAAGAAGCGTCACAGATTGACAACACGGATATCGGGCAGACCCAGACTGTCATCAACCTCGACGCTAAGACTCTGGAAATCGAACAGGTCGTGATCGAGAAGGTGCGAGGGGGCAACATTCCCCAGCGCCCGAAAAATCGTCTCGGTTCGGCCAGGGTATTCACGCTCCCAGCCTTTGAGCATTTGCTTGATCTCCTGGCGCTGCAGATTTTCCTGAGTACCACATAGATTGCACGGAATGATGGGGAACTCCATTACGCGTGCATAAGCTTCGAGGTCGGACTCCCGGCAGTAGGCGAGTGGCCGGATCACAACGTGCCGACCATCATCACTTTTCAATTTCGCCGGCATCGCCTTCAGCTTGCCGCCGAAAAATAGATTTAAAAATAAGGTCTCGACGATATCGTCTCGGTGGTGTCCTAGGGCGATCTTGCTCGCCCCAATCTGCTCCGCGAATCCGTACAGCGTGCCGCGCCTGAGGCGGGAGCACAAACCACAGGTGGTTTTTCCCTCCGGGATGATTGACCGAACAACGCTATACGTGTCACGTTCGAGAATATAAAACGGAATACCGAGGGTCTCGAGATACTGAGGCAATACTTCCTCCGGGTATCCGGGCTGCTTTTGATCGAGGGTTACCGCGATGATCTCGAAGTCGATNGGCGCGCTGTCTCGCAGCGCCATCAGCAACTCGAGCATCGCGTAAGAATCCTTACCCCCCGAGATGCACACCATAATGCGATCGTCAGGCTCTATCATACTGAAGTCGGCAATCGCCTTACCCGCTTGTCGGCGCAACCGCTTACGCAGCTTGTTGAATTCAAGCCGATCCTTCCGCGGGTCCTTGCCCTGCCCTGCCGATAGTGTCTGGTTATCTGTTTGCGTCATATGTTTGTCCTGATGCGCTGACCCGATTGACGCAGGTCAGCGCGGCCCTGCTGAGTGCGGATGATAGGAGAGACGATCCCTTCACGCAAAAGCCCATCGGGGTAGGATCTACGTCAGACTTGAGTTTTATCTCATCTGACAGGACAATCCGCCCGCTTTAAGTCCGCTTTACCTTTCTCTGACCGCCAAGGAACACCATCATGAAAGCACCCGTTCGCGTCACTGTCACCGGAGCAGCCGGACAAATTGGTTACGCCCTGCTTTTCCGAATCGCCTCGGGATCCATGCTGGGTGACGACCAACCCGTCATCTTACAGTTGCTGGATATCACTCCCGCGATGGACGCGTTGGGCGGCGTCAAAATGGAGCTGGATGACTGTGCATTCCCCTTACTGGCCGACGTCGTCTGTACTGATGAGCCCGAAGTCGCCTTCAAGGATTCGGATTATGCTCTGCTGGTGGGGGCTCGCCCGCGGGGCCCGGGCATGGAGCGCAAGGACCTGCTGGAAGCCAACGCCGCTATTTTTGGCGTTCAAGGCAAAGCCATCAACGATGTCGCTAGCCGCGATATCAAGGTGCTAGTCGTCGGCAACCCCGCTAACACCAACGCGCTAATCACACAGCGCAATGCGCCGGATGTGGATTCGAGGCAGTTTACCGCCATGATGCGGCTGGATCACAACCGCGCCAAAACCCAGCTTGCCCAAAAAACCGGCACAACGGTGAACGATATACGCCACATGATTATCTGGGGGAACCACTCGGCCACGCAGTACCCTGATCTTCATCATGCACTCGTGGGCGAGCAGGCGGCGATGCAAGGAATGGATATGGACTGGTACAGCGAGACCTTTATTCCCACGGTTCAGCAGCGGGGCGCTGCCATTATCGAAGCGCGGGGCGCTTCCTCTGCCGCGTCAGCGGCCAACGCTGCGGTGGACCATATGCGGAGTTGGGCTCTGGGCACACCGGACGATGACTGGGTATCGATGGGGGTCATCTCTGACGGCTCCTACGGAATCGAACCCGGTCTGATTTATTCCTTTCCCTGTCGCTGCAAGGCGGGACAGTGGGAGATCGTACAAGGGCTCGACATCGCCGACTTCAGCCGAGGCAAGATGGACGCCACGGCACAGGAACTGGCAGAAGAGCGGGACGCGGTCGCCCACCTGCTCGGATAGCAGCCTCGGACAACGAGTCAGCAAGACGGCTACGGGCAATCGCCGCGTAAGGCGCCTGAGCCGGCTAAACCTCTCTGAGCAACACGATCGGGGGCACACTGACCACGCGGCGACAGGACCAGACGCCCAGGGCCCCCACGATGACGGCACCCGCCAACGGACCCAGCCACCACATTAAGGGAGTCGGTGCCCACGTCATCTCGAATACCTGAGTCTGCAAGCCCCAGGCAGCCACCTCGGCGCCCGCGCTGGCGAGCGCGCCGGCCAGGCCTCCCAAGACGAGAAACTCAATCCAGAGCGCACCGAGCACNAGCCCGCNNCGCGCCCCCACGGCGCGCAACAAGGCGCTCTCNCGGAGCCNGCCATCCAAGCTGGATCGCACNCCCGAAATCAGTACCAGCCCCCCTGCCATCAGGATAACCGCCAACACCAACTCGAGTGCGCGGGCAACCTGATCCACCACCGCGCGCATCTCCTTGATCACGATGTCGAGCTCAATCACCGTGACGGTTGGCAGCACATTCACCAACTTATTGAGCAATGGCTTCTGCTCAGGCAGCAGACGGAAACTGGTCATATACATGCCTGGGAAGCGCTCGAGTACGCCGCGCGGGAAGACCATAAAAAAGTTCGGCCGCATGGATTGCCAGTCCACAGAACGAACGCTGCGCACGGTCACCTCGAGGGTGTCCGCTCCAATACGCACTGCCAGTCGATCTCCGACCTTCGCACCGAGATCCTCAGCAAAGTCTTCTTCGACGGAGACCCAGGGCCGCTCCGAGTCAGCGGGCCACCAATCGCCCTCCAAAAGCACATTGCCGCGGGGTAGCTGATCCGACCAGGTGAAGTTGGCCTCTCTTTGGCGAGGGGCACCCTCCACCTCTACCTCCTGCCATTTAGGCAACTCCGCGTCATTGACGCTAACCACCCTGCCCCGGGTCATGGGGTAGAGGGTCTCAGAGGCAATGCCATTTTCGACGAAGAACCCCTCGAGGGAGGGTCGCTCCTCAGGCGCGAGGTTCAACAAAAAATGGTTGGGTGCATCGGCAGGAAGCTGGGACTGCCACTGACCGATCAGCGACGAGCGCACCACCGATAGCAGCAGCATGAGCATAATCGCCATCGCGAAGATCACCATTTGCAAGGCATTCGCGCGGCCGCGCCGCTGCAAACCGGCCAGAGCGACGCGCCAGATGCTGCCAGCGAAGCCCCCTACTGATCTGCCGCCAGAGAGCAGCAAGCGGGCGGCAAAGAATCCTAGACCGACCACCACCCCGAGACCGGTAATGACCGCCGCGGTCACCACAGCACTGCCGCTGTACCACCACATCAGCGCAATAATCGACAAACCGCCAAGCAGGAAATCTCGAAAACGCTGAACGTCCGCCACCCCGATGTCAGCGCGTAATACCCGTAGCGGAGAGGCCTCCCCCAGACGCCGAAGAGGCGGCCAGGCAAAGAAGAATAGACAGACCCCCGCTGTTACCGCACCGATCAAAGCCGGCTGCCATCCAGCAGCGCCTGGCTCAACGGGCAGCAAAGCACCCAATAACCCAATGAACAGCTCCTGCAGCCCCCATCCGATGACGCATCCGATGACGGTTCCACCCAACCCCATCCAAAACAAACTGCGACCATAGAGCTGCGCTATTTCATGAGACTGGGCGCCGAGACTTTTAAGAATGGCCACGTATTGGGTATGCCGTTCCGCGAAGCGGCGACTCGCCAATGTGATCGCTGCGGCCGCTAGCACCACAGCGAGACTGCCGGCGAGGAGCAAAAAGCCCTGAGCACGATCGAGTGTGGTGGCAATGCCGGGCTGCGACCCCTCCACCGAGTCGAGCCGCTGGCCCTGCCCCAGCTGGGGTGTCACCCACTCTGTGAACTCAGCAATTGCGTTAGATGCGCCGCCAAGCAGCAAACGATACTCAACCCGGCTACCGGGCTGCACAACACCGGTCGCCTGTATATCTGCCGCATTCATTAACAGCCTTGGCCCAAAGCCAAACACTGCGGTGGTAGCGTCGGGTTCACTCCGCACCGCACCAGAGACCCTCAGGCTCGTCTCACCCACGATGATCTCATCGCCCAATCCAACATCGAGTAACGCGAACAACCGAGGCGCCAGCCAGACCTCGCCGATCTGAGGGATGGCACCATCGGAGCGCAGAACGCCGTAGGGCTCGGCGGACCATTGAAGCTCTCCTCGCAAAGGGTAGCCAGCAGACACTGCTTTGATCGACACCAGCGCCATATGATCCACGTCGGCGACAGCCATCGAAGGAAAACCCACGCCTTCAGTCGTTGACAGCCCCATCTGCCCCGCTTCGGCCAACCATTGCGCAGGCACCGGTGTTCTACTGACCACCACCATGTCCGCGGCCAGAAAGCGCGCGCTTTCCGACAACAAGGCCGACTGTAATCTCGTCACGAAACTACTGACCCCGACGACCACGGATACGGCCAGCACCAGAGCCAGCAGCAAAATGCCTAACTCGCCGCTACGCCACTCCCGCGCCAGCAGCTTCCAGGTCAGTGTTTGCCTCACAGATCGGTGCTCACGGCCCGCTCAGCTCCCCTGCTGTCATGGAAAAACGCTGGTCACAGCGCTCGGCGAGTCGCTCATCATGTGTGACCAGTACCAGCGTGGTGCTCGCCCTGTCGTTGAGATCAAATAAGAGGTCGATGACCCGCTCACCGGTGCGGGTGTCCAGATTGCCGGTTGGCTCGTCGGCAAACAAAATGCTGGGCTCGCGCGCAAAGGCCCTCGCAATCGCGACACGCTGTTGCTCACCCCCCGAGAGCGTTGTTGGGTAATGCTCTAATCGACTCTCCAGCCCGACCTCGGCGAGGAAACGCTCTGCGATCCCATCGGCGTCGGGCATCCCGGCCAATTCCAGAGGCAGCATGACGTTTTCTTTGGCGGTCAGCGCGGGCAACAATTGAAAGCTCTGGAAAACAAACCCAATTTTCTCAGCGCGCAGCCTGGCTCGCTCGTCTTCGTTCAGGGTACCGAGGGACTCTCCATCGAGCCAGATCTCGCCTGCCGACGCGACATCCATGCCCGCTAGCAGTCCTAGCAGGGTAGACTTACCCGATCCAGACGCACCGACGATAGCGGCAGAGGCGCCGGCTGCGATTTCAAGATTGACCTCTCGCAAGATGGTGAGATCACCATCAGCGGTGGGTACCGTTTTAAGGAGCTGACTAACTTTGATCATACTGCGGGTCCTCGCCCGACGGATACGAGTAATGGCTTGGCTTGGATCGCTATTGCTGGCTACTCCAACCATGGCAGGCGCCCAGAGCGCGCAACCCATCTTGGTACTGGGAGACAGCATTAGTGCGGCTTATGGCATGTCGTTGGAGCAAGGTTGGGTGGCACTCCTAGAAACCCGCCTGAGCGAAGAAGGCAGACCCTATCGCACCGTGAACGCAAGTATATCAGGCGATACCTCAGCCGGCGGCTTGCGCAGACTGCCTGACCTGCTGGAAACGCATAAACCCCAGATTGTCATCATCGAACTGGGCGGCAACGACGGACTGCGGGGGTATCCGGTTGGCCAGCTACGGAACAATTTAAACAAAATGATTGGGCTGGCCGAGGACGCCGACGCGAAGGTGCTGATGTTACCCATGGAAATCCCGCCAAACTTTGGAAAATTTTATACCGACGCATTCCGCGCCAGCTTTTCTGGCGCGATCGACGGGACGGACGCCATATTGGCCGATTTCCCACTGGAGTCTGTGGCCCTCGATCGCACTCTGATGCAAGCTGACGGAATCCACCCCACGATCGACGCACAACCCTTAATCCTGCAGAGTGTTTGGCGCAGCCTCGAGAATCTTTTATGAATCAGCGCCCGAACGCACTGCACGAACACCCAGAGCCCGGCCAAAGTGCATTGCAACGAAAATTCGAAGTCTGCATTTTCGGAACGAGCACGCCAGCCGGACGGCGCTTCGATATGGCGCTCATTGCCGTCATTTTAATGAGCGTGATAGTCGTGATCCTCGATTTGATACCCGAGCTCGACGTTCCCAGCGACGTCCGAGAGCAGGCACAACGATATGAGTGGTAACCCGACCCCACTCTATGACTTCCGAAAGTTCTGGGCGGAATGCCTGGGCCCCGCACCCTGGCTGCCCGTTTCTCGAGAAGAAATGGAGCAACTGGGCTGGGACAGTTGTGACATCATCATCGTGTCGGGCGACGGCTACGTAGACCATCCCAGTTTCGGCATGGCGGTGATCGGTCGGGTGCTTGAAGCGCAGGGGTTCCGGGTCGGCATGATCGCGCAACCCGACTGGCAGTCCGCCGAACCCTTCACCGTCCTCGGCCGCCCCAACCTCTTCTTCGGCGTGACCGCCGGCAACATGGACTCCATGATTAACCACTACACCGCAGATAAAAAGCGGCGCAATGATGATGCTTACACGCCCGGCAATATCGCCGGCAAGCGCCCAGACCGGGCCGTGACGGTATATAGCCAGAGACTCCGGGAGGCCTTTCGAGACGTACCGATTATCATCGGCGGCATCGAAGCCAGCTTGCGCCGCATTGCCCACTACGATTACTGGAGTGATCGTGTCAGGCGATCGGTTCTGCTCGACAGTCGCGCCGACCTCCTGCTATTCGGCAATGCCGAACGGGCCATTGTGGAGATCGCGCACGGCCTGGCCGAAGGCCGAACGATTGATACTCTCACCGATATCCGGGGCACCGCTTTTACCGCGCGCACGCCGCCGACGGATCGCATACTGATCGATTCGACATCGGTGGACCAGCCGGGGCGGATTGACGCGCACCCCAACCCCTATCAGGGCATGGACCCTGAGCCCTGCAGCGACGCTCAGACTGATGCGGACAGTGCCTCCGAACCCACACCCGTTCGCCTAATGGCCAGTCCCAAATGTGACACCCATGCGATCCGCCTGCCGTCAGCGGAGGCGGTTGCAGAAGACCCTGTTTTATATGCCCACGCCTCACGGGTTTTCCATAAAGAAACCAACCCCCATAACGCACTACCCATGGTGCAGGCACACGGCGACCGCGAAGTCTGGCTCAATCCGCCACCCATCCCTCTGGAAACGGATGAATTGGACTGGGTGTTTGAACTGCCGTATCAGAGGCTCCCCCACCCTTCCTACAACGGCGCCGCCGTGCCGGCGATGGACATGATCCAGCATTCGGTGAATATCATGCGCGGCTGTTTCGGCGGCTGTACCTTTTGCTCCATTACCGAACACGAGGGGCGCATCATCCAGAGCCGCTCGGAAGCCTCCATCATTCGCGAAGTCGAACGGATACGTGACACCAGCCCCGCCTTTACCGGGGTCATCTCGGATTTGGGCGGCCCCACCGCCAACATGTGGCGCATCGCCTGCAAGGACAAAGAAACTGAAGCCGCCTGCCGCAAGCTGAGCTGCGTTTACCCGGGCATCTGTAAAAACCTCAATACGGACCACACTCCGCTGATCAACCTCTACCGCAAGGCGCGCGAGACGGAGGGCGTGAAAAAAGTGCTCATTGCCTCAGGGCTTCGCTACGACCTCGCCGTCGAAAGCCCCGAATACGTCCGTGAATTGGTGACCCACCACGTAGGCGGTTACCTTAAAATTGCGCCAGAACATACTGAATCGGGTCCACTTTCTAAAATGATGAAGCCCGGCATGGGCAGCTATGACCGCTTTGCGGAGATGTTTGAGCGCTTTTCGCGCGAAGCCGGTAAAAAACAGTATTTGATCCCCTATTTCATTGCCGCCCACCCGGGCACGACCGATGAAGACATGATGGCACTCGCCCTATGGCTCAAGCAGCATCGCTTCCGCGCTGATCAGGTGCAAACCTTCTATCCCTCCCCCATGGCAACCGCCACGGCGATGTACCACACGGGGCGCAATCCGCTGCAGCGGGTCAAGCGCAATGGCGACACCCTGAGCACCGTCAAAAAACTTACCCAGAGGCGCCTGCACAAAGCATTTCTTCGCTATCACGACCCCGACAACTGGCCACTGCTGCGCAAGGCACTCAAAAGAATGGGGCGTCGTGATCTGATCGGCAATGGCGCTGACCACCTGATACCGGTCCGCCAACCGCCGAAGCGACACCGCATTGTCAAACCCGGCAGTGGTTCGTTTCGCACCCAACATAGTGGGGAGCACCGCGGCAAAGGTCGTCGACGTTAACCGACGAAACGCTGCCTCAACGGTTAGCCAGTTCTGCGATGAGCTCGCCTAGCTGACGGAACTCCACGCGCCTGGGCGTCTTCTTGCGCCACATCAAACCAATCTGCCGGGTGACATTGGTCTGATCGAATGGCCTGACCGCGAGCGAAGTATTGGTCGCAATACCAGACTCGACGGCCATGCCCGGCAGCAGCGTAATACCAATGCCGTTGGCCACCATCTGAACAATGGTCGCCAGGCTCGTCGCCTGATAGGGCACCGTAATCTGCGAATCTCGGAGCTTACAGGCCTCCAGTGCATGCTCGCGCAGGCAGTGCCCCTCCTCCAGCAGCAACAGCGGCTCGCCTTTCAAATCAGCGCTACGCAGCGTGGAGCGCGTTGCGAGAGGATGTTCGTGAGGACACGCGAGAAAAAAATCATCCTCAAATAGCGTCATCGTCTCCACCTGTTCCGCAGGAAATGGCAGGGCGAGCAGCAATACGTCCAATTCTCCCGCCAGCAAACCGTCAACGAGGGGCTGACTCAGATCCTCGCGAATAAAGAGCTTGAAATCGGGATGCTGCTGCCGAACCTGCCCGAGCAGGCCTGGCAGGAGATAAGGCGCCACAGTAGGAATAACCCCCATCCTCATGCGGCCCTGAAAAGGGGTACCCGCCCCGGCACACAGTGAAACGAGATCTTCGACGTCGACCAGCAAGTCCCGAGCGCGCCCGACGACCTCTTCGCCCAAAGAGGTCAGAAATACCTTGCGGTTATTGCGCTCAACCAAACTGATCCCCAGAGATTCCTCCAGCTCCAGAATGCCGGCGCTCAGCGTGCTCTGGCTGACATGACAGGCCGAGGCGGCGTGGCCGAAGTGCTGATGTTCTGCAACGGCGCAAAGATAACGAAGCTGTTTCAGCGTGGGTTGCCGCATAGCGATCCCCTCGAATGACTAAACCGTGTCGGTGAAGCGGGCGAACCGACGGTTCCGATACTGATGTGGTGTAAACGCCGGGACAATCCTTCATGGGACTGTCGGCCTGAATAATACTAATCGCTTTTATCGATCGATTTTTTTTAAATTTTCAGTAAGCCAAATTCTCACAACCTCGGTATATTACGTCGACGGCGAGGCTCAGGCGGTATCAAAGGGCCCGCTTTTTGATCAAAGAAACCCAAGGAGTAGGAAATGGAACTGAAAGGCAGTGCTACAGAGCAGAATTTGAAGGACGCTTTCGCAGGGGAGTCTCAGGCGAACCGGCGCTACCTTTATTTCGCCTCCAAGGCGGACGTAGAGGGCTATAACGACGTGGCAGCGGTATTCCGCTCTACCGCAGAGGGCGAAACAGGACACGCCCACGGGCACCTCGAATATCTTGAAGAGGTCGGCGATCCGGCTACCGGCATGCCGATGGGCGACACGAAGAAGAATCTCGAGGCATCGATCGCTGGCGAAACCCACGAGTACACTGATATGTACCCGGGAATGGCCAAGATGGCGCGAGACGAAGGCTTCGATGAAATCGCTGATTGGTTTGAAACGCTGGCGAAGGCCGAGCGCAGCCATGCAAATCGCTTCCAGAAAGCGCTGGATAATCTCGACGATTAATCCCCGCGCTTAGGCTAACGCTTACACCAAGGGGAGCTAAAGGGCTCCCCTTGTTTTTTCCGCCCACACCCCGACGCAGTGATGCCTCGGCGGGAAGTTCGGGCGCATCTTTTAACGATATGGGCTACGACGAGATCATACCGCCATGAGAGAAGGCAGCATCGACGCACCCACTCGCCATCCGCTGGATTGGAAGAGTGAGGATTTCTGGGACAAATCCGCGCTCAACCAAGAGCTTGAGCGCGTGTTTGATGTCTGCCACGGCTGCCGGCGTTGCGTCAGTTTGTGTGATGCCTTCCCAACCCTTTTCGACCTTATTGACGAGTCAGACACGCTGGAAGTGGATGGCGTGGATACCGCGGACTACCCAAAAGTAGCAGAGCAGTGCTACCTCTGCGATCTCTGTTACTTAACAAAATGCCCCTATGTGCCGCCGCATGAATTCAATGTGGATTTCCCGCACTTGATGCTGCGCGCTAAGGCGCAGCGCTTCAAGGATCAGGGCGCGTCACTCAGAGACCGTGCGCTCACCAGCACTGACCGCTTGCTCTCTTCGACTTCGATACCGCTCGTGGACGTCACGGTGAATGCCCTCAACAAGACGAACGTGTTCCGAAAAGCGTTGTCGGCCGGGCTCGATATTCATCACGAGGCACCACTGCCAAAGCTGCACAGCAAAACCCTGCGCAAGCGCGTCAAACCCCTACTGAAGCCCCTTGACCCAATGCCGGTGGGCAACACGACTGGCAAGGTCGCGCTCTACGCAACGTGCTACGGCAACTACAACAGCCCCGAGGTGGGCGAAGATTTTGTAAAAGTGTTTCAGCACAACGGCATTCACATCGATATTGTTCCGAAGGAGCAGTGTTGCGGCATGCCAAAGCTCGAGCTCGGTGATCTGGACAGTGTCGACGCATTAAAGCAGGCCAACATCCCTGTGCTTGCCAAGCTGGTTGACGATGGCTACGACCTGACCGCACCCATTCCCTCCTGCGTGCTGATGTACAAGCAGGAGCTGCCACTGATGTACCCGGACGACCCCGATGTCATCAAAGTACAGCAGGCTTTTTACGACCCCTTCGAATACCTGTGGGCACGTCATAAGGGTGACGCGTTCAATACTGATTTCTCCTCGGCCCTCGGTAGCGTGGCCTATCAGGTCGCCTGTCACCAACGGGTGCAGAATATCGGACTGAAAACCCGAGACGTATTAAATTTGGTAGGCGAGAGTGACATCACGGCTTATGAGCGATGCTCTGGGCACGACGGAACCTATGCGGTCAAAAAGGAGACTCGGGACAAGTCAGTTAAAATCGCTAGACCGACGGTACGAAAAGTCGACGAACAGGCACCCGACCGGTTTATCAGCGACTGCCCGATGGCCGGTGAGCACATTGCGCATCTGTCAGACAAGGTCTCCAAAGCAGAGCACCCCATGACACTGCTCCGTGAAGCCTATGGGCTCTAATGCCCTAGAATATTAAATTGATCTAAGCGAATCCGAGGAAGCGAACATGACACATCTGACACGTGATGACTTGTGGAGCCTTGAGGAGTATGCCAGCAAGCGCGCCGATTTCCGCGCCGAGGTAATGGCCCACAAAAAGACCCGACAGCTCGCCTTGGGGGATTACGCCCGCCTCTATTTCGAGGATGCCACCACCGTGCGCTACCAGATACAGGAAATGCTGCGAATCGAGCGGGTGTTTGAGTCGGAAGGCATTGAGGAAGAGCTGAGTGCCTACAATCCTCTGATCCCTGACGGCCATAACTGGAAAGCGACGTTTATGATCGAGATCCCCGACCCCGTGCAGCGTGCGGTGCGGCTGGGTGAAATGATCGGCATTGAGGATCAGGTATGGCTTCAGGTCGGCGACATGGATCGGAATGTGCCGATTGCAGATGAGGACCTGGATCGAACCACCGCTGATAAAACCGCCTCGGTTCACTTCCTCCGGTTTGAGGTGACCCCCGAGCAGATCAACGCCCTAAAAGACGGTGCACCGTTGTTTGCGGGGATTGATCACCCAGGCTATCCGGTAGATCGATACACCGTGCCCCCCGCCATCCGTGACTCACTGACTGCCGACTTAGTGCTGACAGAACATTGACGGCAAGCCGACCGATGGTTGCGGTAGCGCACGTATTTGGAGCCAGCACATGACGCTGGTCGTGTTCGATCTCGATGGCACACTGCTTAACAAGGGCTCGCAGGTCTCAGCCTATACGGCGGAGACGCTCGCGATGATGCGGGCCCGGAATATCCCTTACACCGTTGCAACAGGGCGAACGTTGCAGGCCGCCGCCGCGCCTCTGAAGGATCATTACTTCACGCTACCGATGATTCTCAAGAACGGCGCCATCATCTGGTCACCCGACGAGGAACGCTACAGTCACCATCATCTTCTGACACGGGAAGAAGTGTGGCATGTCATGGCAGCCTTCACTCTCAACGACTTGACGCCGTTCGTATTTTCTCTCCAGCCGGGTCAAAAGCATGCGCTCTATCATGGCCCACTGAAAAGTCGCAGTGAGCACAAGCTAGCGGATCTATTCGAAGCCGAACGGCATCTGCCTCTGGCCCCTCTCTCAGCAATGCCCGATGAGATCAGCGTAATCAACGTCTTCTCCCTGGGAGGCGCCCAAGCGGTGCAGCGGGTCAGCGACAGTATCGCCGACGAGCACCATCTCGTCGCTTATTCGGGGGTTGCCATTCACGAACGCGAGATGGGCAATGCAGAGATGGAGCCGGCGCTGCACTGGGTGGACATTCACCACAGCGCGGGCAGTAAGGGCAACGCAATCAATCACCTCAGAAAAGAGTTAAAGATTGAGCATGTCATTGCCTTTGGCGACGGCGACAATGATCTCAGCATGTTTGAGTGCGCGAGCGAATGTTACGCCCCCGCTAACGCCGACACGATGATTCTCGAGGCCGCAGACGAAGTCATTGGCCATCACGACGAGGACGGTGTGGCCCGCTTTCTGCGCGAGCGTTTCGAGCTTGGGTAATCAGACGGCTCGGCGTACCTGAATCAATCCCACTCCGATCAAGATCAAAAACAACGCGAGCAAATGCTCCCAGCCCCAAGGTTCGGCCAGCAGTACCGTGCCGGCCGCGAAGGCAACGGCCGGGATCAGATAATTGATGGTCGAGAGAAAGCCCGGTCCCCGTTCGGTCACCACAACAAAATAGCACCAGGTTGCCACGCCGGTGGCCATCACTCCTAAGATAGCGAGCACCCCCACCGCCGACGCCGTCACGGCCCATCCCGGGCCGCTCAGCTGAAACCATACGGCTGGTATGGCGAGCAACAAACTTCCAACCACTAGCGTACCCACGGCCAAGTCGACCGGGCTCCGCGAAGGAATCCGTTTCGCGTAAACACCATTGAACGCGTAGCTCACCGTTGCCAGCAAAGCGGCCAGCTGCCCCGGCCAATGCCCGCTCGCGCCACCGGAGAGCAGACCATCCCCCACTAACAGCCCGACCCCAACAAACCCCATGACCACTCCTAGAGAGCGTCGCCACGTCAGGGGCTCATGCTCGAGTAACCAATGCGCCAGCAGCAAGGTCGCAATGGGCATCAGCGCCATTAGAATACCCACCTCGGCAGACGGCACAGATTGTTCCGCCCAAGCGATCAGGGAAAACGGGATAATATTGCCGGTGACGCTGAGCAAGGTCAGTCTCGGCAACCACTCCCGGCCCATGGTCCAGGCGCGCCCGCGCCAACGCCAGACGCACCACACAACCACCGCACCCATCCACAGACGGCACCAAACAATGAACACTGGATGAAAGGACTCCAGCGCCACCGCAATCAAAGAGAAGGCGAAACCCCAAACGAGAATTAAATATCCGAGCAATGCCCAGTGTTTGAATATGGGTTGTGACATGCGACTCACGACAATAGAGAAAACAGCTGACACGCAATAGTGCCGCTAAAATATAGCCGAACTTTTGCTAAGCTCCGCCGACGATGAAGAGTGTAAACCATGGCTGATCGTGCACCCTGCCCTGAAACAGATCCCGATGACTACGTCGAGTTTGTCTCGCAGTTCGGCATGCCGACCGCGCCACAGGTGGCCGCAGCGGCAGGGTTAGCCCGCGCCTGGTTCAAGCCTAGCTTCGTAGGACTAGAAAACCTGCCTGACAGGCCGGCGCTTTTTATCGGCAATCATGCTTTTATGGCGATTGACGCTGCCCTGTTTCATCTCTACCTCTATTACGATCATGGACGCTATATCAAGGCCCTCGGCGACAAAACCCTGTTTGCCAATCCCCACTACTCGGCCATCGCCCACGCAATGGGCGGCGTGGCCGGCCAGGCACCGATCGTTGAACGCTTAATGGCCCGGGGAGACGACCTATTGCTGTATCCCGGTGGCGCGTACGAGTCGGTCAAACCACCCGAAGCGCGCTATCAGCTGCAGTGGAAGCAACGCTACGGCTTTGTCAGGCTTGCCGCGGCGGCCGGTTATACCGTAGTGCCCATCGCCTCGGTGGGCCCCGACGAATATTATGATCATGCGATCTCATCGCAGGCTCTTTTTCAATCTGCACCGGTGCGCATGCTCATGAAGGCCGGCGTTTTACCTGAGGATATGCGCCCGGACTTAATGCCACCGCTTCCTGCGGGCCTGCTGGGCGGACTGCTACCCAAACCCAAGACCACTTATTTTGCCATTGGCCAGCCGATCGATCTTGCACAATACAAAGGCGTCACACTCTCGACCAATAAATTGAGCGCACTGCGACGTAAGTTTGCCGCCGCGGTTGAGCACGAAATTAAGGATCTATTGCTGCTCCGCGAGCAGGAACGCCACCGGGATAGCTGGTTGCGCCGCCTACTGTCTGCCTAGATGCTGGTGACTCACAAAATCTTGATCAGGGTGGGGCTGGCCGGTGTCGCGAGCTGCTTCATCGCATGGGCAGCACTCTCTGCGCTCTGGCTGCCACCGCACATGGTCTCGACCACCCCTTACCGGGTGGACCAACATCCCGGTAGCCGTGGCCTCAGTTTCGACGACATTCAAATTCCCAGCCATAACTTGCTGCTGGAGGGATGGTGGATACCCGCCGAGCAGGCCATCGCCGAACTGATCTTCGTGCACGGCGCAGGATCGAACCGAATCTCGCAATACATCGGCTCGCTCGACTTCTACCGCACGCTGAATGAACTGAACGTGTCAGTCGTCACGATGGATATCCGTAACCATGGCAACTCCCCCGTCACCGATGGCATATTGCGGATGGGGGCGGCGGAATGGCCCGACGTGAAGGCGGCCGCTCGCTGGCTCGACCAGCATCATCCGAGCGACCTTCCGCGCATTGCACTGGGCGCATCGATGGGCGGGAGCACCGTGATCCACGCGGTGATTAATGACCTCAAGGTCGACGCGGTCATTTTGCTCGATCCACAGCTCGATATTCTGGATAGCCTCATGAAAGGCGGGCAGGTCACCACCGGCATCCCCGCGCCCCTGTTTGTGATCGCTGCGCACGCCGCGATCCAGCAGTACGATTTGCCGCATGGCCCCGAGAGCCCACTTTCGCTGGCCAAAACACTGAATCTGCCCCTATTACTGATTCAGGATTGGGATGATCCGGTGACGAGATCCCCCTTCGCTGCCGAGCTTGCTCAGGACAACCCGAGCGTCGTGCTGCAACGGGTACCGGCTATCGATATCGATGACGCCTGTCTCGATGGCAAGGAAGCATGGGGTTCGCACGTTGCAGCGCACCCCTGTCATCCTGACTGGACAAGAGAGACGCTCTCCGCTTTTATCGACTCAGTCGTGCAATAGATCATTCCCACCGGCGTCTGTGCTGCCTTGCCTAGCTGGGCCTCCATGGAAATCTCTTCTGATTGGCAAAGCCCATTCATCTGCGAGCAGTTGTATGGCGTATCAACCGCATACTCCAAGGATTTAGCCCCCATGAAGCGCTTTACACTGACTCCTTTCATTCTAATGGCGGCCCTGTCGCCTGCTGTGTCCGCCTCTTGTCCGGATTTTTTGAATCATTCCATGCGACAACTTGCCTCGACGGAGACTATCCAGTTTTGTGAGGCTTATGAAGGCAAAGCGCTGTTAATCGTCAATACGGCAAGCTACTGCGGCTACACGTCGCAATTTGAGGGTCTCGAGCAGATTCATCAAACCTATGAGGACGACGGGCTGGTCGTGCTGGGGTTTTCCAGCGATGACTTTTTTCAGGAGGATAATGATGAGGGCGATGCTGCAGAGGTCTGTTTTGACAAGTACGAAGTGAGCTTTCCGGTCATTGCCACCTCTCCCGTGCGAGGTGATGATGCAAACCCCGTTTTTCGGGGACTCGGCGAAGCAGCGGGATACCCTCAATGGAATTTCAATAAATACCTGGTGACACCTGCCGGCGATGTGCTGGGCCATTTTTCAAGCGGCGTGAAGCCTGACAGCGAGGAAATGCGTACCGCGATCGAATCGGTACTTTCCGGCATCAGCAGCTGACTCGGCGCGATCAGGCGCCCTGCGCATGCTGTCAGCGCCTGGTGCCCCTGACCTTTCATCACTTAATACCGAAGAAGGTCCACCGCCGCGCCCACTTTAAACGGCACTTCAGCAAAGTCGAGCTGCAGCGGGGGATACGCGTGTGTCGACTGTGCCATCAGGGCATTCATCGGGAGTTCGACGAAATGACTCTGGCGAGCAAACTCAACTCTCTAGCGGCTCTGCTGCAGGATCCGTCGCTGGCTCGACACTTCGACTGGGTCGCCAAACAGCGGGAACAATAAACCCCTGCGCGTCAGCGCAGGTCAGTGTAAGCCAGTAGCTCAGCAACCATTTGCTCGGGCAGTTGATCGCCTTTGATGACGAGGTCGGCAGCGCCAAGCGCCTTTGAACCCCATTGTGCAAAGGTGTTTTCGGCGCGGGCCCAGAACACGTCGATCGATGCCCTGTCTCTCCCCCGGTCGCGCTGATCGCGCTCCAGACGCCGCCCCCAGCGCAGATCGGCGGGCGTCTCCACGAAAACGAGCTCGTCATAAAGTGCCCGCAAATGGCTGTGCGCGGCGACCAAAATACCCTCTACGAGAATCGTCTCTCGAGGCTCAATGGTCCGCGTAGGAGCTCGACGACAGTGCGTGGTGAAATCATAGGTCGGACAGTGAACAGGCTGACCCGCCCGCAGCGTCTCCACATGGCGGGAAAAAAGCTCCAGATCAAGCGCATCCGGATGGTCAAAGTTGACCTCCTCTCGCGCTCCGGCCTCGAGGTGAGACAAGTCATGATAGTACGCATCGATGGGCAACACGGCCAAGCGCTCTGGGCCACAAGCCGTCAAAAGTGCCTTGGCGAGCGTGGACTTTCCGCTTCCCGAGCCGCCCGCAACGGCAATAACTCGATTCATCGACCGGCCGTCGCCACGGCCCTCTTACTCTCAACCCGAGAAGTAAACGCTGCCATATTCTGCTTCCAGCGCCTGCCGGATCCGGCGATTTTCACCGGGTGCGTCGACGGTGGCACAACGGCCATCCTGCCAGAGACGGTAAGACTCATAGTTGGGAACGCCTACGGCGGTCACCAATTCCCACACCAGCAGACATCGCTCAAGCTCTGACACCGCCTGACTCACCGCAACACGATCCAGCAGCTCATCCCGCGAGGGGACATTTTTGCTGAGGCCCAACTGATCACCCACATCGAGCCGCATAAATGACGGCGCAGCGGAGTCGTAACGGGGCCAAGCCATTCCATTGGGCAATCGTGGCGATCCGTCCCGGGCGAATGCACCCCAAGCCGTCATCATGACCTCGGTCATCTCCCGTGCCGAGTCGGTGTCAGGATACATAAAGTCTCCGATCACACCGTACATGGGCGCCCCCATGATAAAAGCGATTTCGCTGGCGTGAGCCGCACCCAGAATCTCAGAAAATGGCACAAAATAATTGTCCGCCTGCTCATCCCAATCGTAGCGATACGAATACAGATCGGTGTAACCCGCGCGCTGCATCGCGGCAAAGGGAATATCCACTGCGCCCAACTTCCAGCCACGGGAACGCATATCCACCCAGAAGTGATACAAGTCCGGATCTTTGATGCGGATTTTAGCGGGAAGGGCCCGGCTCAACGGATAACTGACATCAACAAAATAGCGACTCAGACCCAGCCAAAGCGTGACTTCATCACGGGTCGTTCCCGACATCACCGGCACATTTTTGGCATACCGGGGATCCGCCAACGCCTCCAGCAACCCCCCTTCAGGGATCACTACGCCGTCACTAATCACCGCAGGCTGGATGTGGTCCTCGTCGAGGTCGAAGTATGCCGTGAGCACATCAGCGGTCGACACGGCCCGCAATCTGTCTGCGTCCACACTTTCGTCATCAAAGCCCAGCGCCTGCACAACTTCCCAGCTCCCGCGATCTACCATTGGGAACTGCCGCCCCTCATTGTGTGCCTCGGCGAGCGTCAGGCTCCTGACATGCCCAGACTGGGCAATGGCCCGATGAAACAAACCTTCAGTCAGCGGTGAGGCAAGTAAGCTGAAGACATTTCTGCCCCCGGCACTCTCACCAAAAATCGTCACGTTGTCGGGATCCCCGCCAAACTGAGCGATATTCCGCTGGGTCCAATGCAGGGCTTCAACCATATCCAGCGTGCCAAAGTTAGCCAGCGTGGGCGCTGTGACATCGCGGCCATTCAAGGCAGGGTGAACGAACCAACCCAGAGGACCCAATCGGTAATTGATCACGACCACCACCACCTGCTGTCGAGCGGCAAATCGAGAAAAATCATAAGTGCCTTTATGACCCGTCAGATTACTCCCCCCGTGAATCCACAGCATGACGGGCGCGGGCGCGCTTTCTGCTGTGCCGGGCGGGGTATAGATATCGAGATATAAACAGTCTTCAGAACCGAGGTAATCGCCCTCGGCACCCCCGGAAGCCATGCTCTGGGGCTGCGGGCACATGACAGGGTCTGACCGGGTGGCAATCACGCGCTCTGGCGACGTGAGCGGGGCCGGCGCTGCCCACCGACCCGCCCCTGCAGGAGGTTCCGCGAAAGGGATATCTTTGAAAACGATCGAGCCTTCAGGCCCCAGCTCAGGCGAAACAACACCGCTGGTCGTGACGATCAGGTAATCGGGAGAGGGGTCAGTATCTGGCACAGTGCAGCCCAAGGTGACCGCACCGAGCGCCAACATCGCGATCTGGTATACGAATAACTTCCGCATAATGAAAATAGCTACTCTGAAGACCTCAAGCCATGCATACGAATATCGGCCGACGGCGGACCAATGTCATGCACCCCGCATGCACCGCGCCTAGCCTTCCGACTGCGGTCCCGCGCCCTCACGCGATTCATGCTCGGTCACGCTGTGATGGACCCAGGACATCAGCAGTTTGTAACTCACAGAGAGCATCACGGCGCCCAAAAACAATCCGATCAAGCCCTCGGCGGCCATCCCACCCAACGCACCGATCAATACGATGGGCATTGGCGTCTCCACGCCGCGACCCAGCAAATAGGGTTTGAGCAGGCCATCTGCCGTGCCCGCCGCAAACAGATATAAGGTACCTATGACATTGCCAAGCGTAGACCCCTCGCCTACCAGCCACATCCAGGCCAAAACTGGAAAAACCACCAACGAAGACGGTAACTGCAAAACCCCCAAAAACAGCACCACCAATGCCAACACACCCGCCGCAGGCACATCGAGCACCAGAAAACCGATCCCCAGCGCCAGCGCCTGAAGAAAGGCCACGCCTACCACGCCGTTCGAAACAGAGCGAATGGTGGCTACGACTAGGTCATGAATTTCCTCGCCCCGATCGTGATCCGCAAACGTCCCAATGAGGCGACGCATCTGCTCCCCTCCCTGAGTCGCCTTGGCCATCATGAAGCCTGCAATCAATAATGCGACGAAAAATAGCGCCACCGCCAGGAGCGTATTGCCCACGGCGCCAATGAGCACCCGACCGCCGGATATCAATTGCGGCTGGATCATCTGTGCCGCTGACACGAGATCTTCGTGAGCCCGCTGCCATAAGTCGAACAGGGTCGAACCCACTAGCGGCCACTCCGCAACCGCCGGATTGGCCTCGGGGACTTCGAAATCGTGTTCGCTGAGCATCAGCACCCACTCCCCCACGTGCTCCGCCAGCGACACGCCGAGTAAAACCATGGGGATACCAATGATTAAGAGCGCAACAAGCATCAGGACTACAGCGGCCTTGCCCTCACCTAGGCTGAGGCGACCTGATAGCCATTGATTAAGAGGATTCAATGATACGGCGAGTATCACCGACCACAGTATCAACACTAGAAACGGGGCGAAGGTCTCCACAGAAAACCAGACAACCGTCAGCAGCAGAAACAGGCGCACATAGACCTGCATCAGATCGTGCGCCAACATCTTGCGAATCACACTGAGATCACCAGTATTCATTTCATCGTCCTTAGACACTTTGCCACCTACCTGTCCAGCGAAAGGCCGAGACTGAAGAGATCAGCAATTGATTGCAACCATCAGCGACCCTTCCACTCCGGCTTCCGCTTCTCAGCAAACGCCGTCGCACCCTCGATCGCGTCTTCGCTCGTGAACACGGGCTGGGTCAGCGCATTCTGCTTCGAGAACGCTTCGTCCTCATCCCAGTCGCGCGATGCCTTGATAATGGCCTTGCTGGTCTTCACGGCCATGGGCCCATTCTCAGCGATCTGCTGGGCCAATGCCTTGGCCGTCGCCAGCGCTTCGCCAGGCTGGGTCAGCTGATTGATCAGCCCCATCGCCATCGCCCGATCGGCAGCCATAAACTCTCCCGTCAAAGCCAGCTCCATTGCCACGCGGTAAGGGATTTGAGACGGCAAGCGCACTAGCCCCCCCGCGGCGGCCACCAGACCCCGCTTGACCTCGGGTATGCCGAACTTGGCATTTTCAGCTGCAACAATCAGATCACAGGCAATCGCCAGCTCACAACCACCGGCGAGGGCATAGCCTTCGACTGCGGCGATCAATGGCTTATCGGCGGAACGCTCTGTCATGCCGCCAAAACCTCGCCCCTCGATCTGCGGAAATTCACCCGAGACGAAAGCCTTCAAGTCCATGCCGGCACAAAATGTACCGCCTGCTCCGGTGAGCACCCCGACGCGCAAAGCATCATCGCTGTCGAGCCGGTCCAGAGCCGCTGCGACGCCCTGCGCCACAGAGAGATTCACCGCATTCTTCGCCTTCGGCCGGTTGATCGTGATGACCAGAACGCCGTCTACATCGTCCGTCAGTACCGTTGCTTCTTCTGTCATGTTAGTGCTCCTGTTATCGCGGCTGCATTCGGATGCCACCATCCATACGAATGCACTCACCATTAATGTAATCGTTGTCAATAATTGCGGCCGCAAGTTGCGCAATTTCCTCGGGCCGGCCCAGTCGCTTGGGGTACAGCACCGATTGCGACAGCGACTCGACAAATTCAGGCGTCAAGCCGTTAAAAAGCGGCGTATTAATCAAGCCGGGGACAATCGTATTGACGCGAATGCCCACATTGGAGAGGTCTCGCGCGATGGGAAGCGTCATACCCACAATACCGCCCTTACTAGCACTGTAGGCGGCCTGGCCCATCTGGCCCTCGTAGGCGGCGACAGATGCGGTATTGATGATCGCACCGCGGGATCCGTCATCCGTCACGGGATCATTTTTCGCCATCACCTCGGCACAGAGACGCAAGACATTAAAAGTACCCGTTAAGTTGACGGCAATGACCTTACTCCAAACATCCATCGGGAAGGGGCCGTCACGACCCAGTGTTTTCGCGGCATTGCCAATCCCCGCGCAGTTGACGTTGACATGGATCGTGCCAAAAGCGGCCACTGCAGCATCAATACCGGCCTTGGCTGAGGCTTCGTCGACCACATTCACGTTGGCAAACACGCAGTTGTCCGCGCCCAGCTCAGCCACCATCGCCTGTCCGGCCTCTTCATTCAGGTCAAACACCACCACCTTGCCGCCGGCCGCTGCAATACGTCGCGACACGGCTTGTCCAATTCCCGAAGCACCGCCCGTAACGACCGCAACTTTTCCATTAATATCCATGTGTTAACTCCCTTTTCTCAGTCAAATTAAGATCAATTTATTCCGCTATCCGGCGCACAACGTTACGCTCTCCGGCTACCACCTCTACCCTTGCCCCGAGCGGGTCTTCTGCCTCAAACCAGGCGAGCAAGTCCACATCATCGGGATCCGCCACACCCACCCAGCGGCGGCCATCGGACGCTTGGCGGCCCACTACAATCGCACGGGACTTGTCGGCCTGACGCTGAAAGGTATAACTCTCGATCACACCCTCTGATTCTGGATCCGCCACCACTGCCACAGCCTCCTCTGCGGAAACCTCCGGAGCAGGCGCCGGGAAATCAACCGGGATGTTGGCATAAACGCCCACCGCATGCTTGGACAGATAACCCCCATTCGCCCCCACAATGCCGGTTGTGGGCTCGGCTTGCTGACGCAGCCAATGCACCATCTCGGCAATGCCATGGGTAGAGTAATTGTTACCGGGGCCCCCAAAAAAAGGTAGACCGCCCGTCAAAGTCAGTGGCCTTGGATCCCCCAACTCAATGCCCAGAGCATCCATCGCCGCCCATACTGCGATGGGAAAGCAGGAATACAGGTCAGCGGCCGCAATCTGGTCTGCCGTCACACCCGCGCTAGCAAGCGCGTTGTGATACGCCTGTGTCATGGAAGCCGCCTGCCCCAGCGAGGGCCGAGCCAATACCTGAGGCTCAGAGCCCGTTGCATGACCCTGAAGGTAAATGGCCCGATCAGCCACCCCCAACGACACGGCGGTCTCGTAGCGGGTGATCACCAGCGCTGCCGCCTGGTTTACGCCATCCTTTGCCACCATCGACTTGAGATGCGGATCCCCCATTAAACGATTTTTGGGTGATTCCTCGCCAATCTCATCCGCCGACATCGGCTGGCGAAACATCGCGAAGGGATTATGTGACGCGACGTTCGCGAAATGTGCCATGAGCTGCGCCAACTGCTGGCGATACGCCGTTTTGCTCAGACCGAGCTCACTGCGCCGAACCTGCTCCTGAAGCGGGTAAATATCGACCGGTGCGAAGGCGCCATGGCGATTCAGTTCTGTATCAAACAACAGATCGATACCGGCGCCACGGTCGTCCGTTTCTCCCTCCGGGTCGTCACTCCAGTCTGCAGAAAGGCCCTGCCGCTGCAAGCGTCGCGAGGTAGCAAGGGCCTCTGCTCCGCAGATCACGGCCCCGCGGATCTCACCCCGCAGGATCGCGCCACCCATCTCAAAGACCAGCCGCTGGGGCTCGTCACCGCAGGCTCGAGAATAGATCGCCGTCGCGTTGGGCAACGACAAACGGCGCAAAATCGAAAGGGGCGGGCTGCTACTGCGACCAAACGGCGCAATGACCGGTACGATCGGCTCGGGCACTGAATGCGCGAATAACCGGACACACGCCAAGCGATCAATCTGCGCGGCAACCGCCGCCCCGGCGCCTGTATCGCTTAAGGCTGCTTCGCAGGCTTTGGCGGCCAGCTCTTCCGGGGTGAAACCCACAAAGTCATCATCGAGATGCTCTGTGAACTGGCCAGCCCCCAGCAGAACCGGCGTATTGGGATCTATCGACATGTTAATAACTCAAACTATTCAGGGCAGATCGCGCTATATCGGCAAATGCACCCGGGTCTAATGAAGCCCCGCCCACCAGCGCACCATCGACATGGGGGCAACCCAATAACGCCGGGGCGGTTTCGGGATTGACGCTACCCCCGTAGAGAACGGGAACATCGCTGTCTCCGCCCAACACGGCGTTGACCTCGGCTTTGATCACCGCATGCATGTCATTCACTTGATCAGGCGTTGCCGTCAGTCCCGTACCAATGGCCCACACCGGCTCATAGGCAATCAACACGCTTGACGCCATACCCGACAACGCGCCGCGAAGCTGCCCCCGCACCGCATGATTCTGTTCCCCGGCTTGACGCATCGCACTGTCTTCACCGACGCACAATACCGGCGTCAGCCCTGCGGCCTGCACGGCAGCCAGCTTGCGTCCAATCAATTCATCGGTCTCACCGTGATGCACGCGCCGCTCAGAGTGCCCCACCAAAACAAAACGGCAACCGACATCAGCAAGCATCCCCGCAGACACCTCACCCGTATGCGCCCCCTGCTCTTGAATCGAGCAATCCTGGGCGGCCAGCAGACAATCCGGCAGGGTCGCCCCCAACTCACCGATATACGGAAAAGGAGGCGCAATAGCGACGGCAAGCTGCTCATGGCCTTCGAACGACCACTGACTGGCGAAGGCTGCAATCGATGCCCTACTGCCGTGCTGCTTCCAATTGCCAATGAGATACACAGTCGTCATAGCTTATGCATGCCTTCCTAAGCGCGGCAAGATAACAGAGAGTGCAGTGCATCTCATCCCCCCGCCACCGGACAGTCTGCGCGGCAACCCCATTCCGCCCAGGAGCCATCATAAACGGCTACTGGTGAGCGCCCCAGCTCGTGCAGCGCCAATGCCAACAAGCAAGCAGATATGCCAGATCCGCAGGTGGTGACGACTGTCTTGCCCTCTGCTGCGCCCACTGATTCGAATAGCGCCTCGAGCTGAGCGGCTGATTTAAGGCGTGATGGATCATCGGTGAGCATCTGCGCGTAATGAAGGTTTCGAGATCCGGGAATATGGCCAGGCCGAACTCCCGGCCTCGGCTCAGGCTCCTGGCCGAGAAACCGAGTGGCAGAGCGCGCGTCCAGCACAACGCTGGTATCGTCGAGTAGCGCGGCCTTGACGACCTTCACGTCGGCGAACCACTCTCGCTCGCGCGTCGCGACGAAGTCCTCTCCGGCAGGCAGGCTCGCAGCGTGACCGCTCTCGGTACGATATCCCGCAGCGATCCAGCCCGGCAATCCACCCTCCAGGATCTGGACCTTAGTGTGACCAAAAACGCGAAACATCCACCAGGCTCGGGCTGCCGAAAACAAACCTTTTCCGTCATAAACGACCACGCGAGTGTCGCTCTCAATTCCCAACGAACGAACAACCGCTGTAAAAAGCGCCTCGCTGGGCAGCATATGAGGGCATTCGTGGTCAGTGTCGGCTATCGTTTCAATGTCAAAAAATTGTGCGCCCGGAATCCGCGCGGCTAAGAATTCCGCCTCCGGGTCGCGGCCGTCGGCGGGCAGGTACCACGAGGCGTCGAGCACTACTGCACCTCGCTTCTCGACGAGTGAGGCCACATCAGCGCTAGAGATCATTGTGTTTGGTGCAGACATATTGGGAAGCCGTCTGTGGGCGGATCCCGCGAGATAGACCCCTTGCAACCAGTGCCAAGCGTTTACCCGAGAATCCAAGAGGCCTGATTGTAGAGGCTGACCCTGTCGATGAAAACCACCGAGCCCCTCATCAGATCCCATTATTGCTATTTGATGGCGACAGGGTTTTCAATCAGCGTGCACTTTGTTCACAATACCGGTCCGCTCACACAATGACTCGTTCGCGGGTCGCCAAGGAGACCACGATGACCGTGACAACCATTCACTGCGCAGATGGATTTGAGTTAGGCGCCTACGAGGCCAGCCCCTCGACGACAGCTAAAGGCGCGGTTGTCGTGATTCAGGAGATCTTCGGTGTGAACTCTCACATTCGCTCGGTCGTGGACGGCTATGCCGCCGAGGGATTTTACGCCATTGCACCGGCCATTTTTGACCGGCTGGAACGCGACGTCCAGTTGGGTTACACCGAGGACGACATGAATACGGGCATTGAGCTGGCCTTTCAAAAGCTCGACATGAACCAAACCTTGAGTGATCTGCAGGCCACCATCGATCACGCGGCAGCACACGGCAGCGTGGGTGTGGTCGGCTACTGTTTTGGCGGATTGCTCACCTGGCTCTCCAGCTGCAACCTAGGCAACGTCTCGGCCGCGTCGGCCTACTATGGCGGCGGCATTCCCGACAATGCAGACATGACGCCCGGCTGCCCGATTATTTTGCACTTCGGCGAGCAGGACGCCCACATTCCGATGGACTCCGTTGCCGCCTTTCAGGAGAAACAGCCAAACCTGGCGGTGCATGTTTACGCCGCTGACCACGGTTTCAACTGCGATCAGCGCGACGCCTTCGATGCGCCGTCTGCTGCTCAGGCCAAGGAGCGAACGCTGGCATTATTCAACGACGCCCTGTCGGCCTGACCGATAACACGATGAAGATCGGGCTGATTGTCGGGAGTCACCGCAAGGACTCCCAGAGCGCCAAAGTAGGTCGATTCCTCGAGACCGCACTGGCATCGAGGAGTGGCCTATCCACCTGGACCCTGGATCTGGGCAAAACGCCCTTGCCCCTGTGGGATGAGAGCCTGTGGAGCAACGGCCCTCAGTGGTCTGACCTTCCTGCACTCAAAGCAGAGCTCGATGCCTGCGACGGCTTTATTGTGATTGCACCGGAATGGCATGGCATGGTCCCGGCGGCCCTGAAAAATTTCTTCCTTCTGTGGGCCGCAACGGGTGAGCTCTCGCATAAACCTGCGCTGCCCTGTGCCGTATCCGCAGGGGAAGGCGGCGCCTATGTGATATCAGAACTGAGAATGAGCAGCTATAAAAACAACCGGCTGTGCTGGCTACCTGAGCAACTGATCGCCAGACACGTAAAGTCCCTTTGCAATGACGACACTTTACAAAACGATGGCGTATTGCATGACACCTTTAGTCAGCGCTGTGAGTACGCACTCGAGCTGCTGCTCGCTTACGCGAGTGCACTCAAGCCTATCCGAGACGGCGACTTAATCGATCACGACACCTACATGAACGGGATGTAAGGTCTGATGGCAGCGGCGCACGAAAATGTTTTTTTCGCGGCGACAAACCAACGGTTGCGCGGATCAGGAGAGCGAGCGATAGCCGCCGCTATAAAACACCAGCGGGTCAGCTTCCATTGACTCAAAGCCCAATACCTTTCCAACGATAATTTGGTGGTCGCCGCCGGGGTGGACCGCATGCGTGGCGCAGCAAAAGTGCGCCAGCGAATCGATCAATTTCGGCTCACCCGCCGAACCGACCACGAAGTGTTCTGGCAGCGCGTTGTGCCCGCCCCGCTCCGCGTAATGCCCGGACAGCGTCGCCTGATTTGCCGTGAGGACGCTGATGCCAAAATGCTCGCAATCGGTATAGACGCCCAAGTGGTCAGAGGAACTTTGGATGCTCCACAGCACAAGCGGGGGATCCAATGAGACCGACGAAAATGAGTTGACCGTTGTCGCTAACGGGCCCAGCTCGGGGTCGTTAACAGTGACCAGACACACACCCGTCGCAAAGCGGCCCAATGCCTGTCGGAAGTCTCCAGAATCCTGACTCATACCTCTACCTTCAACAACCTAACGATGGGCGAACCTTCCTGACATCTTAAGCCAATATCGCGCATCCGTTTCAGCGATCGAGCCCGCCCATCAGGATGTATTTGATTTCGAGGTAATCGTCGATGCCGTATTTGGAACCCTCTCGACCCGAACCCGAAGCTTTCACGCCCCCGAAAGGCGCCATTTCATTGGAGATAATGCCTTCGTTGATCCCCACCATGCCGTAATCCAACGCCTCGGCAACGCGCCAAACGCGACCAATATCCCGGGTGTAAAAATATGACGCCAGCCCAAACTCCGTGTCATTGGCCAGGGCAATCGCCTCTGCTTCGTCCCGGAACGCCGTCACGGGCGCAACGGGACCGAAAATCTCGTTTCTAAACACCGCCATATCAGGAGTCACCCCCGTTAATACGGTGGGCTGGTAATAACAGGGCCCTAAATCCGAGCGCGCGCCACCCAACGCAATGTGAGCACCCGCCTCTGTGGAGCGCTGCACCAACTGCTCGACGTCGCCGACGGCGCCAACGTTCACTAACGGGCCCTGCTGTACGCCTTCGTCGAGCCCATTGCCCATCTTCAATTCCGCGGTCGCCGCGACAAGCCTGGAGACGAACTCATCGTGAATACTGTCCTGAACCAAAATCCGATTGGTGCAGACGCAGGTTTGTCCACTATTTCGATACTTCGACACCACGGCCCCTTGAACGGCTGCGTCGAGATCGGCGTCCTCAAACACGATAAACGGCGCATTACCGCCCAGCTCCATCGAGGTTCGCTTGAGCGTGACCGAACACGCCTGCTCCAACCGCCGCCCCACTTCGGTTGAGCCAGTGAAGGTCAATTTTCTCACCAGGGGGCTGTCTGTCAGCGCTGGTCCGATTTCCGAAGACGATCCGACCACCACATTGACGACGCCCGCAGGCACCCCTGCCCGCTCCGCAAGCTCCGCCATCGCCAGCGCAGATAGCGGCGTTTCCGATGCTGGCTTGATCACAATGGTACAACCCGCCGCCAACGCGGGTGCCGCTTTGCGGGCAATCATGGCGTTGGGGAAGTTCCAGGGCGTAATCGCCGCCACCACGCCGATCGGCTGCTTAATACAGATCACTCTTTTGTCAGCAGAGGGCGCGGGAATCACATCGCCGTCGATTCGCTTGGCCTGCTCTCCAAACCACTCCATGAATGACGCGCCGTAGGCGACTTCACCTCGGCTCTCGGCAAGGGTCTTACCCTGCTCCGTGGTCATAATCACCGCGAGATCCTCCTGATGCGCCATCATCAGGTCAAACCAGCGCCGAAGCACCTGTGCGCGGACCTTGGCGGGCACTTCTCGCCAGCTCGTCATAGCGTCATGGGCAGCGGCAATCGCAGCCTCTGTCCCCGCCCGATCGACGGTAGCCACCTCCGCAATTACATTACCGTTGGCGGGATTAGCAACTGCAAGGACTCCAACCCCTTGCTCACGCCATGCCCCCGCGATGTAAGAGCCTTTGCGTAGCAGCTCCGAGTCACTCAGTGTCAATGTCATGTTTTATTCCAATAAGAAATAGGTCAAAGCAATATTCGCGCGCTGCCGCTGGGTCTCTTCCGGAATCCTCTGCTGCGCTCAGGTCAGTCTGGAGTGATCGAGCGAGAAGCGCCACACCCATTTAGGGGGGCAATGGCATCACCAGAAAATAAAACCCAGTACTAATACCGCNAGAAATACGGTTTCACCGAGCAANAGAACAACTGGCCGNAAACCAATGGTGAGCACCTCGCGCAAAGAGGTGCGCAGGCCNAGCGCCGTNATCGCCAATAANAATAGTANTGAAGCCGCATTTGACAATAAATTGNCCAACGCCNGGGGTAAAAAACCCGCCGTATTAGCACCGAAAAAGANGAGGAAACCAAGGAGAAANAGCGGCACTGCTGGCAAGCGGGAGCGGGTGNCTGACGACGATCCATTCCGCGAAACCAAAAAGGCAATCAAAGCCACCACTGGCACCAGCATCGCGACCCGGAACAGCTTAACCATGACCGCTAAATCGCCCGCTTCCTCAGACACGCTGTAACCCGCCCCCACCACTTGCGCGACATCATGAATAGTGGCCCCGATAAAAAACCCCATGGCTTGCTCTTCAAGCTGCAACCACTCTCCCAGCAAGGGATAAAAAATCATTGCAACCGTGCTGAAACTCGCAACGCCCATTACCGTGAACAGCGTTGCCCGCTGCTTCTCTGCCGACGCAGGCAACACGGCTGCGATTGCCATCGCCGCAGAGGCACCGCAAATCGCTACCGACCCGCCCGTGAGCACGCCCACACGCCTTTCGACCCCCAGCAGGCGCGATCCGAGCATCCCCGAAGCGATGGTCAGCAGCACCGCGCACATCAGAAATAAGATGGGCTCCCAACCTAGCTGTGCTAAATCGGTAAGAGCGAGCCGCACCCCGAGTAGCGCGACCCCAAGTCGGAGCGCAGGTCCGGCCATCAGCTCCAGCCCCAAGTGCAGGCGCGTCGACTCTTCACTCATAAAATGAAATGCCATACCCAATAGCAAACCCATGAGCATCGCCGGGGCGCCATAGCGGGCGGCCAGTAACCCTGCGGTGCCGGCCAGCACTGAGGTCAAGGCCGCGCCGGGCGCGTACTTTTTCCATAGCGAAACGATCACATTCCCGACCTCATTCACACCACTCGCAATCCGAGAGGCCACGAGTCAGAGACAAACTGAACTCTTCGGAAGTTGCCCCGCCGCTTTTCCTTCAGGGCGCGATATCTTACCATTCCGTCGTTGACATCAACCTAGTGGGTAGCACATCAATGGCGACGAAAACACGCTGGACACCGCTCAACTGGCAGGATCCGTTTGAACTCGATGCGCAGCTCACTGAAGAGCAACGCATGGTCAGAGACAGTGCCCAGCAGTATGCGCAAAGTGCGCTCGCGCCTCGCGTGAAAGACGCCTTCCGTCAGGAGAGCACCGATGCCGATATCTTTCGCGAAATGGGCGAGATGGGATTGTTGGGAGCCACCATTGATGGTTACGGCTGCCCAGGCGTCGACTACATGTGTTATGGCTTGATTGCCCGCGAAATTGAACGGGTGGACTCCGGATATCGCTCAATGATGAGCGTGCAGTCCTCGCTTGTGATGTATCCGATCTATACCTACGGCACGGAGGAACAGCGAGAAAAATACCTTCCCAAGCTCGCCACGGGTGAGTGGATCGGCTGCTTTGGCCTGACCGAGCCGGATCATGGCTCGGATCCCGGCGGCATGGTGACCCGCGCCAAGGCGGTCGAGGGTGGATACCGATTGACCGGCGCCAAGATGTGGATCAGTAATAGTCCGATCGCAGATGTCTTCATTGTCTGGGCGAAAACCGAGGACGATGTGATTCGAGGCTTCATTCTTGAAAAAGGGATGGACGGGCTCACAGCGCCGAAAATCGAGGGCAAGCTGGCCTTGCGCGCCTCCATTACCGGCGAGATTGTCATGGACAATGTCTTTGTGCCCGAGGAAAACCACCTGCCCGATGTTGAAGGCCTGAAAGGCCCATTCGGCTGCCTGAATAATGCACGTTATGGTATTGCATGGGGGGTCATGGGCGCGGCAGAGGAGTGCTGGCATACCGCCCGGCAGTACACGCTCGACCGCACACAATTCGGCGTTCCTTTGGCCTCCAAGCAGCTAGTCCAACTCAAGTTAGCGGACATGCAGACTGAAATCGGCCTGGCGTTGCAGGGCTGCCTTCAGGCGGGCAGGATGCTGTCAGCCGGTGAAATTGCCCCCGACCTTATCAGCCTCATCAAACGAAACTCCTGT
>NYTG01000058.1 GCA_002683395.1 Halieaceae bacterium | reverse complement strand
ACGGGTGCATCAAGCGCATCACCCCGGGCTGCTGGAACGGCTCAGGCAATCAAACCCTGTTGAGGGACTGACACCATTGGATCCGGATACCTGGATGGGCCCTTCAAGCATGGCCGCCGCTATGCAGGCTGCGGGATCAGTGTGGCAAGGGGTTAACGACGTGGTCGCAGGTGATGTGATGCGGGTGTTCTGTGCGGTGAGGCCACCAGGCCATCATGCCGAGTTCGATTCGCCCATGGGGTTTTGCCTGCTGAACAGTGTTGCTATCGCCGCGATCAACGCGCTGAAACTGCCAGGCATCGATCGTGTGGCGATTTTGGATTTTGACGTACACCACGGCAACGGCACGGTCGATTTGTGTCATCAATATCCCGAAATTTTAGTGTGTTCCAGTTTTCAGCACCCTCATTACCCTCACCGGCTTCACGACGTGGTGGCGCCCAATATTGTCAACACACCGCTGGTCGCCGGTGCGTCGGGGGACGATTTCAGGCGGGCGATCTCAGGCTCCTGGTGGCAGGCGGTGGAGGCGCATAAACCTGATCTCATTCTGATCTCTGCAGGATTTGACGCGCACCGCGATGACCCACTCGCGCATCTCCATCTCGACGAGACAGATTTTGCCTGGGTCACCCAAGAAATCACCGCACTGGCTGATCAATTCTCGCAGGGTCGGATCGTGTCAACCTTGGAGGGAGGCTACGACCTTCGGGCGCTGGCTGGTTCAACGCTGGCCCACTTGGAAGTGCTCGCGGCATGACCCGGCGTCCCGCAGAAAGTGGGTTACCTGCCGACTTTTTGGCGCTGACGGTCAGTCCGTAACGCTTCTCATGGCGAGGCCGTAACCACCAGCAGCGTTACCGCTGCGCCTGAGTAGCGATCGTGGGCTGCCGCGGTCTTGATACCGGGTGCTCAGTGAGGATTTTCGGCTCCGGGCTCGCGGCAGAGCCGATATCGCTAGCGCGGGCTCTTCAGCGCCCCGTAGACAATATTTTTGATTTGACCCCGAAAATTAAAAGTAGAAGAGGGAATGAGCTGAGCCATGAAGACGGCATAGAGATCCTCCACCGGATCAACCCAAAAAAGCGTCGACGCTAACCCCCCCCAGTAGAAGTCCCCCTCGCCGACAGTTCCCGAGGCCGCCGCGTCAATGGTGGAGGCGAATCCGAGCCCGAATCCGACGCCCTCGTTACTCGTTTCCGAGAATCCGCCGATCGCCATCTGTGCCAGCGACTTGCCTCCCAGATGATTACGCGTCATGAGATCCAAAATGGGGCGGCCAACGATTTGACGCCCTCTGAATGCGCCGCCTTGAACCAACATTTCGCAAAAATGGGCGTAATCCTGCAGGGTGCCGACCAGTCCTCCCGCCCCTGATGGGGCTCTGGGAGGGGTGCGGTAGCGACTGGTTTCCGGGTCGTCCTGAAGGCGCAGCGATTTATCGGGTGCTCGCTCATAGCAAGCAGCGAAGCGTTCGAGCTTGGCGTCGGGGACCGTAAATCCGGTATCGGGCATATCCAGAGGCTGGAAGAGTCGTTCCTGCAGAAACGCTTCAAAGGGCTGTCCAGAGATAACCTCGACCAGATAGCCACAGATATCCGTGGCAAGTGAGTAGCTCCATCGCGAGCCGGGATCATAGAGGAGCGGCACCTGCGAGAGCTTTTCAGCAAATTCCTCAAGCGTGTCAGTGCCTGCGCGCGAAATGCCTGCGGCGGCGTACGCCGGGTCGACCGGTAGCTCCAGACCGGGTAAAAAACCGCCGTAGGTAAGACCCGAGGTGTGGCATAGCAGGTGCTGGACTGTCATGGGTGTGCTGGGCCGGCGGGTCGTCATTGACTCACCTTCACCCTCTACCCATACCCGATGGCGGCGCCAGGAGGGGATAAACTTGTAAACCGGATCGTTCAATTGAAAGCGCCCCTCCTCAAGCAGCATCAGCAGCGCAATAGAGGTGATGGGTTTGGACATCGAGTAAATCCGAAATATCGTATCGTCCCGCATGGGCTTGCCCCGAGCGATATCCATCATTCCCATTGTCGAGGCATGGGCTGTGACGCCGTGACGGACCACCCGAACACTGCAGCCCGCGATCTTCTTTGGCGCGAGGTACTGCTGCTCAAGATGAGTTGTCAGATTGCGAAGTTTGTCAGCGCAAAAGCCAGCTGCTTCAGGGTCAATTTGCATGAGGGAGCGCTACTCGATGNTCAAATATGCGCAGGATAATAAGTGTAAAGGTCACTCCTGTCGCGCTCTGGGTCAGTGAGTTATTGGCATCGCAGACTTCGCAAGGGGCGGCTCTCGTTAGCAAAAGTGCGGGTTGACGACCCTTGCTCTCAGGATCCGATAAATGTCTTGGAAACCTTCACCATGCGGTTTTCGATAGGTCTGGCTCAGCCATCGCGTGTCGGGACCGTACCTGTACTGCACGAAGTGACTGACCTCGTGAGCAATAGTGCCTGCGAGCACCAATTCCGGTGTGAGTGGTTGGCGCGAGCCAATCACTGGATCTTTTGCGAAAGCGGGGTATTCGAGTAATGAGGAGGCTCCGCGCTGAAGCGGAGTCAGGTCAATCGTGATGCCCTTGGCACAGGCAGAGGAGCGGTGTCCTGAGCGCTTCAAGGTCACAATAATATCGGCGCGAGCGGCTGCATAGTCCGCTGGCAACTCATAGTGCTTGAGTGTGATTTCGCGGAGGCACCTTTTGATCCATTTCAATGCCTTGTCTCGGTCTCTGGCCGTGACACCGGCTCGCATAATAATTTTCATCGCCTCATCTTAACTGGTGCGTTCCAATTGAAAGAAAACTTAGGACTATATTGTTCACAACTACTTGCTGAATCGGACGCAGTGCTCGCGCCGGAACTGATCGACCGAGATCCTCACGTAGTCCTCGCCTGAGCAACCGTAAAGGACTCGATGTAGTCGTGATTAAAATTTTTACATCAGGCTAAACAGCAGGCCACCAATCAGCGTGCCAAGTGAGTAGCCGAGAACGCCGACCAGCACTCCCGGCGTAATTTGATCATGCCAGCCCTTGGCAGCCGCCATCGCTGGTGCGGTGGTGGCACCGAGGACAGCGGCATTGGATGCTGTGAGTAACTCTGGGAGCGTGAGCTTAAGCCAGTGGCCGACGACAAGCAGGCACACCAGGTGGGTGGCAAGCAGGAGGGTCACCAGCCCAATCAATATGGGCGCAACGCTCAACATAGCGGCGACATCGGCCCCCGCGGCGATCGATGCGAAAAAAGCAAACGACAGCACCACACCCAGCTCGAAACCGCCTGAGCACCATAATCTGAGCCGGGGTATAAGCGTCGCAATGCCAAGGGTGATTAATGTCAACACAATGTAGCGCCCTTCAGAGAACGCCAGCCAAGCGCTTAATGCGTCGCTGATGGTGACTAAGAGTGTTGATACGGCCAGAGCGGTGCAGAGCGACGTGGGCGTAACAGGCCGTTGCTGCTCATCTTTCCATTCGGTGGCAATGACCGGCGTCGCTGGAGGATGTGGTCTAAAGCGTCGGGCGAGCCAATGGATACCGGGCAACAATCCCAGCACGCTGAGAAATAACGCGCTAAAAAGATTGTCTGCGGCGGTGGCAGCCGAGAAGAAAGAGGCGTCGCGAGACAGGCCTGTCATTTCTCCCAGCGCGGCATAGTTGACCGAACCACCGATGTAGGTCGCCGCGAATAAGCCGGCTATCGCACTTTCCTTCCTTGAAGGATCGATCTCTGCATTCATCGCCAACCCGCTGAGATCCAGAAAAGAAACCGCCACCATTACGCCGAGTAAGGTGCCGGTCGATGCCACTAAAAAGGCCAGGGCGGTTCGCGATGCTTCTCTCAGTAAACGCCGGATATCACCCTGAAGCAAAAACAGAGGAATCAGGACAGGCACCAAATAAAGAAAGACAAAATCATAGGTGGGTGCTTGATGGGGAATGATGCCCGTGTTGGCGGCAACGATGGCCATGAGAATGACCAGCACGGTGCCAGTCAACAGCGATCCCAGGCGGGGGTTTTCCAGCCAGAACGCGAGCGCCGACAGTCCCATCAGGGCGGCGAAAATACCGAGATGATTATCTGGGCTGAACATAGACTCGGGTAGCTTAGGGAATTCGGTATGATGCTACTTCACTGCCGGAGGGAAAGACACGATCCTCGATAGGGTTTGAGGGGAGTGCCCGATGCAGTTCACCTAAGGGAGTCAGGGACTATGGGAGAGCCTTCGGGAGAATCGCCCAAGCAGCTCAACGTATTGGGTTTGTCGATTGAATTGTGTTGCCAGGACCCTGTGACCGGATTTTTTCGGGATGGGCACTGCCACACGGGACCCATGGATCATGGGATTCACACGGTGTGTGCCCAGATGACTGATGACTTTCTCGCATTTTCGTCCGCAGCCGGCAACGACCTCAGTACACCGATGCCGCAGTATGGTTTTCCGGGCCTGCAGGACGGTGACCGATGGTGCCTGTGCGCGATGCGCTGGCAGCAGGCCCATGAAGCCGGGCAGGCGCCGAGGCTCTACCTTCGTGCCACCCACCAGAAAACGCTGGAAATTGTGCCGCTCAACGTACTGAAGCAGTTTGCGCTGGATTTGTCCTGACGTCCGCGCATTGCTCGAGGTTTGTTCACTGGACGATTCGGTGCTTAGCGACTGATGCGGCTCTCGAGAAACATGCCCGCAAACATCGCCAGGCAAAATACGAGGGTGGTCTGGTAGCCATAAAGTAAGCTGACCAGGCCCGGACCGGGGCAATAACCCGAGAGCCCCCAGCCAATGCCGAAGAGCACAGCGCCCCCGACTAGGCGGCGATCGACTATCTGTTTGGTGGGAAGCGAAAAAGTGGACGCTAGCAGTGGTGCGGTGCGCTTTAACACGAGCGGAGTCAGGACGAGCGTGACCACGACCGCACCGCCCATTACGAAGATCAAATCCGGTACCCAGGCGCCAGTCACATTAAGAAAGCCCAGCACTTTCGCAGGGTCAGACATGCCGGATAAGGTGAGCCCCAGGCCAAAGAGGATCCCCGAGATCAGGGCAGGCCAGCTTTTCACAGTAGACGCCCCATCACATTCTGCATAACGAATACGGTGAGGATGCCCAGACCCATGAAGATGATGGTGGCAAGCAGGGATCGAGGTGACTGCCGGCCCAGACCACAGACGCCATGTCCGCTGGTGCAGCCGCCGCCCATTCTGGTTCCCACGCCCACCAGCAAACCGCTGCAGGCAATCAGCCAGAGGGGAGCGTTGGACTCGGTGGGAATCGGGTGGCCGACCAGGTTGTGCGTGACGGCGCCACCGCACAATAAGCCCAGCAAAAAAAGCCAGCGCCAGCCGCGGTCAGGGCCCGATAAGGCTCCCCAAGCAATACCGCTTATACCGGCTACCCGACCGAGAGAAAAGAGCAACCAGATAGCCGCCAGACCCAACAAGACACCGCCGGTGAGTGGAAGCAAGTAGGTGTTCATCGATGCACGTCTCCGTGGTGGCGTCGCGGCTTGATGGGGCGATTCTTAGCCCAGCGGCATACGCCAACGAAAAGTCACACCACGCTAACAGCGCGGGCGCAACGATCTCTGAAATTAGCGTATTGGTCTACCGTCCGCGCGGGCAGCGCCTGTTCGACAAGGGATACGGGGGTTGTTACCACCCCGATCCGATCAGAGCCGCTTCCTGCTGAGGGCCCAGTGCGACATCGGTTGCGGTTTCATCGATAAACCGCGCGACTTTCTCGCTGTCACCCGCACCCGCTGGACGATAATGCGTCTCTTGCTCGAGGAAGACTTCGCTACC
>NYTG01000057.1 GCA_002683395.1 Halieaceae bacterium | reverse complement strand
TGCCATTGACTGCCGCCATAATCAAAGATGGTTCCCGCCTCATGGCTATCCGGTAGCGGCACACTGAGTAGGATCTGCCCGCAGGCCTCGAAGTCGATGGATTCCTCAAAGCTGAACTGACAGAGATGTGGCCCGTAAAGCCCGAGCTGTCTCAAGCCGGGAATACCCGAGGTATTACTGACCAATTGTGCCGGCGTGCGATCGGCATACACCCCATTAAAGGGCAGCACCTCTCCGATCGGCTGGCTCATGCTGAAGCTGGAATCAGAGTCTTCCTCAAGAGCCATCAGCGTCATGACGGCCGGCACCTTACTAGTAGAGGCGAGCATGACGACCGTGTCCGCAGTGTGATCCCCAAAAGTCGCGGTGTGCAGGGTGCCCGTGGCATCCACCACGACATAGCTGATGCCGTCGAAGACAATGCTGTCGTCAATAAAAGTTTGAAACGTCTCGTCGACCTCGGTGAAGTCTGGCTTGGGGTCGGTCGGTGGGGTGGTTCCACCCCCATTTGATGGTGGCGGTGAGCTATTACCCGAACCACCTCCGCCGCAGCCTGCTACCAGAGCAAGGATTGCACTGAACATGAGCAATCGGCTTAGCGGTCCTAGCGAAGAGAACATGGTGTATCTCGTTATCAATGACTCTAGATCCTCCCGCATTCCCAGACGCTCCACAACCTGGTATCACCGCTCTGTTAAAGACAATCCGTTGCAAAAACGATGCGGTATGAAGTCATTAATGTTACGATCGTTGCGTAATCGGATTCCGTATAGTCCCGGTAAAGCATATTGCTTTACACCCGACTATGGAGGTCCGTTATGAAATTGATTGGTTTTGGTAAGCGCACGGCAGCGGTGATGGCCGCCTCATTAATGATGAATGTAACTGGTGCGGCGGCGGATACCAGTGAGCAATTGGCGATCTGCAAATCTGAGTTGAAGGCAATGTACGGCGAGGAAACGCGGGTCCGAATGTATGGCACCAAGTCTTATCGCGGCGTGATGACACTCAAGCTGAAGGTCACACCGGCTGGTGACTTACCGACCACTTTGCAGTGTTCGGGCGATGCCGAATCCGATCAGCGCGTGGTGCTTAAAGACAAAAACGGGGCTACGTTGGTTTCCTGATGATCTAGGCCAGCGGCACCCCTCAGCTGGGGGAAAGACCCAATGAATTGGGATGATTTGAAGGTGCTGCTGGCACTCTCACGCGCGGGTTCTACCCGCAAAGCGGCTGCTACCTTAGGCGTCAGCAATACAACGGTGATGCGACGTCTGGAGTCTCTGGAGGTGCAAGTCGGGGGCCGTCTCTTCGATCGAACGCCGGACGGATTTAGGGTCACACCGCTTGCTGATCAGCTGCTTCCTACTGCGAGTGAAGTGGAAGAAATACTGACCGAGGCGCAGCGGCAGGTGACCGGGAAAGACGCTGATCTCTCTGGGCGCATCAAGCTATCACTGCCTGCAGTGCCCGTGACTCACGTGGCCGAGGCGGTATCAGAATTTGCGATTGAGTATCCTCGGATTGAGCTGGATATCAGCGTCAGTGATCTTCCTGTCGATCTCGCCAGGCGAGAGGCCGATATTGCGGTGCGAGGGATCCCTAAACATAAGCGCCCACCCAAAGATATTGTCGGCATCAAGCTCGGTCGCATTTCAATGGGCTACTACGTCCACCAGGAGTTGCTGAGTGATGCCGCCCGCGGGCTCCGTGAACTTACCTGCATACGGGCCTCGGGACGGGCATTGTCGTTGGGCGATCTGCCGGACCCCGAGTCACTGGGTCTTAAGAGCCGACATCTGATCGATGGCATCACCCCTCGTATGGTGGCGGCGACTAACAAGTTGGGTGTGGCAGCGCTACCCTGCTTTTTAGCCAGGCAACATTCTGAGCTGATGTTACTGCCGGGAGTGCCCTCTGGGCACTGGGGCTTTACATGGTTGCTGCATCACAAAGATCTCCGCCAATCGGCCCGCATCCGGGCGCTCTTTCAGCACCTTTCGGCATTAGAAGAAAAATGGCCCAGCGCCTGGGATACCAGCCAAGGCGGCGAGAGCAACGCGGCCTGAGCCTAAAGCGTTCACAAAGCTATAGAAATAGCGAAATGATAAGCGGAAGTGCAATGACTGCTTGACAATCTGCGGCTGAGGAGCTATCAAAAGACCTAATGATATAACTAAAAGTCTTTTGAGGGTGTGCGGTCGAGCCCTCGATCAAACAGGGGAGCCCACTCCATGCGTAAATTTATAAAAAATCCACTCACCTTAGCTGTTGTGACCTCTATCGTGGCGACGCTCCAGGTGCCGGTGGTTTTGTCACAAGACGACGAAATGATGCTTGAAGAGGTCATGGTGACCGCGAGAAAGCGCGAGGAGTCGCTTTCTGAGACGCCGATAGCGATTACCGCTATTACGGCCGCCGACATTCAAGCGGGAGCCTTTAAGAGTATCGTAGACGTACAGAAGACGGCGCCTGGCCTATTTATCGAGTCGATGAATAACGAAAATGCCAGAACTATTTTGATGCCTAGGTTTCGGGGCGTCACCTTCGATGCCACCAGCCCGCTTCAGCGGACCAGCTCGGTGTTCGTAGACGGCTTAATTGTGACGTCGGGTCTGCACAGTCTGCCTATCACGCANGTAGAACGCATTGAGGTGGTNAAAGGCCCTCAGTCTGCACTTTTNGGTCGAAACACCTACTCAGGTGCCATCAATATTATTACTCGTAAACCCGGAGATGAGTTTAAAGGNGGTATAGAGCTGGACTACGGCGCGAAGAGCAAGTCCTCCACGACGGGCTACATTGAGGGTCCGATCACAAGCAATCTTGGTGTGAGAGCCACGTTTAGTTACACCGACAAGGAAGGGCATTACGACAACGCCTTTGTAGAGGGTCAGCGGCTAGGTGATGAGGAAACACTCGCCTACGGCATCATGCTGGACTTTAACCCCACTGATAATCTGAACATCATGTTGAGAGCATCCTCGTATGAGGACGACGATGGTCCGGGCGCCTACGCCGTTGCGGGCGGCTTGGCGGAGCACAATTTTTGCGCCGAACCGACCCCAGCGATCAACAGTTTTAGCTGCTTCTTCGTAAATGGGCTGGAGTCCGCGTATCAGGGCGAGGTGAATATCCCGAGCAGTATTGGCGCGTCTTCTTCAGCAGATGTATTCGGTAAAGCCACCGGCCAGTTGAGAGACGCCAGCGGCAACTGGGCGGGCGCATCAGGTGGCCCAGGGTACGCACCGATTGGCGGCCATTCCTTCGACGATCTGTCACATAACGGATTCGGNAAGGCGGGCGATGGTGAGCGNTTTGGTGCGATAGTCTCCTGGGATATCTCTGATTCTCTGAATCTCAATCTCGCTTACGGTAAAAACGAGGACGACTATGTTCTCTTTCATGATTTCGATGCAGCNGGTGCGTTTGGATTCCACGTTTACAATGCGAGAGTGACGGAAGACGAGACGTTTGAAGTGCGGCTTTCCGGCACCACCGATCGCTTTGACTGGTCGATCGGNGCTACTCAGGTTGAGCTGTCCTCCAAGGCTCATGGTGGATTCTACGACCAGTATTTTGGGGACATGTTTGGGGGCACACCGGGGTACTGGTTCCCAGATATTAATAATCCCACCACTGCTTTCTCGCTTATAGAGGCAGATACGACGGGCATCTTCGCGTCCGTAGACTTCCGGATTACGGACAACCTAACGTTAATTGCAGAGGTCCGGCGGCAAGAGGACGAAATCAATGACCCTAGCGTAAATGAAGCGGCCGGCAAAAATCTCTCGCCTGCTGAATTCTCGTCAACGCTGCCCCGTGTGGTTTTGAAGTATGAACTGAATGACAACCACATGTTTTATGTGAACTACAGTGAGGGAACTTTGCCGGGNGGCTTTAATCCCGAGGTTGCGTCCAAGCTGACAACGCCTGAGCAAATTTCGGTCTTTAACGCGGATACCCCCGGGATCGGTGAGACGTTTGAGGAAGAGACGCTGAAAAATTTCGAGGCGGGTTGGAAGTATTCCTCCGATAACGGACGATTGGCCATGAACCTCGCGGTTTTCCATATGGAAAGATCCGATCAGGTTTATTCGGGCTTTGGTGTGATCCCGGCGGATGTCTCCTGCTCTGGTGACTCTGATGGAGACGGTGTCCCCAATACTGAGACTTGCACAGTTGCCTTTAGTGGAAACGGGACCTCGAGTGATATCGATGGCTTCGAGATTGATATGAATTATCGCGTTTTGGATAATTTGTCGCTCCAGGCTGCTCTGGGCTTCACGAAAGCGGAAATAGCGGGTTTTCCCGAGAACGGCGACTGCGGGGACTTTAATGACGTGTTTGGCGCTGGATTATCTTGTGTGGGTCAGCAGGCGGCGCGATACCCCGAGTGGATTGGTTCGTTGATTGCTACTTACGATTTTGACACGCCAATCGGNGGCGCCTANGCCAGAGGCGAGCTCTTTTATACAGGCTCTTATTATGACGAGGTTACCAATCTCACTGAGATTCCAGATGCCACTGAGATTAATATCCGGGCAGGTGTCCGAATGAGTAATGGAATCAGCCTCGAAGCTTATGTTGCCAATCTTACAGATGANGATGCGCCTACTGGTGGAAACAATATCGCCGATACGAGTAAGTATGTCCGNGATACCACCTTTGCCTATAACTTTGCGGTCGAGAGTGTGCATATCCATCTGCGCGATGAGCGGGAGTTCGGAGTTCGGCTCCGTTGGGATTTCTGATCAGGAGATATTCATAGAGGTGTTGTAGTAAAACGCCTTCATGTAGAAACAAAAAGGCAGCCTGTCGGCTGCCTTTTTTCTTTATTGGTTCGCGAAGATTCGTGAGCGAAGACATGAGCTCTAGTTGCAGATTGATGCATGCAGAAAAGTAGGGGAACCGAAAATAAATGAATGTTACAACGGTCAGATTTATTCACCGCTGGTTGGCATTTATTCTAGGCATATTTGTGATCTTCCAGATCACGTCTGGAAGTGTTGCCGCTGAGAGCCGATTGTTGATGCAATGGTTTTATCCAGAGAAATATCAGGTGGCGATCAGTGGTAGGCCTGCAACGCCCACTCAGATTCAGTCGACGATGCGTTCGCTGGCACCTGATTTCAATATCGCCCATGTCATGGTGCCACCGCCCAATAGAGCCGATACAGCTTACATTTTAATGGGAGGAAGAAATCCCGAGGACTTGCACGATTCTAAAATCATGGTGGACTACAACCAATATCAGCAGCAGATCATTGGTGAGTATCCGCTGATCGAGTCTGGCTGGATCGGCACGATGACGGTGCTGCATCGCTGGATCGTGTTTGGTGTAGCAGGCTTCTATGTGGTCTGCGTGTTGGGCGTAGTGACGGTGTTGATGTGCCTCTCGGGTCTTTTCCTGTATCTCAAGACGAGAAAAACGGCGCGGCAGCTTCCTTTCATCAATCGCTGTCATCGCTCTTTGGGCGCACTGGCATCGCTGTTTCTTATCGTTACGTCGGTCAGTGGCATCGCCATGAGNGCTGTTTACTGGGGAGATCGAGAGGAGAACCTCTCTGTATTTGCCAACATGATGAACATGGAATCCGCGGCTACGTATGTGGGCCACAATGCCGTCCTGATTGATCCCGATGCGGCATATAGCAGCGCGCAATCGATGCTATCGACGGACTACCATCTGGCGGCGTATTCCTACGCTGGCCACCACAGTCCGACTTACTGGTTTGCGTTTTTCAATCCGCAGATGTTTCGGCAGGATGTGGTGGTCGATGGCTTCTCAGGAGAGGTGAAGGGGGTTTACGCGGCGGGTAAGACCGAAAGGGGCGAGGGGTTCAGAAATCTGCTCCTGCCAATTCACAGCGGCAAGTATTTTGGTGCGCTGGGCGGATTTCTGATGACTTTCTTTGGCTTTATTGTGGTGCTTTGGCTGTTCTCTGGGGTTGCGATGTACATTCGGTCAAAGAGGGCTTCCAGCGGGTAGCGTCACCATTTTCGCCGCCACCATAAGATCGGCCCCGTCACGATCATCAGAATACCCATTACCGTGAGAGCATCACTGACCCAGCGGAACTCGGGGTGAAAGACATTCCCCGTGTGGATTTCTATCAGGAACAAATAGAGCGTTGCCGCCTCCAGGTCGGGGTGTTTAAGCGCATCAGCCTCGAAGGTGAATTGGCCACTGTCTTTGAAAAACCCTCTGCTGTTTTTTACGAATAAACCATTTTCAGTGAACTCTGCGTCGTAAACGATGCTGGGCAGGCCGGCCATGGTTTTCCAATCTGATTCGCTGTCTTCTTTCACGAAAAACTGTCTTGAGTTGGTGCTGTAGAACACATGGTCAGATGACCTGAATAGCTGTCCCCTCTCGGCACCCAGTTCAGCCTCTGCCGACCAGGACGCCCCGCCATCTCGCGTCTGCAGCACGCCGAACCGCGTGGATATCAGTAAGTGATCCGGGTCGCCAGCAAAGGTGACCACCTGATCGATTTCTCCTTTCAGAGACTGATACTGCCAAACCGGTGGCAAGTGCTCACGCCGCACCTCCCGTGCCTCTCCCCACTCGATGAAGGTGAGAATGTGATTAAAAAGGATGCCGGTGACAGAGAGATACAAAATAGGCACCACCCCGAGAATACCGATCACGGGCGCGTGACTTCGGTATAGGCCTGACAANATGGATTGCCGACGATCTGNCCGGNTCGAAATCNCCGCTCGACGCCACTTGCGCTTCAAATACCAGGCTAGAAACCCNGTCAGTGCCAGCACCGACAGGGCGATACCCCCCAAATCATTAATCCACGTCGACCACTTTCGGGACAGCAGGCCGTAACCAAAATGCAGATCAAACAAAAACCGGTAGAGCGTGAGTGTCTCGGGCAAACCCGAAATTTGAGGTTGTTCAAAATTGAGGTGTTGGATGTTCTCCGGATGATTGATGTCCAGAGTGAACACGGTGCTGAAGTCATCGACACCAATAATAGAGTGGGGTTTCGCGCCAGGTGAGATCATGTTGATGAAATGACCATCCAGCGCCAAACGCTTAATAGAGGCGCCAAACTCGGTCATCACCCAGAGTCCGTCGTCGGTGGCGATGATAACGAGTCGCTGATCGTCCACGTCTATTTTTGCAAAACGCAGAACTTGGGGGTGTTGCTCATCGGGGAATCGCAGCGCCTCCCAGGTGGCACCGCGATTGCGCGTGATCCATAGCCCGCGCTCCGAGCCGCCGATCCAGCTGTTTTCGTCGGCCGGGTCGGCCACGACATAGCGCATCACGGTGGCGGGCAGGTAGCGCATCATGGAGGGAGACAGCCAGTTCTCCGGCACCTCGGTTTGGCGTAACCAGCGCCACTCATCATGGTCCAGAAAAACGCCGGTCACGCCCAACGTCAGGAGCCAGGCGCCGGCGACCAGTCCAATCCAGCGATGAAAGATCACCAGCGTGCGTCGACTCATTTTCATCTTAGGTTCGCGGACCTTCTTTGCTCATCACGGCTCTCTATCGTTCTACACCGGCTCGGTCGGCAGGCAGGGCGGCGCTATTCGGATAGGGTGGAGCGGTGGGGTCGTGATCAACGGCTGTGCCCCAACTTGCGAATGGGTGTGTTCCCCACGGCAGTAATAGTGGCTTTTTCCTCGGTGAAAAATTCAGCGGCTTGACGGGGTCCGTCGCGGCCAATGCCGGACTCTTTGAAGCCACCGAAGGGCGCACGCAAATCTCGCGCAAGCGGTGTATTGATCCATAGGGTTCCGGCGTCGACCTGCTGTTGAAATGTTTGCGCCCGGGCCAGGCTACGGGTCCAGCAGTACCCCACGAGGCCAAAGCGGCTGTCGTTGGCGATCGACAGCGCCTCGTCGTCGTCATCGAATACCTGAATACTGACGACGGGCCCAAAAACCTCTTCCTGGCACAGTGCCACTTGATTGTTATCGACCTGAAAAACGGTGGGCGCAACAAAATAACCGTCCCCAAGATCGCGGCGCGCTTCGCCTCCACACAGCAGAGTAGCGCCCTCCAATTTGGCGCGCTCGATATGGTCCAGAACGCGCTGCCAGTGGGCCTTGAACGCCATGGGACCGACCTCAGTCTCTGCATCGAGTGGATTGCCCACGATCAGCGCCCGGGTTCTGGCGACAAACGCTTCCGTGAAGCGTGCGGCAATCTGTCGTTGCACCAGAATACGTGATCCGGCAATACAGATCTGCCCACTGTTGCTGAAAACGTTGACCAGCGAGCCATCTACTGCCCGTTCGATATCGGCATCATCGAAAACGATGTTGGCTGACTTGCCGCCCAGTTCGAAGTGCACAGGCGTCAGGTGTGCTGCCGCCGCGGTCATAACCTGTCTCGCGGTACTCCCGCCGCCGGTGAAAGCAATACGATCGATATCAGGTGAACCGGCCAGCGCTGCGCCGGTGACGGCGCCGCGCCCATTGACAACGTTAATCGTACCGGGTGGCAGGCCGGCCTCTTCCATCAGCGTCACCAGTTTTAAAATGGAGAGTGGCGTAAATTCGGAAGGTTTGAGCACACAGGTATTACCAAACGCTAGGCTCGATGCGATTTGCATGCTGGCGAGCGCCAGCGGCGCATTCCACGGAGCGAACAGCGCTGCCACGCCTGCCGGCTGCCTGGTCACACTGGTTTGGTATCCCGGGAGCTGCTCAAAGGTCTCACCGGCCATCACGCCGATGTAATCAGCAAAAAAATCCAGATTGTCAGCCGCTCTGGGCACCTGTCGAGAAGCCAAATGAGAAGAGGGTAGCCCTGCGCAAAGACACTCCAGTAAACCCAGGGCTTCGGCGTGCTGTCTGATCAGTGTCGCTGCACGCCGGAAGATACTCTGTCGGGTTGCGGTCGACGCCCTAGACCAGGCGCCATCCTGAAAATGTGATCTGGCGCACTCGATGGCCTCTCCCACCGCTGCGGGATCATCCTCCTGCAGTGACGAGATCTGCTCACCCGTGCCCGGGAAATGCACAGGGTGCCTGCTTGCCCCGTCTCTCACTGGTATGGCGGCGCCATCGACATAACCCGTGATCACCTCAGGGAGGGTGAGCTCCAGATCAGCCATCGCCTGTTGAACAGTGGTCATAGCATCAGCCTCATTCGATAGTCGCTTCACGCTCGCGTGAACGGATCATAGCCGCATCAAGGAGATAACGGCGATGTCGTGCGGGGTCGCTTACTATTTCCTGCAGATCTTCCCAGATCAGGCGACGNTTTTCTTGGTCTGTCTCTCGATGTCGGGCGTAATTTTGCGCCGAGAGGCGCTGCACCTCNTGGCGTGCGATGGTGCGCCGACGACGATCATAACGTTCCAACAAACTGACATCTTCTCCCTGCAAAACCGGCACAAGATGATCAGCCANTGATCGTGCGTCATGAATGCCACTATTCATGCCCATGCCGCCCGCCGGGCTGTTGAGATGAGCCGCGTCTCCCACAAAGAGAATGCGGCCGTGACAGAACTGCTCAAGGCACCGTTGATGCAAGGTGTAGAGGTTTCGGCTGCGGATGGCGGTGTCTGCTGCTCGAGGAGAGACCCGGGCAATGTGATCTCTTGCCACCGGGTCGCTCAANGCGGTTTCCATGTCCTGTCCGGACTCGGGTGAGTAGGTAAAACGCCACGTGTCCCTCAGTCGCATCAGGCTGTAATGACGATCGGGGAGCCAGACATAATTCACGCCCAGCAGATTCGGAATATCTTCCTCGAAGGGATGCTCCATCACTAGTGTAATGGAGGTCTTTGGAAATACCGTCCCGTCAAAATTCAGGCCGAGCGATTTCCTGACCTGACTGCTGGCACCGTCGGCTGCAACCAGCCAGTCGCAGAACCCCTGTTTTACTTCATCGGCATCTGCGTAGCAGATATGAACCCGCTCATCCTCGGGTACCGCATCCTTAAAAGAGACATTGAAATACAGCGTGCACAGGGGGTGATCATCCAATTTCGCAGCCAGTAGCTCGGTGAGCTTGAATTGCTCGCACTGCAGCCTAAACGGGTAGGCGGTGACGTCGTCGAGGCAAGCCATGTCGAACACTGCCCGCTCACCCGTTTCGTGAATTAGATACTGCCACATGGGTACTGCTGTCCCGCATCGGATCAGTTCGTCGGCGATCCCAGCTCCATCGAGCAAATCCAGCGTTGCGGGATGGAAAGTGGAGGCGCGCATGTCTCTCGGGATCGCTCCCTCGCGTTCCAGTACGGATACGGTCACGCCCTGATTGACCAACCACCAGGCCAGCGTCAATCCGGAAGGACCAGCCCCTACGATGGTGACAGTGGAATCAATCATGGCGTCTGTTATGGCTCAGCGTGTCTAGCTCAACGCGCCACGCGCGAGTCGGCACGGCGCCTGTAAGTGTGCGTGATATATTGCCGCGCAGCGCGAAAATAAAACAGGGATGCCGTAAATGAGTGAGGGTTACTACGGACGCAACGGCGTTCTGGGGCTCGCGACACCTCAGGCGAACCCCACTGCAGAGACCGAATTCCGGGCCCTGATGCCACAAGGGGTGACCTGTGCCACTGTTCGTATGGTCAGCGCCGAACTTGACCCCGCGACTCGGCTGCGCGCTTACTTTACTGATATTGCTCAGACCCTGAATCGTTTTGATAGCCTCTCGCTGCAGTCGATTGGACTGGCGTGTACAGGGTCGACTTATCTCCTCGGTCACGAGGCTGTTGAGGCGCATCTTGGTAAGCTGAGTTCGAAACGGGGGCAGCCCGTGATTTCCGCGGCGGCAGCGATTGAGCGTGCCTTGGCTCATCTTGGTGTCAACTCGATTGCTTTGATCTGTCCGTATCCAGAGTGGCTGCTCACTGCGGCAGAGCGCCATTGGCGGGCTCGGGGTTGCGACGTGGTCGACCAGTTTTCTCTTGATCCCAACCAGGGCGATACCCGCGCTATATACGCTCTTTCGCCAGAAGCTGCCGGCGACAGAATCGAAGCCCGATGGCGAAACAAGAGAGCCGACGCCTACCTCATTACGGGGACCGGGCTGCCGACTTTGCGCATCGTCTCCCAACTCTCGAAAAGCCTTTCTGGTCCGGTGTTGTCTTCCAACTTGTGTCTGGCCTGGGCTTCGCTGCAAGAAGCGGGCATCGACCTGGCCGAGAGAGCGCCGACGTCGTCCTTGCCACTGTTGGGCGGTTGGGAACAGCTTATTGATGGGTTGTAACTTCACGGTTTTCTGAGAAGCCACTCACCCAGGCGCTGGGTTTCTTCAGCGGTCAACGGATTCACATAGTTCATGGCGTTATTGGGTAGCGCGGCGTCAGGCTCGGCGAGCCAGGCAAGCAGTGTCGGCAGCGACCAACGCCAACCTGAATCGCGCAGAGCCTCGGAATAGCGGTAGCCTTCGACCGCGCCCGCCTGCCGGTTGAGTAGCCCTCCCAGCGGCGGGCCGATGTGATGGTCAGGGGTTTGTCCCAGACTGTGACAGGCGCTGCAGGCGATGTCGTACAGCTGCTTACCGGTTAGCGGGTTCGCCTGCACGGTCAGGTTCGCGAAGCAGGAGAGCACCAGACTAATAGTGAGATGACGCAGGCACTGATTCACGCGAGCAGCCTCATGACTTCCAATGCAGCGCGCTCTCCAGATTCCATGGCGCCTTCCATACCTCGGTAAGATTCTGCCGTGTGCTCGCCGGCAAAGAACACTCGCCCCGCAGGGGCGCGTAGAGCGGGGTGTGCGGTCGCCGCTTGGCCCGGTCGCCACAGTGCCCAGGCGCCGCCAGCGTGCGGATCATTGCTCCACCTCACTAGCTGACCTACCGAGGTCACCTCACGCGCATCCGGCATCAAGTCCCAGAGCGCACGAGAAATAGTGTCGGTGCAAGCGGTCTCATTCAATATATTGAGCTCGTCACAATCATCGCCATTGATCCACACGGTCATGTTGTAGCGGGCAGTACCCGGTATCGGTCGGGTAAAGATTCTGCCGAGGAGGCTATCGGTCCACCAGGAGCCGCCCCAGCCAGCGTTCTCCCAAAACGGTGCCTCAACGATACAGTGGAGTTGAATTACCTTGTGATAGTCGACCTCGCCCAACAGGTTCGCGCGTGCCCTGGGCAGATCCATGTCGATTTGCTGCAGGGCAGGGAGTGGAAGCGTCATGATGACGGCATCGGCATTCAGTACCTTGCCCGATGCCAGCGTCACCCGTGTTTCTGTGGACGACTGATGGACAGCGGTCACGGGCTCCCCCATCTCAACCGGCCGGGCCAATTGCCCGGCCATTGCTTCAGGCAGCCGCATGTTGCCTTGTGTCGCTTCCCGCACCGCCAGGGCCGGTCCAGACAGCCGGCCAAACTCACCCATGACGCGATAGAGCGACATCAGACTGGTGTCTGCGAGATTGTTGCCGTAACTGTTGTTAGTGCCTATCAATGTGATGGCCGTTTCCGGGAAGCCCAACGCTCTCAGCCCTGACAGGGCAGATTGATCCGTCGCCATCAGCGCGGGATCGTGCCAGGCGCGGGTTTTTAGAAGAGGATTCGATGCGTTCAGCTTTCCCATCAATCGACTTGGTGGAGTGTTGCGCCACGCGTCGGGAAGGGGGTTGGCTGGAGCGCTCGCCCAGTCATCGCGCGGGATACGTTGGTTTCCAATGAAGTAGTCGGTGGGCAGTGTGCGGGGGGGCGAGCGCAGCGGCACTCCAAGGTCATGTGCCATCTTGAGGATACGACCATAATGAGAACCCATGACATTGCCACCGCCCTCAGGCGAGCCGGGTAAGTGGTCCAGAGTCCAGAGTCGGCCGCCCACCCGCTCTTGGGCTTCCACCACCTGCGGGTCGAAACCCCAGCGCTCCAGAATCAGGGCGGCATTTAGACCCGATAGCCCGGCACCTACGATCACGACTCTCCGGCTCGGGAGATGCCGGGCACAGCCGCCGCTCATGCCGGCGGTGAGCCCCGCCAGGGAGCCTTGCAGGAGATGCCTGCGCGTGAGTGTCGGGGTCATTCGTTGAAAACCTCAGAAGCATCGGGCACGAAATAGCATATTGTCATATGTTTATATCTTTTCTCAAACGGGCTATGCTCCTNGGAAAGTTTNGACAGCAAGGAGAANAGCTTATGCGACTGTCTTCATTCACGACCCTACCGGCCTCTTTCCTGCTGGCTGGATTATTGGCCGCCCCCATTCAGGCTGAGACCATTGACCCCAATTCCGCGGAGGGATTTGTTGCCCTGAATCGTAAGGTGCAGTGTTCGACCGAGGATAACTCACCCCAAGTCTTCGAATGGTCTGGATATGGCTATTCCCGCGTACCCGGTGAGCCTGACCGAAGGATTTTTGGCTTGCTGGGTATGAACGTGCGCCAGTGNGGGCAGGTGGAAGATCCCGATAAGGGCANAGGCTACCGCTTGGTATCCANAGAAATCATGCTTTACCTCGACCCAAAAACCGGGGAGGTGTTGCGCACCTTTGATAACCCCTGGACCGGNGAAGCCAACGAGGTGATTCACGTAGCCAATGACCCGGTCAACCAGCGTCCCAGCTTTGGGGTTAATGCCGATGGTTCGGAAAAGGCTTTCACCTACCGAGATATTAATGGCCAATATCTGATCAATTACGAGATACCCCTGTTCTACAAAAACGCCATGGGCGGTGAGTACCAGAAGTATGTTGGTGGCAGTTATCACGCGACGGAAATTTTTGACTTTAATGGTGACGTCGCTGAGCTGCTGGATGAATCGCAACCAGTGGCCTATCCCGTGATTTCCTGGGTGCGTCTGGCGCCTTGGTTACCGTGGATGGAGATGAACGGGCGCGCGGGCATGCTGTACTTCAATGCCATGGGACGCAAATTGCTCAACTATGAGCAGCTCTCGGAGCTTCTCAAATCTGAGATTGCCGCGAATTACCCGGAATATGTGGCGCCGCCACCTCTCGACGACTCCAGACGCAATGAGACGTCGTGGACTTATATGAAGAAGATTATTGACGGGCGTCAGTCAGAGGAGAGCAGCAACAGTCATCATTGATGCAGAGCCAGTTGGCGACCCGCGTATCGGATCATCGACCGGCAATGTGCAGGGATGCGTCGGGCAAAATAAAAAGGCGCCGTGATGGCGCCTTTTTTCTTGTCTTGCCGGTTTCTTTTTTCGTGNCTTGGACTTCGATACCGCGGACNTCAGCTTGCCTGCAGATGTCCGGCATGGAATGCCAAATGTGACTCTATGAAAGACGCAATGAAGTAATAGCTGTGGTCGTAGCCTTCCTGCATACGCACCTCGATCGGATAGCCCGCTGCCTCGCTGGCTTCCTCAATCAAATGCGTTTTGAGCTGCTCCTCNAGAAAGTTATCNGACGTCCCTTGATCAATCAGGATGGGCCGNTGNTCTGTCGCCTTACCCAGNAATAAACAGGTGTCATAGTCCGCCCACGAGGACTCGTCTGCNCCTAAGTAGTGTGAGAACGCCTTTTTGCCCCAAGGGCATTGGGTCGGCGCCACGATGGGTGAGAATGCAGAAAATGATCTGTAATGATCCGGGTTCTTGAGCCCAATAGTCAGTGCTCCATGCCCNCCCATAGAGTGGCCNGTAATAGCAGCGCGTGAGGTGTCCACCCTCGGGCACGCCTCNGCGACAGCCTGAGGCAACTCCGTCACCACGTAGTCATACATATGGTAGTGCGCTGACCAGGGTGCCTCGGTGGCATTGAGATAGAAGCCGGCGCCCAATCCCATGTCATAGCTACCCTCGGAATCATCCGGCACGCCGTCGCCCCTTGGGCTGGTGTCGGGTGCGACAATGGCCACACCGAGCTCTGCAGCCGCTCGCTGCGCCCCAGCCTTGGTTACAAAGTTTTCATCGGTGCAGGTCAGTCCCGACAGGTAGTAGACCACCGGAACGTCTTGCGCTGCCGCCTGAGGAGGCAAATACACCGCATAAATCATGTCGCAATCGAGNACCTGCGAGCGGTGTTGAAAACGATGTTGATGACCGCCNAAGGCGCGAACGCTGCTCAAGCACTCCGATGACATCAGAACGTCACCACTGAGCGGATGCTCTTGCCCTCATGCATCAAATCGAACGCCGTGTTGATTTCGGTCAGAGGCATCGTGTGTGTGATCATCTCATCAATAAAGATTTTGCCTTCCATGTACCAGTCGACAATCTTTGGTACATCCGTGCGACCGCGGGCACCCCCAAAAGCGGTTCCCCGCCAGGAGCGGCCTGTCACGAGCTGAAAAGGGCGGGTAGAGATTTCTTGCCCGGCGCCGGCAACACCAATGATGCAACTTTGCCCCCATCCTTTGTGGCAACACTCCAGCGCCTGACGCATGACGTTGACGTTACCGATGCACTCAAAGCTGTAGTCAACGCCGCCATCTGTCATTTGAATCAGATGATCAACGACGTTGTCCACTTCGCTGGGGTTCACGAAATCGGTCATGCCGAACTGGGTAGCCATTGGGACTTTGTCAGGGTTTAGGTCTACCCCAATGATGCGACGTGCTCCCACCAGCTTGGCACCCTGAATCACATTGAGTCCGATTCCTCCGAGGCCGAATACGGCAACGGTGGCGCCGGGTTCCACTTTCATGGTGAAAGCGACCGCGCCAATCCCTGTGGTGACACCGCAGCCGATGTAGCAGATCTTCTCAAAAGGCGCGTCTTCCCNCACTTTTGCCACGGCAATCTCGGGTAGGACGGTGAAGTTTGAGAAGGTCGAGCAGCCCATGTAGTGCAAAATGGGTTCGCCGTCGATCGAAAAGCGACTGGTGCGGTCGGGCATCAGGCCCTGTCCCTGAGTTTCCCGGATCGCTTGGCACAGATTCGTCTTGGGGTGCAGGCAGAAGTCGCAGGTCCGGCACTCCGGCGTATAGAGCGGGATCACATGATCACCGGCTTTGAGGTCTTTGACGCCTTCACCCACCTCTACCACGACGCCTGCGCCCTCGTGACCCAGAATTGCNGTGGCAAAGCGCCTTCAGGATCGTCACCGGAAAGCGTGAAGGCGTCGGTGTGGCAAACACCCGTGGCTTTGATTTCCACCATCACTTCTCCGGCGGCGGGCCCCCCCACTTCTACCTCGGCAATTTCCAGCGGTTTGCCGGCTTCAAATGCAACTGCGGCGCGACTTTTCATCGACACACTCCTTATCTTTAGAGACGCGTAGTATGCCTCAGTGCGTGCCGGTAGCCACCCCTGATGCGAGTACTTTTATGAAGCGGTCATCCAGTGGTAAAACCGCGGTTTGTGGGTGCCTTGGTGGGCGCCTTGGAGGGTGCTTTTTCTCGGGGCATACTCTCTCGCACGGCTGCAGGCGCGTTTGGCTCGCGTAGACTGCAGCATTCCGATTGACCGACTGTCTGAGAGTGACCCATACGCCATGACGACGAGAGCAACTGCGCCACTTTGGACGCCCTCCCCCGAGCGAATGTCGTCAGCTCAGCTGACCATATTTGCGGAGCGAGTCCGCGCCAAAACCGGATTGGATTTTAAAGGAGACTACTTTTCGCTGCACCAGTGGTCGATTGATGAGCCTGCCTTGTTCTGGCAAGCGGTCTGGGAGTTCACCGATGTGCGGGGCGAGCCGGGCGAGCGCATTTGTGATGACCCCCAGCGTCTTCCGGGGTGCCGTTGGTTCCCTGAGGGCGCATTGAATTATGCAGAGAATCTGCTCCGGTTTGATGACGATCACGAGGCGCTGGTTGAAATCGACGAGGCTGAGTCACGGCGCGTCCTGACCTACCGGCAGTTGAGGGATCAGGTCGCTCTACTCGCTCTTTGGATGACCGAGGCTGGCGTCGTACCGGGCGATCGGGTGGCAGGCTTCATGCCAAACTGCATCGAGACCGTGGTGGCGATGCTTGCGACGACCAGTCTGGGAGCCGTGTGGTCTTCCTGTTCTCCCGATTTCGGGACGCAGGGGGCGGTAGATCGCTTCGGTCAGATTACGCCCCGATTACTGTTTACTGCTGACGGCTATCATTACAACGGCAAGGCTTGCGACTCGCTGGCGCGAGCCGGAGACATCGCCAGAGCGATTCCCGAAATTGAGCGAGTGATCGTGGTACCTCGCTTGTCGGACGCTCCCGATTTCGCCACTATCCGCGACGCTGTTTCATGGCATGCCTGCCTTAATGGCGAGCCCACGCCGCTGCGCTGTGTGCCGTGTCGCTTTAATGACCCCCTGTTTATTCTCTATTCATCCGGCACGACCGGTGTGCCGAAGTGCATCGTTCATGGTGTGGGCGGCACTCTGATCCAGCATGCCAAGGAGCATGCTCTTCATGTCGACATCGGCCGCGATGACCGATTCTTCTATTTCACTACCTGCGGTTGGATGATGTGGAACTGGCTGGTCAGCGGACTGGCGAGAGGCGCCACATTGATTCTCTACGATGGCTCGCCCTTCGCGCGGGAAGGGCGCCGCCTCATTGATGCTATCGACGAGGAGCAAATCTCGGTATTTGGGGTGGGTGCAAAATATCTGGGCGCCCTCGAAAAGTCGGGGTTGGTGCCCGCAGAGAGCCATCAACTGACCTCTCTGAGGACCTTGCTATCTACAGGCTCGCCGCTGCCCCATGAAGGATTCGAGTGGGTATATCGCGCCTTCAAGTCTGACCTGCATTTGGCCAGCATTTCGGGAGGGACCGATATTGTCTCGTGTTTTGTTGGCGGGGTGCCCACGTTACCGGTGTATGCCGGTCAGCTTCAGGCTAGCGGTCTCGGTATGGCGAGCGCTATCTGGAATGAGGCGGGCGAGCCTGTGGTCAGGGAGAAGGGAGAACTGGTCTGCACGCAAGCCTTTCCCTCATGCCCGATAGGTTTCTGGCGCGACCCTGATGGGAGCAAGTTCCAACGCGCGTACTTCGAGCGCTGGCCTGGCATTTGGGCGCACGGCGACTACGGCGAGATCACCCCAGAGGGCGGCTTTATTATTCACGGCCGGTCAGATGCGATACTGAATCCTGGCGGCGTGCGGATTGGCACCGCCGAGATCTATCGCCAGGTCGAGCGGGTGACAGAGGTGCTCGATAGCGTCGTGGTCGGGCAGGATTGGCAGGATGACGTGCGCGTCGTGCTGTTTGTGGTGTTGCGCGAGGGACTTCAGCTCGATCAGCGGCTGACGGACAAAATCAGCACGGAGATCCGAGCCAATACCACGCCTCGCCATGTGCCTGCCAAAATCATTCAGGTGACTGACATTCCGCGAACCATCAGTGGCAAGATCGCCGAACTGGCGGTCAGGAAAATCATCCACGGGGAGCAGGTGGCCAATCAGGATGCGCTGGCCAACCCCGAGGCGCTTGGCCTGTTTAGCGGTCTGCCAGCCCTCTCTCAGTGAGGTGACTCGCCCTCTCAGACCTTCACCACCCTGCTTTAGCTTTGGCCTTTCAGTTCGGATCGAAAACGGTGCGCGAATTGTTGATTGAGATCGCTGGCCTGAGGTCGGGTTGGAGCTGATTCTAGGTCGAGACCAGAGAGATCAGCGGGGCAGTTCAGAAACGTAGCGATGTCCTCGACATGAGATTCAGGACTCGACACAAAATCTTCGAAACAGATTTCCATGCCAGAAAAACCATGAATCGTCAGGTAGAGCTGGTAGTCGGCTTGTAAGCGCGCTCCTCGTCGTAAGAAGCGCAGGATGTCCTCGGCGGAATAGGGCACGGCTTGGTCAGGTGTGCCGGCTTCAGTGGTCGACCACTGGCCACTGGCTTTGGCGATGTAATGAGAAACCGCCTGAGCGAGCTTGTCTCGTCGCACACTGTGCAGCAGCTTTATGCTCTTAAAATGTTTCAGCAGGCCAGTGCGGGTGAGGTCAAATAGTTGTCCGATGCTGATCTTGAAGCCCACGACATTGTGCTGACGCCAGCGCCGCGAGAGAAATAAGAAGTAGTCGGTAAAGGTCTCTAGTTGGTGTATTTCTGAAATTCGTTCAATGCTGGGAAGATTTAAGGGCTCACCGTGTTCGGGAAATCCCAGGCCGGCCCGATACAGAGAGTTCGTAAGTAGATTGGAGCCGGATCGGTTTCCAAAAAGAATCGGACAAAAGGTGACCGCATTCAAGTCTGCTTGCTCTTCCTGCGTAAGCTCTCTGAGAAAGCGTTCCCCAAACAAGTCTCGAAGATTTTGCGCATAGTGCGGGTCAAAGGGGTACTGGTCGACGCTGAGATTTTGAAGAAAGTCGGTATCCATATCGTTTGCCATCATAGGCCGGCGCGGCGCTTGGTGCTGGCCGCGAGTGCGTTTAGTTGCGCTCTTTCGCCAAGAGAATGAACCAGTGTGGTCGTGTACTATCAATGTACACAGGACAGTGAGTAAAGCCAACGCGAGGCGGGGCTGGTGAGATGAGTAAACTCTTCTTTCGTTACGGGGCCATGAATAGCGGCAAGAGCACCGCGATGCTGCAAGTTGCCCATAACTATGAAGAGCGCGATCAGAGCGTGGTGCTGATGAAGTCTTCTGTGGATACCAAAGGAGACAACCAGATTGTGTCGCGGTTGGGCGTTACGCGCCGCGCAGACCTCTTGCTCTCGTCCGGTCAGGATTTACGCGTTGCTTTGCAGAAGCTCCTCGGTGAGCGCGACGATCTGCAGCGGGGCGTTGCCTGTGTATTGATTGATGAGGCACAGTTTTTGACCTCGGAACAGGTGGATCAGGCGTTGGCGATCGCAGTGCTCGACGANATNCCNGTNGTTGCNTTNGGTATTCGAACCGATTTTCGAACCCGNGCATTTCCGGGNAGCCAGCGTTTGATGGAGGTGGCGCACTCTTTGCAGGAGATGAAAACCATCTGCCGGTGCGGCAAAAAAGCAATCTTTAATGCTCGCTTGGGAGATAAAGGCATTATTCGCGAGGGTGAACAGGTCATGATCGACGATGAACACGTGCGCTACGAGGCGCTCTGCGCAAAGTGCTATCTCGAAGCAGAACAGNCTGGCTCCTGAGGGCCTCAATTGAAAATGACTGATACAAAAATCTGCCCGCGGGGCTCGAGCNGCGCACAGGGAGATTCGCGGAGANGGTGTGTCAGCCGCTAGCCCGCCAAAGTTAGCCCTTGGCGCCCAACTCGCTTACGGCTTTGGTGCAGTGGCTTATGGCATCAAAGATAACGGCTTCCAGTACTTCCTATTACTGTTTTACGGCACCGTGATTGGGCTGGAGCCCGCTCTTGCCGGTGCCGCACTGCTGATCGCTTTGTTGTTCGACGCGCTCAGCGATCCAATCGTGGGCTATTGGTCAGACAACACCCGCTCTCGCTGGGGTCGTCGGCACCCCTTCATGTATGCGGCAGCCATTCCGGTGGCGCTGTGCTACTCCCTACTGTGGCAGCCACCCGATTGGAGTAATGGCGCGCTCTTTGCCTACCTGGTCGTGCTGTCCATCCTGATCCGCACGCTCATTACTTTCTACGAGACGCCGAGTTCCGCGCTGATGCCGGAGCTGACCGCAGATTACGACGAACGCACCACTATTCAGGCGTGGAGATCGTTTTTTGGTTGGGCGGGCGGTGCCGGCATGGCGGTTTTTATGTATGCCTTTTTACTGGTTCCGACAGAGCGCTATCCGGTGGGCATTCTGAATCGCGACGGTTATGAAGCTTACGGAGTGATCTCGGGCGGGGTGATCTTGCTGGCGATTCTGGTGTCATCGGCGGGCACCCACCATCGCATTGGCTCACTCAACGCGCCGCCACCGCGCGAGCGCAAGGGTGTTAAAGCAGTATTTGCAGAGGTGCTTGATACGCTGCGGGACAAGAGTTTCTTCGCGTTGTTTATCTCTTCGATTGCCAGCGCCGTCGCGACGGGCCTCACTGCGGCACTGACTTTCCTGATGCTCACTTATTTTTGGGCTTTCACATCCATAGAGATCTTTTACTGGACACTACTCGTCTTGGTCTCGGCCTTCATGGGGCTGGTTATTGCACCTTGGGCATCCAAGCGCTGGGGTAAAAAGGGAGCAGTGCTCCGGCTGGGTATCCTGGCCTTCACCATTCAGCCCCTGCCGGTCCTGTTCAGGCTGGTGGGCTGGATGCCGGAAAACGGTGACCCGCTCTTATTCCCGATTCTGGCTGCTGTGAACACGATTGACCTTGGTTTCATCATTGCGATGCAGGCGATTCTCTATTCGATGCTCGCAGATCTTGTAGAGCACACTGAGGTGAGAACGGGGCGCCGTAATGAGGGCGTATTTTTCTCAGCGTTAACCTTTATCCGAAAAACCAATCAGGGTATCGGCGCTTTTTTCGCCGGATTAATACTTCAGATGGTGGCGTTCCCCGAGGGTGCGACCCCTGAGGACGTGCCTGCCGAGTCGGTGATGCAGCTGGGGAGTCTGCTGGTGCCGTCCCAGTGGCTACTGTGGGGAATCATGCTTGCCGCGCTGGCCTTTTACCGACTTGATCGTCATCAGCATCAGTCTAATCTCGCGGCGATCGAGGCCCGCGTTGGCGACCGCAGCTAACCCAAGATGCCACGCAGAGTGGTTTGGGCGGCCGCTCAGGTCATGGCATACTCACTGCCATTAGTCGAACAGTTGTGATCTAGGGACGAGCGTGGCGGAGAACAGTGTGCAATCTTCAGACGGCCGTCGGCAGCGCAGTGAGCGCAGTCAGGTGGCTATTATCGATGCGGCGCTGGCGTTGATGGAGGAGGGCACACTAGTGCCCACTGCACAGCAAATCGCCGATCGGGCGGGCGTCGGGATTCGATCTTTCTTTCGGCACTTCGCCGATATGGATGCCCTCTTTCTCGCCGCCGATGAAATGCTTCTTGATTCCTATGAGGCGCTGTTTGGGGTTGAGGATCGATCAGGGTCGTTAGACGAGCGCATCGCGCGATCGGTAGATCTATACTTCAATGCCTTCGATAAGCTGCGCCAGATCATTCTCTGCACTCAGGCNTTGCTGTGGCGCTTCCCNAAGCTCANGGANAATTANGCCTGGCATCAAAAACGGCTNCGCAAGGAGCTTGAGCTGTGGCTNCCCGAGNNAGCGGCGCTTCCTGTTGAGCGACGTGAGGNGATTCANGCCGCGGCGTCTTTTGAAATGTGGCATCGGCTGCGCGAACACCANGGGCTGTCGCAAAAGCTCAGCTGTGACATCGTGACGAAGCTGATTGCNGGCTTGGTCTCTCCACAATAAGCAGGGGGACATCCCGTGGCCAAGCAATTCAAGGATCAGGGTGGCNCTGCCACCATGGACCCCAGCCATTTCCNNNGNTGGATGACCTCCCGCCTGATGACCCGCCTTTCCCGGCCTGCTGCAGTCGCGACGCGTCAGGCGAAAGCGGAGCGAATTCGTGTCAAAACGGGTTCGCCGCATCGAGTCGATTACTTCCATCAAGTCGATGAGGCTTACAGTCACCTTACCGCGCAGCTACTTGTGCGATTGGCTGAGCGGTACAACATAGAGCTGCACTGTCATCTGGTGCGAGGGCAGGAAGGGCGGAACGCCCCGGAGCCCGAACTGCTCTCTCGCCTGGCCCGATACGACGCGCATTTAATTGCGCCCGGCTACGGTCTGAGCTTTGCCGAGCACCCGGAAGCACCTGAGGCCCGGCTCGTTCAATTGGCGACCTGCATTCTGGCGGCGCAGTCGGCGGTTGATTTTCCGCGCGTGGTGTTGGCTGTGAGCGAGGCAGTGTGGCGAGGCGACGGCGCGGCATTGGAGCATTTGGCGGCGGATCACGGTGTGGTCACACCCGAGGAAGCGAGCGTGGCGGTCGAGGCGGGCACCGCGAAACGCCGCGAGCTCAAACATTACTCGGGCGCCATGTTCCACTACGGAGGTGAATGGTACTGGGGCGTTGATCGGCTCTGTCACCTTGAAGAGCGCCTTGCCGCGCTGGCCGCTGATAGGCGCAAGGGTGAGCCGCTCATCGCGCCGCGGCCGGCCATCGATCTAGCGGGACACGCGGATCAGGGCCACTATTCTCTTGAGCTGTATGCCTCCCTGCGAAGTCCCTACACGGCGATGGTGTTTGATCGCGCCGTGGCGTTTGCCGAGGAAAGCGGGGTGACTCTGAACCTGCGGCCGGTCCTGCCAATGGTCATGCGCGGTGTGCCCGCGACGCGAGAGAAAGGCATGTATATCTTTATGGATGCGGCGAGGGAGGCGCGGGCTGCCGGCTTACCCTACGGCAATTTTTACGACCCGATCGGTGATCCTGCGCGGCGTTGCTACGCCTTGTATCCGTGGGCGGCTACGCAGGGTAAAGGCGTACAACTGTTCTCAAGCTTTTTGCGGCATGCCTTTGTTTTGGGGGTCAACACCAATAATGATCGCGGGCTCAGAAAAGTGGTCGAAGCGGCGGGACTCGATTGGTCTGCGGCGCAGGCGCACCGGTATGACACCTCATGGGAGACTGTGCTCGAGGAGAATCGCCAATCAATGTACGACGCGGGGCTCTGGGGCGTGCCAAGCTTCCGGCTGCTGGATCCGGCAGGCGAGACAATGCTGGCAACCTGGGGACAGGATCGGCTCTGGTTGGTCGCGCATACCCTGCAAACCGCGCTCGCGCGACGCGCGTCCTGAGAGCACTATTGCCGATTGAATCTCCCATCTATTGGCATTTATACTGCCAATAGATGGCTGGCGTGATGGCGAGCCGCTAGAGGAGTTCCATGCAACGAATCATTGCTTCGCTCACTGTTGTGCTAATTGCGGCTGCCGGGTGGGGCTATCTGTACCCCGGCGCGGCCATTCTGACTGGCGTTAAACTGCGAACCCAATTTTTCGACGAGGTCGTTGCACCCCCGCGAGATATAGCGTGGCAGTCAGGGCCCGCGGTGCCCGCGGCCCTCGCTGCCGATCGTCCCCCCAATATCGTTCTGATTGTTGCTGACGATCTGGGCTACAACGATATCTCTACCTTTGGTGGCGGTGTGGCTGGTGGTCAACTTCAAACGCCGCACATTGACGCCCTCGCTGAGCAAGGGGCTGTATTCACTCAGTCCTATTCAGGCTCGTCTACCTGTGCGCCTTCGCGGGCAATGTTAATGACCGGGCGCTATCCCAGTCGAACGGGCTTTGCTTATACGCCAATGCCACCGTCCATGGGACGGGCTATATCCATCGTTGCGGCGGATATGGACCGCACATTACCTGGCACTTTGTATGACGCTGAGGCGGCGGCAAATAAACCGACTTATGACCTGCAAGGCCTGCCACCCGAAGAGGTCACCCTCGCAGAGTTACTCAAGGCACATGGTTATCACACGGTGCATATTGGTAAATGGCATCTCGGTCGCGAGAATGGGATGGCAGCCCATGAGCAGGGCTTCGATGAAAGCCTGTTGATGGCGAGCGGCTTGTACCTCCCCGAAGACCACCCCAACGTCGTCAATGCGAAGCTCGACTTTGATCCCATCGACCAGTTTCTGTGGTCGGCGCTCACATTTTCCAATAGTTATAACAGTGGCGACGCGGACCGCTTCGAACCCGCGGGTTACCTGACGGATTACTGGACAGACGAATCGATCAAGGTCATCAAGTCCAACCGCAACCGGCCTTTCTTTTTATATTTAGCGCACTGGGGCATTCACACTCCGCTGCAAGCGACGCGGGCAGACTACGAGGCGGTAGGCGATATCAAGCCACATCGTTTGCGGGTTTACGCTGCGATGACCCGCGCTTTGGATCGCAGCGTGGGTAGGGTAATGGCGGCATTGGAAGAGGAAGGTCTCGCCGAAAATACTATCGTGATATTCACCAGCGATAACGGGGGCGCCGGCTACGTGGGGCTGGCTGACGTAAACGCGCCGTATCGGGGCTGGAAGATCACTCACTTTGAGGGCGGTATTCGCGTGCCGATGTTCGTCAAATGGCCTGCGCGGATTGCCGCAGGTCAGGCGATCGACACGCCGGTAGCACACATAGACGTCATGCCGACGCTGTTGGCCGCGGTCGAGCAGCCACTCCCTGAAGATCGCGACATTGATGGTGAGAATTTGTTGCCGCTGATGAGTCAGGGCGTCGCAGCACAAACCGAATGGTCGCGGCAGACCTTGTTCTGGTCCTCTGGGCACAATCGCATTGTCCGCCATGGAGACTGGAAGCTGCAGATCGCCGCGCGTCCCGAGAAGCAGTGGCTCTTTAATCTCGCAGAAGACCCTACGGAGCAGGTGAATCTGGCTGGGGCGCGGCCTGATAAGTTGTCCGAGCTAATGGCCCTGCTTAATGCTCACGCTGCCAACAGTCGGGCGCCGCTTTACGAGCCTGAAATCGAAGGTGCGGTGGCCATTGATAAACATCTTGCGCTTCCATTTGAGCCAGGCGATGAATGGGTGTCAGTGCCAAATTGAATTCGCAGTGCTTTTATCACTCAGCTAAGACGTCACAATCCGCGAGGACTGCATCGCCAGCGCCCCCGCCCGTTTTGCGGCTGATCCGACCTCACTAAGGGCTTGGTCCTTCACTTCAGCCCTACATGCCTTTGCGGGTTTGAATGATCTCCGTCGAATTGGCGGGCAGACTGAAAGAGACACCGTCGTAGCCCACCGTGTAGTCGGGGAAGATCTCTCCCGCGCCATTGAGCCACAGTGTTTCCTGCCCGGGCACCACGATCGGCGGCACAATATGGTAGTAGAGTAAATGCCCCACTCCAGCGTCCCGCGCCGTTTCGGCGGCCTCCCTTGGGCTGGCGTGGTAGTCCGGAATGTCATACATGATCTTGGCAAAAATCGCGTTGCCCAACTCCTTCGCGGTCGCCTCCATCATGCCAACCAGTTCTGGAGAGAGTGCCTCGTGCACCAACAGGTCGACGCCCTCCGCGAAGCGCGTGAGATTGTCAGACTTTGCGGTGTCCCCGCTGATCAATACGGTTCTGCCCTCGTAGCTGAACAGATAGCCTACGGCAGGTGAGACCGGTTCGTGGTCGACGCGGAGCGCTTCTACAATCAATCCATCGCCTTCGAAAACCGTTGTCAGGTCACCGTTGGGTGGCGCCACGAAGGGGATTGCGGTCAGGCCCGCGGCGGCTGACGGTGCCACCAGGTCTCCATGATGTTCATGGCGGTACACAAAATCTTCAGCGTAGGCAGTATTGAATCCAGCCACGACTCGCTTTACACCCTCAGGGCCAAACACGGGCAGTGGCGTAGCGTGGTCGCCAGTGGCCCACCGGCCCGTGGCTAGTTCCCCGAGGCCGTCGATGTGATCAGAGTGGAAGTGGGTCAGAAATACGCCGTTTACAGCACCCATTGGATACCCTAGACGCCCCAAATTGCGCGCACCGTCAGTGCCAGCATCGACGATGAACAACTGTGCTCCAGCCACAATGGCAACGCAGGGTCCCGACGCACGGGGAGCAGGCATGGGGCCGCCCGCGCCGCACAGTGCAACGTGCAGACCATCCTCAAGTGCTGCTATCTGATTCGCCCCCATTTGCTGAGACAGGGCCACCGACATCAGTTGCTTGGCAATGCTGGCGCGTTGTGCATAGCCTAATCCCAGCACGATGAGTGCGCAGATCACCATGACCAGCAGTTTCTTCATCTCAATGCCCCGTGGTTATCGACTCACAGTTTAATCAGTCTATACTTATTGGCACTTATTATGCCAATATAAAGACGAACACCCGAGCCAGTATGCCTAATAGCGGCAACGGGAATCCAACATCAGCTCCGAAAACCTGTCTGAGCTGGCAGGAAAGGGCGGTATTATTTGGTAGGGGTCATCCCCACCGAAGGTTGTGTTTCCAGCCGGCTATGGCACTATTCGTTCTGTAAAAGTAGGGGAAGTGTGCGCAAGTCCCTTTGTATGCGCTTTTCCACATAAAAAAAGCAACGATTTAGAACCTATCCATGGGAGTCCACAACGATGGTTAAAACATTTGCAAAAGTAGCGTTAAGCGCTGCGGTGGCCAGTTTGTCGGTAACGGCATTTGGTCAGGCGCTTGAAGAGGTCGTGGTCACGGCTCAGAAGCGGACCGAAAGTCTGCAGGACGTGCCGATCTCGGTGACCGCGATTAGCGGTGAACAGATTCAGGACGCGTCGATTCGAAGCTTTACGGAGCTTGGTGCCTACGTGCCGAACTTTTCAGTTTCCGAGAACGCGGTCAACTCGATTATCACCATGCGAGGTATCTCCATCGGTGCAAACCAATCTTTTGAGCAGTCGGTAGGCCTGTTCGTTGATGGTGTGCATTATGGACGAAGCCGCCAAACCCGACTGGGACTTTTTGATCTCGAGCAGGTAGAAGTGCTGCGCGGCCCCCAGGGCATCCTGTTTGGTAAGAATACCTTGGCCGGTGCGGTGAACATTCGCACGGCTGCTCCGACGGTGGGCGAGGGTTTGTCTGGCCGTGTTGCGGCGAGTTTTGAGTCCGACAATGGCGAATACTTCGAAGGACACATCAGCGGTAGCCTGACTGACAACTTTGCTGTTCGGCTGGCCGTGATGGATCGAACCATCGACGGTTACAACAAGAACACCTCACCGAATGCGGCAAATCCCAACATGCCTGCAACGGACGAAACGATTGCCCGCTTCGGTGCTCAGTGGGAGCCTTCTGAAGCGACCAGCGTAGGGTTCCGATACACCTATTCTGATTTCCTGCGCACTGGTAGCACAGGAACGGTCACAAAGTTTGGTCCGACCATTGTCAATGGAGCGCCCGTTGTCCCGGCCTCTAACGCCGCTATGTACGCAGTAATGGGATTTGCGTTCCCGGGCTTCCAAGAGAGTATTACAGATGCTTATCGCGATGGCCTGTCGATTGGTGGTGTTGAAGCGCTGGGTGGTCAGGGGTCCGAGCGCCTCGACGGGACTGATACAGAAAATCATGAGTTCTCGCTGAACATTGAGCACGAGTTTGGCAACGGCATGACACTTAGCTTAGTAACCGGCGTGTCACAGTTTGAATTTGAAGACGGAATCGATGCTGACTTCTTACCGGTAGAGTTTATCGGCCGGAGTGACAATCAGGAGTACGAGCAGTTCAGTCAAGAGATCAGACTGGCTTCCGATTTAGACGGCCGCTTTAGCTGGNTAGTGGGCGGTAACTACATCGACTCCAAGCAAGANATTGACCGCATGGTTTCGGTCGATGGCACTTTCGGCCAGCCCGCAATTACTGCTTTGATCACGGGCGGCTTGCCAACGATCCTCGCTTACAGCCCAGCCCAGCTTGCTGGCATTGAGCCTTTGTTCGGCCTGCCTCCAGGCAGCCTGCCCGTAGGGGTAGAGGGTCTCACCATGTGGAGCCAGGTGGGTCGCCTGTCGGAGTGGACGCAGGAGACAGAATCCTGGGCAGTCTTCCTGCAGGGTACCTTCAACATCACCGATAACCTGAGCGTTACGGCAGGTTTGCGCTACACCGAGGAAGAGAAGTCGGCTGACGCGCAAACGTGGCTGAACAGCACGGCGCAAGGGCTCGCGACTAAGACCGCGGATCCTCTGGTTGGTCTGGCCACAGCAGGTGATTTTGGTAATTTCTTGCAGCACAGCCTGCAGGGTTCTTTCTTTGACAGCTACTCGCACCACTTCATTGAAGACCGTGATACAGATCAGACCATTCCAGCGGTGTCGCTCAACTGGACACCAAGCGATGATCATCTGCTCTACGCTAGTTATTCAGAGGGCTTCAAGAGCGGTGGCTTCAACGCGGTCGATGATCAGAACCCTGTTTTTGTGGCGGTACCCACCGCAGAGTGTCCGGACCAGGCTTGTCGAACCCAGCCGGGTACCGGTTTTGAGTACGACGATGAGACGGCTTGGTCTTTTGAATTAGGCGGCAAGCACACCTTCCTCGACGGACGTATGCGCGTGAACTGGGCTTACTTTAACAGCGAGTACGAGGACCAGCAGGTATCGACCTTCGTTGGGCTTGGATTCGTCGTAACCAATGCCGCGAGCACCGAGATTCAGGGCTTTGAATTCGACGCAGCCTTTCAGGCTACCGAGAAGCTCCGCCTGAATCTCGCTTTGGGTANNGTTGATGGTGAATACGGTGTCTTTGAGGGCGCCGGCTGTACGGCTCAGCAACAAGCAGAAATGGCAGCGTTGGGTGCGTTGACACCGAACTCTCCGGTGACTTCGGTATCGGTAGACGGTCGCACCTGCTCGCAGAAGTTCCTGGGCAATGGTGTTCCCTCTGGTCAATCGCAGGATCTCTCGGGTGTGCCAATCGGTGCGGCTGAGTGGTCAGGCTCCTTTGGCGCACAGTACATGCAGCCTGTCGGCTCCATGGTGTGGTTCACCGAGCTGGACGTTAACTTTACCGACGATTACTACATGACGGGTGATCTCGATGGTAACGACGTGCAGTCAGGTTATGAGTTCGTCAACCTNCGCACGGGTCTTCGTGGTGAGAACTGGATGCTGATGTTCTACGGCCGAAATATTGGCGACGAGCTCGTCGCAAGTGGAGCCGCTGACGTGCCCTTGGCGCGAGGCTCGCACTTCCAGTACCGCGCACGTGGCGAGGTCTGGGGTGTGCAGGCGGCCTGGGAATTTTAATCTCGGGTAGTCTGATCGATGAAAAAGGCGGCTTTAGCCGCCTTTTTTTTTGACATTTTTCAGTGAGGTTGTTGCAGTGTCACTGCGCAGCGTCTCGCGCATAGGCCGGCTTCATCAGTTCGTGCCTTGAAACCCCTTGGCGCAATAAGGTTTATCGACTCGCCCTGCGAATTTAAAAGGACGGTTTGAATGATTAGTAAAATAGTGACCAGAGGATCGCTGGGCCTTTTTGTATTGGTCGCGTGGTTGGTTTGGCTTGGCTGGTTTTCTGCGCGACCGCCCCTCACCACNGACCCAGCNACNCTGGCTGGCGNNGGCTCTATGCTCNNCTATTGTGANTTGCCTNTGCTGGATGGNTTGGGGAAGCGCGCTGCCGATATCCCAAAGGGCAATACGCCGGGGTGCGCTTATGATCATTTTCCGCTCCCAATCTTGGGTTCCTGTGCCGAGCCACTTCCACCGGAGGCGGATGATATTCGTGGATTATGGCGGGGTATGTCGGGCGGCCATGTGGGGCATGTAGAGCGGGTTGAGCAGTGCGGTAGCCGTGTGGTGGTGACATCGGCGGGGCTGATCCACGACTACGGTCCAAACAGTACGGGCGGGCTCAACACCAACGACACAGAGGGTTCTGTCTTATTCACCTTGGCCGGGGAAGAGCACTGCATGCGCACCTCGGCTAGCATGATTTGGGAGGACGAAGTGCTGAACTTTTATGCTTTTGGTTGGGGGCCACAAGTGGTGCGCCGGTATCGCGACGGAGATGAGCTCATCTGGGAGTATGCAGACGGCTCGGTGACTCGGATGGAGCGTTTGTGCACCTTGCCTGAGGAGTACAGAGTGCCGCCCCCCCGAGGCAGACGGATTGAGTTGCTCTGAGCCGTGACAATATCAGGCGCTTTCGGCATGCCCGTCGGACTCGCGCTGTCCATAAAGTCGCATCATTGTAAGGGGGCGTAGCGATGCTTACAGAATTCTGGGTTGACCGAAGCGATTATCACCACACCAAAGTCGTGCGGGATGCCATCCCAAAGCCCTGTGATGGTGAGATATTGGTGGCTATCGATAAGTTTGCCATGACCGCCAACAACGTTACCTATGCGGCATCGGGAGACCTGTTTGGGTATTGGCAGTTCTATCCAACAGGCGAAGACCCTTGGGGCAAGGTGACGGTATGGGGTATCGCCGAGGTTTTGGAGAGTTGCGCCGAGGGCATCGCCGTCGGCGAGCGGCTCTATGGATTCTTTCCCATGGCGAGCCATGTGGTGATGCTGCCCGGTGAACTCTCCGAGCGAGGGTTTACTGACGCGATGCCTCATCGCGGTGAGCTCCCGGGTCTCTACAACCATTACGCACGGACCCAATCTGAGCCTAGTGAGCTTCAGCGGCTCGAAGACCAGCGCTGCATTTTTTTCCCGTTATTTATGACCGGCTATGTCATTGCTGACCTCCTCGCGGACAACGGCTGGTTTGGTGTGCAGCAGGTCGTGATCGGCTCTGCATCTTCCAAGACGGGCTTCAGCACGGCCGCATTTGTTCGTGCCGCTGGCTTCCAAGGCGCCATTGTCGGTCTCACCAGCGATCAGAATGTCCTATTCTCCGGAGCGCTGGGCTGCTACGACAGTATCGTGCCTTATAGCGAGGTTGAAAGCGTCGTGAACGTTCGCAGCGCCTATATTGATATTGCCGGAGATGTTGGAGTGCGGTCGCGCCTGCATCACAGCCTCCAAGACAATGCCGCCCAGACGTTATTGGTGGGAGCGACGCACTGGGATCAGTTTGGCCAGTCAGTGGGTGGCGGGCCGCTGCCCGGCAGCGAGCCCGAGGTGTTCTTCGCGCCCGCGCAAATTGAAAAGCGAGACAGTGAGTGGGGTCGCGGTGTCGTGGTGGGTAAAGCTTATGCGGCGAGTATCGAGCTGGTGACGCAATTGGCACCAACGCTCCTGATGGAATCTCATAGCGGTGCCGAGGCCTGCGATGCGATCTGGCAGGCGCTATTGGATAATCAGATCTCGGGTCAACGCGGGGTCATGGTGTCGCTGCAAAGCGAGCCTTGAATCCAATTGACGAAACACCTGCTGAACCGTTGACCGGTATACAGAGTATCTAGTTCCAGAGACGCATAATGGGGGCGCTGGCTCCCAGATAAAAAGAGTCATGACACAATGAAGAAGATCATTTTTATTTTGCTGGCTGTCGGTCTGCCTATGGCTGTTGCCACTCTCGCCAACCCCGGANGGGTCGATTTGGCCGGCTGGCCTGCCATGAGCGGTCTGGCCTTGGGCGCCTTTAGTCTGCAGTGGCTGGCGTTTNTTCCGGCCTGGGTTCTGCAAAGCGAGCGTTTCTATGATCTTACCGGGAGCATCACCTACATCGCGGTCACGCTGGTAGCCATCAGCGTCGCGACAGCGCCCTCGAGCGCGCAATGGCTGATCGCGATCATGATCTTTTTGTGGGCGAGCCGCCTCGGCAGCTTTTTGTTCCGTCGTATTCACGCAGCGGGTGGCGACCAGCGCTTTGACCATATCAAGGTGTCCTCGTCACGCTTTTTTGTCGCCTGGACGTTGCAGGGCGCCTGGGTGGTGATGACCAGCTGCGCGGCGCTGACCGCCATATTGAGCGCGGAGCAGCCACCAGTGGGCGCCATTTACGTGATCGGCGCCGTGATGTGGACAACCGGCTTTGCCATTGAAGTCATTGCAGATCGGCAAAAGTCGCGCTTCAGGGAAGACTCGGCCAACGCAGGTCAATTCATTAACGTCGGGCTGTGGGCCCGCTCCCGCCACCCCAACTACTTTGGTGAAATCCTGCTGTGGGCCGGCATTGCGGTGATGGCCGCACCCTATTTGTCGGGTACTCAGTGGGTGGTATTGCTCTCGCCGCTTTTTGTCTACGCCTTGCTCACCCGCCTCAGTGGCATCCCAACATTGGCGCGCCGGGGCCGGGAGCTATGGGGCGATGACCCGGCGTACCAAGCGTATGTCGCCAATACGCCGCTGCTGGTGCCGCGTTTGCGCCAAACTACACAGCCTGCGATTGAAAACTAAGAACGCTATGCGGAATCGCCACTAGTACCTTTTCGCGCCAGGCGCGCATCGATGAGCGCAGTTGCCGCCAGCAGAAACAGACCGAACAGTAGCCGCAAGTCGCCGAGATGAATTCGCGGCTCGATGGGGTAAGCAATGGTTTTCTCAAGGCCCGCCATTTTGAAGTCGTGGCGCTCGTAGAACTCGGGGTTGCCGATAATGTCGATGAGCGTTCGTCGACTTCGGTAACGCATGATCGCACCGTCTGACCACGCTTCGGCACCTTCAATGCCCAGCAGGTCCAAACTGTCGGCCACCGATTTCCCGACCACGACGGGATGGCTTGCTCGCGAGAGCAGTGCGGGGATCATATGCTCCATATAAAGATCGATGAGCGTCTCGGCGTCGGCGTCAGGCGGTGCGCCTTCCATCTCGGGGGGNTTCTTCGCCAGATCNACCGCGTTGAACATCAAAAATTGTCGACCCGTGTCATTGCGGAGAAATTCGAGCAGCGCNCCACGAGCAGAGGGGTCGCCACCNAGATCCCGATCCTGCGTCTTAACAATGAACGCCTGGATTTCTGCCTCCGTAAGCGGGCCACCAAAGTCGNTGTACCAGCTGACGAACAGCGCGTAGAGCAAAACTGAGCCGAGCCATAGTTTGCGTCGTGATGTCATATCGGTGTTCTCCCCAGCGCTTACTTATTGACACTATTTATGCCAATATATAGGTCCTTCTGTGATGCCGCAAGGAGTCCCAACGATGTCTCGCGAACCCGTCCAGCTGGTGGGGGGCACTGGCTCGCCCTACACCCAGAAAATGGTGGCGCTACTGCGCTACCGACGCATCCCTTATACCATCACTTGGGGTCAGCCCGAGACGATGTGCCAGGGACTCGGGGTCGAGGCGCCCAAACCCACCTTCATGCCCACGTTCTTCTTTGAGGAGGGTGGTGAGGTCACAGCGCACTGCGATTCCACCCCAATCATTCGCAGACTGGAGGCAGAGCATGCCGGTCGGTCGGTGTTGCCAGAGGATCCGGCACTCGCGTTTATTGATTACCTGATCGAAGACTTTGCTGACGAGTGGTGCACCAAGTATATGTTTCATTACCGCTGGCACTTCGAGGCCGATGCCGACAATGCGGGCACTAAATTACCGCTCAGCATGGATGTCTCCATGCCGCAGGAGCAGTTTCAGCAGTTCAAGGACTTTATCTCGCAGNGACAGATCGAAAGACTGTGGGTGGTCGGCTCCAATGAGGAGACAGCACCCATCATTGATGCNAGCTACCGACGATTCCTTGCTGCGATGGAGAGCCATCTCGCTAACCAACCTTTTATGTTGGGCCAGCGGCCGGGTGCAGGCGACTTTGGCTTGTTTGGTCAGCTCAGTCAGCTGGTGGGCTTTGATCCTACTTCACGCGAGATTGCTCATGACGTCTCGCCGCGCACGGTGGGCTGGGTCGACAAAATGCCGGATGGCAGNGGTTTGATGCCAGACGCCTCTGACTGGATTGCAGTGGAAGATCAGCCTGCCAGCCTGAAACGAGTGCTGTCGGAAATCGGTCGGGTCTATACGCCGGCGCAACTTGCGAATGCTCACGCGGTGATGACGCAGGAGAAGACCTGGCAGTGCGAGATCGACGGCGCAGCATGGCGCCAGCGGACGTTCCCTTATCAGGCCAAGTGCTTGCAATGGACTCGCGATCACTACGGGCAGTTATCGACAACTGACCGGGGACGCGTTGATGCGCTGATAGCCGGCACCGGCATCGAGCCGATGTTGGAGGATATAGCATGAGCGCCGCACCAATAAAAAATCGGGTCACCGAGATCACGGAGACTGACTACCCCATCATTCAGGCGCCGATGAGCTGGATCGCCCGCTCTCAGCTCGCCTCGGCAGTCTGTAATGCCGGTGGCATGGGCATTATCGAAACCGGCTCAGGTGAGCTCGACGCCATCCGCGAAGAAGTCCTGAAAATGCGCGACCTCACTGACAAACCCTTCGGCATGAATGTTGCGCTCGCCTTTGTGAAGGGTAGCAACTTCATCGATTTTGTCATTGAACAGAATCTACCTTTTGTCACGACGTCGTCGGGCAGCCCCGCGGTCTGCACCGAGATCTTTCAGCAGGCGGGCATCAAGGTTTTCCACGTCGTGCCGACCCTGGATATGGCCCTCAAGGCGATTGATTGTGGGGTCGATGGCCTGATCGTCGAGGGCGGCGAGGGTGGGGGTTTTAAAAATCCCAGCCCGGTATCCCTCATGGTGCTCTTGCCGCTGATTCGTTCCCGCACCGACATACCCATTATTGCTGCAGGCGGGATCTGCGACGGCCCCTCGATGGCCGCCGTTTTCGCCATGGGTGCCNTANGGCGTGCAAATGGGTACGCGCATGTTGAGTAGCGCTGAGTCTCCGGTTCATCAGAATTGGAAGCAGGCTGTGGTGGAGGCGAAGGAGACCGACACCGTGTTCCTGAATCAGCAATCCAGACCGGCATTGCGGGCACTGCGGACTGAGCGCACGGCCGCACTGCAGCCTCTGGGCGCCTTCGATTTCCGTGAGCAATTAGCCGGCGTACAAGAGCTATATTTTGGCGGTGACATGGAAGCCGCGATTCCGCTCTCNGGGCAAGTCGTGGGCCGAATCGATGCGGTACAACCCGTNGCCGACGTCATTCAGGGCACCATGACCGGTTTTTATGAATCGCTGGGGCGTTTGCANGATTACGCCGGCCCGACATNACCGGTCAGGTAGCCGCAAATGAACCACTCTTNAAGCAATAGGAATTTTTTATGGGCTTTGAAATTAACGACCAGGTCAGGGCATTGAATGCGCAGCTTCAGCGTTTTATGGATGAGCACATTTATCCACGCGAGCGCGAGTGGCACGAGTGGTGCCATGACCCGGAGCACCTTTGGGAGGTGCCCGGCTGGTACGACGATATCCGCGACAAGGCCAAAGCTGAAGGATTGTGGAACCTCTTTCTCCCCAAGGAGTACGCACCCTGGAGCCCTGGCCTCACCAATGTTGAGATCGCGCCCCTCTTTGAGACCATGTCGAAAGTGATGTGGGCGCAGAGCGTCTTTAACTGCAATGCGCCTGATCGCGGCAACATGGAGGTGCTGGCTAAGTACGGCACACCTGAGCAGCAGGAACAGTGGCTTAACCCGCTTCTCGCTGGAGAAATCCGCAGTGCTTACGCCATGACCGAGCCTCAGGTAGCGTCATCTGATGCGACCAACATGGAGCTGGAGATTCGTCGTGAGGGTGACGAGTATGTGCTGAACGGCCGTAAATGGTGGACAACCGGAGCCGTTAATCCGCGCTGCAAGATCATGTTGGTAATGGGCAAATCGAATCCCGAGAACGATCGCCACCGACAGCACTCTACTATTTTAGTGCCCCGGGACGCCCCTGGCGTGAAGCTGGTTAGAACGCTCCGGGCCTTCGACAGTCTGCACTCACCGGGTGGTGAGGCGGAGCTTCTGTTTGAGGATGTGCGGGTGCCGGTCAGCAACATGATTAAGGGCGAGGGCTGCGGCTTCGAGATTGCGCAGGGTCGTCTGGGTCCGGGCCGATTTCAGTATGCGATGGGTTTTGTGGGAATGGCGCAGCGCTGCCTGGAGCTGATGTGCGCGCGCGCTCAGGAGCGGGTGGCCTTTGGTGAGCCGCTGATTAAAAAGACCTCTATCCAGCACGAGATCGCCCGCAGCCGCTGTGACATCGAGCAGTGTCGGCTGCTGACGCTGCAGGCGGCAGAGGTCATGGACCGAGAGGGTCTCGACGGCGCCAGGCCCTATATTTCAATGATTAAAATCGTGGCACCTAAAATGGCGCAGGAAGTCGCCGATCGCGCCATGCAAATTTTTGGCGGCATGGGGGTGTGTCAGGACACGATGATTCCCGATGTCTTCACGATCGGTCGTTTCTGTCGAATTGCCGACGGTCCGGATGAGGTGCATATGTCGCAATTGGGCAAACTCACTGCGAGGGACCTTGCGTCTTGAAAGGGCAGCGAATGGTCATTAAAGGAGAGAACGGCGTGATGAAACTCGTTAATGTGGTGGCACTTCTTCTTACTGTATCCGTTGCCAGGGCGGAACCAGATCTGGCAGGGTTTTGGCAGCATGAGAAGGAGCCGGTCTGGATCGAAATGGTCCCCGCCGCCGGAGAAGGCGTTGTCCTGCGCAACGATAATCAGCCGGGACGCGTCGGGTTCAAAGTGGTGAAGGCTCTCGAGGCTGGTAGCCAGCCCGATAAATGGTCTGGTCAGGTGTTTGCCGCCCGATTGGGGGAGTATCGTGACGCCACCATCACCCTTGAGTCAGATGATCGTCTGGCGTTTACCGTCAAGGTGGGCATGATGAGGCGGACGGTTGAATGGCGTCGTGTGCCGGAGGTGCCCTCTGCAACAGATGACGAGTAAACTCTTGCTCTGATAACAAGAAAGATAGAGACACATCATGACGAAACGCCTTGCAGTTGTATTAAGCCTCCTGGCGCTGATATCAGCCTGTACCGAGGAAGTGGGTCTGCTAGATGAGGACACCAACTTTGGTGGCCGGGGCGGTGAGCCGCTCAAGACCGTCATGGATATTCTGGATCGCGCTCCGCCCCTGGCAAACCCGCTGCGCAATGCTTACTTCGGCGATTTGCACGTGCACACCGAGTACTCATTCGATGCGTACAACTTTGGCACCACTGCAACGCCCTATGACGCTTACCGGTTCGCGCAGGGCCAGGCTATTGAGCACCCTGCGGGTTACCAGATTCAGATGGCGACACCGCTCGATTTCTACGCGGTCACCGACCACGCAATGTTTTTGGGTTTGGCACTTGAGGCGGGAGACACCACCACGCCTTTTTCACAATATGAGGTGTCCAAGTCTCTGCACAATCTGAATGCGGATGACAACAAGGGTGTGTGGAGCTTGACGGCACGGCTCTCCAATTTTGCCTCGTTTATTCCGGGCACGCTGGCGGGTATTCGTGCAGGCCACATTTCAGAGGAGGTCGTGATTGATGTGACCCGACGGGCCTGGGCTGACATCATCAATGCGGCAGAGCAATTCAATGATCCCGGCCGTTTCACGACGTTTGTGGCCTATGAATACACCTCATCGACGGATGATGTGGGTAACCTGCACCGGAATGTCTTCTTCCGCGGCGCAGACAAACTGCCTGCGGTTCCCTTTTCCCGGCTCAATTCTCAGAATCCGGAAGGACTCTGGGATTGGATGGACACCTTGAGGGAGCAGGGCATCGAAAGTCTTGCCATCCCCCATAACTCCAATGGCTCTAACGGGCAGATGTTCAAGCTTGAGGACTGGGCCGGTGATCCGATGGATAACGCTTATGCAGAGCAGCGTATGCGCAACGAACCCCTTGTGGAGATTACTCAGGTCAAAGGCACGTCGGATACTCATCCATTGTTATCCCCCAACGATGAGTGGGCTGATTTTGAGATCTACAAATTTCGAGTGGGGACCAGCATCCACAGCGAAGAGAAGGGAAGCTATGTTCGGGAAGCGCTTCGCAACGGTCTGATGCTCGAGTCTCAAGGCGTGGAGAACCCCTATCAGTTTGGTTTTGCAGCGGCGAGTGACACTCACGTTGCGGGTACCAGCGATGACGAGGAAACGTTTTTTTCCAAAGCCGGTTTGCTTGACGGCGTGCCGGAACGCCGCGGTTCTGTGCCCGTGGACAGGATTTACGGCATCTTCGCCAATTTCGTCGCACCCGATACATTGACCGAGGTAGAGGGTCGAACCTATACCTACGGCGGCGGCTTTGAGAGCTGGAGTGCTTCCGGTGTGACCGGCGTATGGGCAGAAGAAAATACCCGCGATGCGCTGTATGAGGCTTTCCGTCGAAAGGAGACGTTTGCGACTTCTGGCCCGCGTATGCGGGTGCGGTTTTTTGCGAGCAATGACTACGCAGCGGACATCATAAATTCCGATACCATGATCGAGGACGCCTATGCAGGGGGCGTACCGATGGGTGGCGAGCTGGCGAAAACGGGCGATGCGCCCATTTTTATCGCTTGGGCCAGTGCGGATCCGCGTGGTACCGCGCTGCAGCGGCTGCAAATTATTAAGGGCTGGGAAAAGGACGGCGAGACCCAGGAGAGGGTCTACGATATCGCCTGCTCGGATGGCTTAATCCCTGACCCCGACACACATCGCTGCCCGGGTAACGGTGCGCAGGTTAATCTAGCGGACTGCAGCATCACGCAGGGGCTGGGTGCCTCGGAGCTCAAGGCGGTCTGGCAGGATCCGGATTATGACCCGGAGAGTCGCGCGTTTTATTATGTGCGGGCGCTAGAGAACCCGACTTGTCGTTGGTCGACATGGGATGCAATCCGCGCCGGCGTTGAGCCGCGCCCCGACCTTCACACCACGCTTCAGGAGCGGGTATGGAGCTCACCGATCTGGGTGCGTTAATGATCAGGCAGTCATTCGGCCACTGGTGTTAGAGGGCGGTCCTCGCACTGCGTCACTCAAGACGTCAGATTTAACAGCGCTCGAGTAACAGCGCGCTGCCGCTGCCGGCCGCGCCACTGGCGGCGACGATACCCCTACTCAGCTGTTGACGATGTAATTCATCGATCAATGTGCCGGTCATGATGGCGCCGGTGGCGCCCATCGGGTGACCCAGTGCGATCACGCCGCCGTTGACGTTGAGACGCGAGTCGTCGATCCCCAGCGCTTGGCGGGTTTTGACCACGGTCGCCGCAAAGGCTTCGTGGATCTCAAACAAATCGATATCCTGAGCGCGGAGATTTTGTTCAGCTAACAGCGCCTCGGTCACCGTCAGGCAGCCGCTCACGACTTCCAGCGGCTCGCCCGATGCCGTGGTGCTGGTAACAAGGCGCGCTTTGGGCGCCCTACCGAGTGATTCTCCGAGCGCCAAGTCTCCAAGTAAAACCAGCGCCCCGGCGTCACACATCGCGGGTGAGTTGCCCATGGTGTGGACGTGCTCGATGGCGCTTAGTTCGGGAAACTTTTCCAATTGCACCTGATCAGCGCCCGCCGCACCGAGCTCCGCAAACGCGGCAGGTAACCTCGCCAGCCGCTCTGCCGTCATGTCGGCGCGGATACACTCGTCTTCACTTATTATCCCTTCGGGTGTCTCGATGGGGATGATCGACTGAAAGCGCGCCTCCTGCTGCGCCAGCGTGGCGCGCTGCTGGCTCTGCAGTGCCACATCGTCACAATCCTCCCGGCTGGCACCAATGCGCGTGGCGATCAGATCGGCACCGCTGCCCATCAATAGCATCTGATGCTGCAGCGCGTAGTGAGGATCGCTGAAGACCCGGGCCTCGTCGGAGAGCATGGGCACACGGGACATCATCTCAATACCGCCCGCGACGATCGCCTGTGTCTGGTCTGCGGCGATCTTCAATCCAGCCAGCGCGATGGCATCGATGCTGGAAGAGCAGAAGCGGTGGACGGTCAGGCCGGCAACACTGTCTGGCCAGCCGGCATAAAGCGCCGAGGTTTTTGCAATATTGGCGGCTTGTTCGCCGTGCTGGGTGACACAACCCAGTATCACTTCGGAAACCCTCTTTGGGTCCAGCTGATTGCGTGCTTCAAGGGCCTGGTAAAGCGGTTTGAGTAGTGCAGGCGGTGTTAACCCGTGCAGACCTCCATTGGCTTTGGCTCGAGTTCGCGGGCTGCGAATGGCATCGTATATGAAAACATCTTTCACGAACCGACGCCTACGACAAAGCTGGCGCAGGTCGTAGTGCTGCCGCCCACATTGAAGGTGATTAAATTCTCGGCATCGGCGATCTGGTAATCCCCGGCCCGGCCGGTCACTTGCCGGGCACAGTCCAGAACCATCCGAACGCCGGTGGCTCCGACAGGATGGCCGAGCCCGATCAGACCACCGCTGGGATTAATGGGGAAATCACCATCGCGAGTGATGCGGCCCTCTTCCACCGCCTTCCAGCTCTCGCCGGGTGCGGTGAGCCCGCAATGGTCAATCGCCATGTATTCGGTGATGGTGAAGCAGTCATGAGTTTCCAGCCCATCAAGATCAGTGATCTTGGCCATGCCGGCCCGCGTTCTGGCGTCGCTCAGTGCTTGTGCTGCATGAGGGAATATTAGTGCCTGATCCTTGGAGGCTGCGAGCTTGGTTTCCAGAAGGATCGGCGCCGAGCGGTGCCCCCAGCCTTTGATACGGGGTATATCTGAAAGCGCAATGCGCTGTTGCTCACAGTGGGCCTTGGCAAAGCGTTCGCTGGCGAGAATCACACAGGCAGCACCATCGGTAATCTGTCCGCAATCAAGTTTGCGGACCCGCCCCTCGACGGAGGGGTTGAGCGCGGGGTCGTGACCAAAACTGCCGTCGGCAAACGCCCAATCCCGGGTTTGGGCGCGGGGATTCTTTTTGGCGTTGCCAAAATTAATCTCGGCGATACGAGTGAGCGGTTCGTCGGCAATGCCATAGCGCGCGTCGTATTCCTGAGTGATTCGATCGAACAGGAAGGGCCAGGGAAAGTCACAGGTGGTGGCCTCGTGCCCCTGCCAAGCCGCAGCGCCCAGGTATTCGGCACCGGTTCGACCATCTACATTGCGCATTAGCTCGAGCCCGACGACGCAGGCTACGTCGTAGTGACCTGCCTCAATATCGCGCATGGCGGCTAAAATCGCCATTGACCCCGAGGCACAGGCCGCCTCATGCCGCGCGGTGGGCAGGTTACCGAGCTCGGGGTACACCTGCCCAAAAAAACCGCCGATTAAGCCTTGCCGCGTGAACAAGTCGCCCACGAAGTTACCAACGTGTCCCACCTCAATTTGTGCCGGCTCGATGGCAGCTTGCTGAACCGCTTCCTGCAGCGCGTCGGCGAACAGGTCGTAAATTTCCAGGCCTTCTCGCGCCCAGTTGCGGGCGAAATCGGTTTGGCTACCGCCAAGAATATAGATCGGCGCGTGCATCAGGTGTTCTCCTCATGTGTCGAGAGCAGAGTCTACAAGTGCGCGCGAACCACCTTGCCCATGGGGTTACGTGGTAGCGCGGCGATAGAGTGTAGCCGCTCAGACAGTTTGAATTTTGCCACACTATGATCGAGAAAATAGGCACACAGCCCATCGACGCGGACATGTCAGGTGCTCGCAGTGGTTGTGCGTTGATCCTAGGCGGCGGTGAGTGGCATGACAAGCACCTCGCCACCTGAGTCAATCGATTGGCGATGGACCGGTCGAGATACGGCGATCCCACGTTGCGAGAAAGGAATTTTCCCTGTTACGCTC
>NYTG01000056.1 GCA_002683395.1 Halieaceae bacterium | reverse complement strand
GCTTTTTTGGCGACGGCTTTTTTCTTGGCCGGTGCTTTTTTAGCGGGCGCTTTTTTGGCGACGGCTTTTTTCTTGGCCGGTGCTTTTTTAGCGATAGCTTTTTTCTTTGCCGGAGCCTTCTTGGCGGCAGGTTTTCGACTGGCCATGATGGTGCGGTTCCTCGTAGAGTGTCGTGACAGACTTTGTCGGGACCAATTGGGCTCGGGAAGCTACCAGAGTTCAGCGATCCATGCTACCGCTGATTTTCGGTGGGCCGGGTAATTTCCTCGGCGGTCTTCGGCTGTCTCATGAGCGAATCGGGATTGAGGTGATATGGACTTTCCGCCCTTAACCGCCGGCAGGCTGTTACGGCGATATAAGCGCTTTCTGGCAGACATTGAATTGCCCGATGAGGGTGGTGAGGTGACTGTGCATTGTCCGAATACAGGCGCTATGACTGGGTGTCAGGCCTTTAACGCGCCTGTGTGGCTGTCGCACCACGACAATCCCCGTCGAAAATTAGCCTGGACATGGGAATTGATAAGCACCGAGACCGGTCTTGTGTGCATCCATTCAGTACTGGCAAATCGTGTCGTAGAGGAGGGTTTGCGGCGCGGATTGTTTCCGATGCTGTTTTCGCAAAGTGAGGCGTTACAGCGAGAGGCGTTGTTGTGTGAGGGTGCGAGGGCCGATTTCTTTATTCCGTCCGCGGAGGGCATTTATATCGAGGTTAAGTCGGCAACGCTCCACTGCGGAGGCGGAGAGGGCGCTTTTCCCGACACCGTCAGTCATCGTGCGACTAAGCATCTAATCGAATTACGGTCGGCGATGCAGCGTGGACACCGCGCGGCGCTGATATTTTGTGTCCTGCATGAAGGTATTACCTCGGTGACTCCCGCAGCAGATATTGACCCGACTTACTCCGCGCAGCTACGTCAGGCTTTGGCTGAAGGATTGGAGGTTTATACCCTTTTCAATGACATCACGATCCGCGGGATCTATCCTCGCTCGGTAAGAAAGTGGGAAATGCTGTAGCCATGCCGGAATCGCTGATCGCATTGGGGCTCTCGACTGACCATCTCGTGTCGGTGGCGCAAGGTGTGGAAGGTGCGGAAGGTGCGGAAGGTGTGCAGGTTGAACCCAACACCGCAGCGGCTTTTCAGGTGCTGGCAGAGAGAGCGGCCGCGGAGGGCTATGATCTTCGCATCGCCTCAGCCTTCCGAGGCTATGATCGCCAGGTCCGGATAGTAAATGATAAATGGCGGGGTCTTCGATCCGTCACGGATGCCGACGGGCGGATACTGGAGCGAACTTCACAAACCGATGTCGCCTGGCTGAGTACCATCTTGCGATTTTCGGCGCTGCCCGGCACGTCGAGGCANCACTGGGGCACGGACCTTGATATTTGGGANGCCGCAGCGGTTAGCGAGGATTACAAGCTNAGTTTGTCTCCCNCTGAGTACGAGGTNGGTGGCGTGTTCTCTGACATGACACGCTGGNTGGATGAGCGGATGCGCGCTGACGACGCGGAAGGATTTTTCAAGCCTTATGCACTCGACCGGGGTGGAGTTGCCCCGGAGGCTTGGCATATCAGTTATCGTCCCGTCGCGCGCCAATATCAAAACGCAGAATCACTTGAAACGCTAATGTCCCTGTGGCGGGGAGAGCCGGACGGGTTAGGTATTACCCATGAGCCATTGGCGATGTTGGGGGTGATCGAGCCTCAAGCCGCGTCGTTGCTGGCCAGATTTGTTGACGGGATATGAGGCCGCCTCGGCCGTCAGCAGAACCTCACGGAGTGCCAGAGAGGGCTATTCAGGCCAAGGGTCGCAGCGCTTGGGCAGCAACACCTTTCTTAATCGTGTGTAACGGGGCATCCCTTTTTGGTAATCGGGGTACGCCTCACCGGCAATGAGCGGCTCGAAGTAGGCTTTGCCTGCTGCTGTAATGCCAAAACCGTCCTTGGTAATAAAGCGTCGAGGCATTTTCTTTTCGCGGTTAGCAACACGATGTAGCGGTGCAGTGCCGATACGCCAGCGATAGGGTTGGCTGGACAGCCTTTCGATGGTGGGCATCACAGCATTGGCACCGTCTACCGCCAGCGCCACTGCCGCTTCTCCCAGCGCGAAGGCCTGATCGACGTCAGTNTGACTGGCAATGTGGCGAGCGGCACGCTGCAAGTAGTCTGCGACAGCCCAATGATGCTTATACCCAAGCTGCTCCTTGACCATGGCTGCGAGGAGTGGCGCCAAGCCACCTAGTTGGGCGTGGCCAAAGGCGTCGCGCTCACCCTGATCTGAGAGTAGCCGGCCATCCGCAGTGCTCGTGCCCTCGGAGGCGACTACCACGCAGTAACCGTGCCGGTCGACACACTGTGAGACTTTGCTGAGAAACCGCTCCTGATCAAAAGCAATCTCGGGCAGCAAAATGATGTGGGGTGCATCACCCCGCTCGCTGGCTGCGAGAGCGCTGGCGCCGGCGATCCATCCGGCATGTCGACCCATGACTTCGAGGATAAAAACTTTGGTAGAGGTCGCACACATCGACTCGATATCTAGTGCTGCCTCGCGAGTGGAGATGGCGACGTACTTTGCTACGGAACCGAATCCAGGACAGTTGTCGGTTAGCGGCAGGTCATTGTCTATCGTTTTCGGCACGTGGACGGCCTGAATGGGATAACCCATCTGAGCGCTGATTTGGGACACCTTGAGGCAGGTGTCCGCTGAATCACCCCCTCCGTTATAGAGAAAGTAGCCAATGTTGTGGGCCCGGAAAACGTTGATGAGCCGCTCGTACTCGTGGCGATTCTCGGCGAGACTTTTCAGTTTGTACCGACAAGAGCCGAAAGCGCCACCTGGCGTGCTGATCAGCCCATCAATAGCGCGGCGGCTTTCCCGAGACGTGTCAATCAGTTCCTCCCGCAATGCGCCCAGAATCCCGTTTTGCCCGGCCAAGACTTTACCGATCCGCTCGGGATGCGCTCTGGCGGTTTGAATGACGCCTGCTGCCGAGGCGTTGATAACCGGGGTGACGCCGCCGGACTGGGCATAGAAAAGATTGCGCTGGCTCATGATCAAAAATTTNGCTGGACTGACAAGGAATGCGTACCGTAGACCTCGCGAGACCCAATGGCAAACTGCCCGTGATAACCTCCTCTCTCCGTGGAGAATCTCCTTGTCCGATCACATTCACATTCTGGGTATTTGCGGCACTTTCATGGGCGGGCTTGCGCTACTCGCCCGGGAGAGCGGCTTTTCAGTGACCGGATCGGACCGCAATGTTTACCCGCCAATGAGCACCCAGCTTCTAGAGAGCGGCATTTCCTTGGTCGACGGTTATGAGGCCGAGCAATTATCACCGGTGCCAGGCTGCGTGGTGGTGGGCAATGCGCTGTCTCGTGGGCAGCCCGTTGTTGAGGCAATGCTTAACGAGGGCCTCCACTACACGTCNGGGCCTGANTGGTTGGGACGACATATTCTTCAGGATCAATGGGTGCTGGCTGCGGCGGGGACCCATGGTAAAACCACTACTGCCAGTATGCTGGCGTGGATTTTGGACTGCGCCGGGCTTGAGCCGGGTTTTCTCATTGGTGGCGTGCCCTCTAATTTTGGCGTATCCGCGCGATTGGGCGGTGGCCGCTATTTTGTGGTGGAAGCAGACGAGTACGACTCTGCTTTCTTCGACAAGCGCTCCAAGTTTGTTCATTACCACCCTAAGACAGCNATTATCAATAATCTGGAGTATGACCACGCCGATATCTTTCCGGATCTGGCCGCTATCGAGACTCAGTTCCATCATTTGGTGCGCTGTATTCCCGCTGAGGGCTTAATCATCCGGGGTGACGGTGCCGCGATCGACCGGGTGCTGGAGCGAGGCGTCTGGAGTCCTACGGTGACTGTGCAAGCGTCAGGCGACGACGGCTGGTCTTGGCGGGCCTTGTCCGCGCAGGCAGACAAGTTGGAGATCAGTGCTCCCGATGGCGCTGTGGCTTTACTACAATGGCCTCTTATTGGCGCTCACAACGCGGACAATGCAACGGCTGCCATTGCGGCAGCCGGCCATGTGGGGATCTCATTGGAAGATGCGGTCTCGGCTCTGGCTGCATTCAAGGGGGTCAAGCGTCGACTGGAGTTNCTCGGCAAACCCGGCGATATAGCGGTCTATGACGATTTTGCGCATCACCCCACCGCTATCGAGAGCACTCTTTTAGCGCTGCGAGCGCAAACGGTGGCAGGAAAGCTGATCGCTCTGATTGAGCCCCGATCCAATACTATGCGTATGGGCGAGCATAGAGAGCAGCTCGCCGCGGCGGCTGGGGCGGCAGACCACACCCTGTGGTTTGAGCCGGTAGAGATGAGCTGGGAGCTGGGCAGTGCCGTCGGTGCTGCACCAGGACAAGAGGTCTTTCAAAGTATCGACACAATGATTGACAGAGCGCTGGCGTTGGCTACTCCCGGCGATAATATCGTGGTGATGAGTAACGGGGGTTTTGGCGGCCTCCATAGTCAACTCATGACTGAACTGGAGGCGCGGGTAAGAGCGTGACGATGGCAGAACGATTCTATGCGCTGATTTTGCGCAAGCCCTTATGGATACTGCTGTGTTTCGCATTGGTGATCGGTGTGGCACTGATCCAACTGCCCAAATTAAGGTTGGATGCTTCTTCGGACTCACTGCTTCTGCAGGGTGATCCTGATCTGGCCTATTTTCGGGAGTCAGCCGAAAAGTATGCGGGAGACGAGTTTCTGATTTTGACTTGGGAGCCTGGCGTACCGCTACTTTCACCAGACTCTCTCGAGCCGCTTGCCGCGATGGCGGATGAACTGGCTCGATTGCCCGGTGTGGCGGGTGTAACGACGCTACTCGATGTGCCGCTTTTGGAAAGTCCGCCTCTGTCTCTCACCGATCTCGCCCGCGCTGATAGCATCGCGACGCTCCGCGATCCGGATGTGGATCGGGGCTTAGCGCTCACAGAGCTGACCACCAGCCCCATTTATCGCAATCTGTTGGTCAGTGAGAGCGGTGACCTGACGGCGGTTCAAGTGGCGCTGCAAGCCGATGAGCAGGCGGAGGCGTTACTAGACGAACGGGAGCGTTTGAGAGGTCGCGCGCGCGCAGGCGAATTAAATGCCTCCGGTCAGAGTCGGTTGGAGCAGGTGGAGGAGGACTACGATCTGGCNTTGGCGAGGATCGGTAGTGAGCGAGATCGAATGGTGGCAGCGGTTCGTGGCGTAGCAGAGCGCTTTCGACCATACGCCAAGATTTTTGTTGGCGGCGTGCCCATGATCGCGGCAGACATGATGACTTTTGTTCGCTCGGATCTGGTCACATTTGGCACTGCCATTCTCGCGGTCATGGCGATGATGTTGTGGCTTATTTTTCGGAGTTTGAAATGGGTTTTCATCCCATTGGTGACGTGTAGTGCTACGGCCACACTGCTGTTAGGCGTGTTGGCGGGGTTCGATTGGCGTATGACGGTGATTTCGTCAAATTCCGTGGCCGTTCTATTGATTGTGACCTTGTCACTGTCCATTCACCTCGTCGTGCGCTATCGCGAATTACAAAGACAGCAACCTGAGACGCCGCGGCGGTTGCTCTCAGCGGGCGCGGCAAGATTGATGCTCGTGCCGTGTCTGTATACCGCTATGACCACCATCGTCGCTTTCGCCTCACTGGTGGTGGCGGGTTTACAACCCGTGATCGATTTTGGCTGGATGATGACAACCGGCATTGTTCTGGGATTTTGCTCCGCCTTTACCTTGGTGCCGGCGCTGATGGTGATTATTCCCGACCGGCCGCAGCCGGTAAGCAGTCTCCCTGATAAGCCCTTCACTGCGCGGTTTGCGAGAGTTGTGCAGCAACATGGGCGCGCCGTCATTGCCGTGACAGCGGGTTTGGTGGTGCTCTCTGCTATGGGCATCCGTATGCTCGAGGTCGAGAATCGATTTATCGACTACTTTAAGGAGCACACCGAGATCTATCAGGGGATGGAGCTCCTNGACGCCAGACTCGGTGGTACGATCCCGCTCGATGTCATTCTCCGGGCNCCGGCAGAAATGGCGCAGGACGCTGCAGAGGAAGGCGCAGTGGACGGGGGAGAAGACTGGGACGATGACGGGTTTTTTGATGATGCGTTCGACATTGATTTCGGCTTTGGTGCCGAAGACAGCGTCAAAACAGGCTACTGGTTTTCAGTACCAGGGCGTCGGCTGGTAGATCAGGTGCATAGCATCATTGAGAGCCGAAAAGAATCAGGAAAGGTGCTATCGCTCTCTACGGCTTTCGAGGTGATGGACGACCTCTATGGCGGGCAATTGGGCGGAGTGGAGCTGGCTCTTATTGAGAACAGCCTGCCCGACGATGTGAATGATGCGCTCGTGACACCCTTTTATTTTCCCGNTGAGCAAGAGGTGCGCCTGAGTGTTCGCGTCATGGAGACTAGTGAATCGCTGCGACGCGACGCCTACCTGCGTGAGCTACGAGAACAGATTCTCGAGGAAACAGGCATAGAGCCGGATCGATTGCAGTTCACATCCCTTCTGGTGCTCTACAACAATGTGCTACAGAGCTTATTTCAGTCCCAAATTATGACGCTTGGCGCGGTTTTCCTGGCGATAGGTCTGATGTTCTGGATATTGTTTAGATCACTTTCCATCGCTTTGTTGGCGCTCGCTCCTAATGTGCTCGCTGCAGGGTTGGTGCTGGGGTTGATGGGGTTGGCCGGCATTCCTCTGGACATCATGACTATTACGATTGCTGCGATTGTCGTGGGCATCGGCGTCGATGATTGCATCCATTATCTGCATCGCTTTCGGACAGAGATTGCCGTTGATCAAGATTACCGCGCTGCGATGCTGCGGAGTCACGGCAGTATTGGTCGGGCGATGTACTACACCACGCTCACNGTGGTGGTGGGTTTTGCGATGCTCACCTTGTCCAACTTTACCCCGAGCCTTTACTTTGGCGTGCTTACCGTGGTCGCTATGATCACTGCCGTAGCGGGTGCCCTCCTGTTGCTCCCGCAGCTAATCATGATTTTCAGGCCATTCGGACCAGAGGCTCGCTGATGGACTGCCGTCCGCATTGCGGCGCTTGCTGTATTGCACCGGCTATTACCCGTCCTTTTTGGGGTATGCCCGACGGCAAACCGGCCGGTATCGTTTGCGCACACCTGTTGTCTGACGCTCGTTGCGGACTGTTCGATGACCCGCGACGCCCCGCGGTCTGCGAGCAATTTCAGCCAGAGCTGTCTACCTGCGGNGACAGTCGCGATGAGGCGCTAGCGCTGTTAGGCGCGCTAGAGCGCGATACGGCTTCGTAGTCTGATGTCAGAGATCGCGCTTTTCCCGTTGTCATCCGTGCTGCTACCAGCAGGTCGACTGTCGTTGCAGATTTTCGAGCAGCGATATCTCGATCTNGTTGCACGCTGTATGCGTGAGAGCGAAGGCTTTGGGGTGGTGTGGTTACAGCAGGGTTCGGAAGTATCGGGGGGGACACTCGATGCGCCAAATGTTGGGGAGTACGGCACCTATGCTCGGATTGTCGACTGGGATCAGCTCCCCAATGGACTCCTGGGCATCTTGATTGAGGGTCAGCAGCGGTTTGATGTGCAATCGGTGTGGCGTGAACCGGATGGATTAGTGAAAGCCGAAGTGCTTTTGCATGAAACGTCTGCACCCGCTGCTTTGCCTGATGCTTATGTAGGGCTGGCCGAGGTCCTTGAGGGTCTGCTCAGACATCCCGAGATCCAGCGGTTGCAACTGAACAGCGATATGGCGGACGCATGGTGTGTGAGNGCCCAGCTTGCACAGCTGCTTCCCATCGACGAAGCAATCAAATACCAGCTGCAGGGTCTGACCTCGGTCGAGCAGTTGCTGGAAGAAATGGATAAGATATTGGTCGATCTCAGCGGGGAAGCGGGNAAATAACCGGCTTCGAGGCTTTGCAGCTTACGCTTCGCTGAGTGACCCCGAGATGGCAGGAGAAAATAGCGATGTTTGATTTGAAAATTTCTGGCGGCTTGGTCGTTGATGGCACCGGCACTTCAGGGCAGATCATGGACCTTGGTATTGTCGGTGATCGCATCATTGCCATGGGCAATTTGTCGGAGGCCGCCACAGAAGAAATTGATGCCCGGGGTCGNGTGGTCATACCTGGATTCGTCGATATCCACACGCATTATGACGGCCAGGCCACCTGGGATCAGGAGATGGCGCCGTCATCGTGGCATGGTGTAACGACTGTCGTAATGGGTAATTGTGGTGTCGGGTTCGCACCGGCCGCCCCGGATCGGCGGGAATGGCTGGTCGGGCTAATGGAGGGCGTTGAGGATATTCCGGGCAGTGCTCTCACCGAGGGAATGACCTGGAACTGGGAGTCCTTTCCTGAGTATCTCGATGCACTTGAAGGATTGGATCGCACGGTTGATGTGGCCGCTCAAGTCCCGCACGGTGCCGTGCGCGCTTACGTAATGGGCGATCGGGGCGCAGCCAATCAAGAGCCGACAGAGACTGAGATTGCGCGCATGTCGGCAATCGTTGAGGAAGGGCTGGCGGCAGGGGCTGTTGGTTTCTCCACCTCGCGCACTATCCTCCACAAGTCGATTGANGGTGAACTGGTGCCNGGAACGACCGCGACGAAAGAGGAGTTGCTGGGTATTGGCCGCGCGTTAAAGCGGGCAGGGCACGGTGTGTTCGAGATGGCAAGTGATCTCCTGCCCGAATGGAACGAGTTCGAGTGGATGGGCGATCTNAGCCGGGAGACGGGTGCCCCGGTTACGTTTACCGCGCTCGAATCTCCGATAAAGAGCTTGCCATTCAAGGATCAGCTCGGCGAAATGCGCGATCAGAACGCCAAAGGCGGAAATATTGTTGCGCAGATCTCTATGCGAGGTACGGGCCTGATTCTCGGCTGGCGTGCCACGTTCCATCCTTTTTCTCAGCGCCCGAGCTGGAAGGCGATTGCCGACAAGCCCTGGCAGGAGCAGTGGCAGCAGCTGCAGGACGCCGAATTCCGCGCCAAGCTGCTGGCGGAGCGGGGCGAGCCGACCGGTAGCGACTTACAGCTGATTGCGGATCTGATGGAGAGCGCTTTCTCTATGCAGTACGAAATGCTCCCCGGGTTTAATTACGAACCCACGGCCGATCAGACGATCGAGCAGAGAGCGCAGGTGGCGGGGGTGACGCCGGAAGAATATGTTTATGATTTTATGATGCGTGAGGGCGGCTCGGGCCTCATTTATTTCCCGCTTCTCAACTACGCCAACGGTAATCTGGACTTTCTCGAAGAGGCACTCGACTCTGACGACTGTATCAATTCTCTCTCAGACGGCGGTGCCCATTGCGGGACAATCTGCGATGCAGCGGCCACAACCTTTATGTTGCAGCATTGGGTTCGGGATCGAGACGGAAACCGCATGACATTAGCGCAAGCGATCAAGCGCCAGTGCCATGACACGGCGAGACTGTATGGGTTTGAAGACCGGGGCGTTTTGGCGCCCGGTTTACTGGCGGACCTCAACGTCATTGATCTCGAGTCACTGCAACTCAATCTTCCAACGGTCGCTTTTGATTTGCCGGCGGGAGGGCGTCGCCTGCTTCAAACCGCATCGGGTTATGACTACACGATCAAGTCTGGCCAGGTGACGTTCCGCAGTGGAGTGAGCACTGGGAAATATCCGGGGCGGGTTATTCGGGGGCCTCAGTTGGCGCCGGAGGCGTCCAGCCTCCCAGCGACTGCCACCGATTCACGATAAGGCAGAATAATTCTGCGGTTTTTGTCGCGTCGTAATGCGCCGAGTGAGCCTCGTTGTTATCGAAAGGGATCTCTGCCAGAGCACAGGCGCGCGCTAGCACAGTGTGTCCGACGGCCAGGCCGGCCAGCGTGGCGGTATCGAAATGCGAAAACGGATGAAACGGATTGCGCTTAAGCCCCAACCGCTCCGTGGCCACATTCAGAAATCCTGCATCAAAATGGGCGTTATGGCCCACGAGAATGGCTCGGTTGCATTGGTGAGCTTTCACTGCCTGCCGGACAATGCCAAAAAGCTCTCCTAACGCGATGTCTTCGGGAACGGCGCCGCGAAGGGGGTTTTCGGGATCAATGCCCGTGAACTCGAGGGCCGACGGATCGAGGTTGGCCCCTTCAAAAGGCTCGACATTGCGACTATGAGTCTCGTCGATCACCAGCTCGCCCTGATCCGTCATTGACAGCATCGTGACGGCGATCTCCAAGATAGCGTCGGTTTGACAGTTAAAACCGCCGGTCTCTATGTCGACTACGACCGGGAGAAATCCGCGGAAACGATCTCGAATCGATGGTGGATTCGGGGTCGTCATCAGGATGTCGGTGTCACCGTCCAGCCCACGCTTTCTCCAGCACGAATCGGAATCAATG
>NYTG01000055.1 GCA_002683395.1 Halieaceae bacterium | reverse complement strand
CCATGCGCTGAAGCAGCTGGGTAGCATTCATGCGCTGGTGCTTCACAGCCAAGATGGCCTCGACGAGATTTCTATCGCCGCATCGACCCATGGCTTCGAGTTAAAAGCGGGCGAGATCGCACCCATCACCATCACGCCCTCAGCCTTCGGACATAGCCACGATTCGCTGGAAGGACTTCAGGTCATGACCGCAGAGGCCTCGGCGACGCTTATTCGAGGCGCGCTGGGTGGAGTGGACGATACCGCTAGCACCAAGGCACGTTCTATCATCGCGCTGAATGCGGGAGCAGGGATTTATGTAGCCGGTCGGGCAGAAAGCCTGGAAGCCGGGGTCACGTGCGCCGAGCAGGTGATCACATCCGGTGAGGCGGCCCAAAAGTTAGAGGACTTCGTCGCCTTTACCCAGGGGCTGTCGGCATCCGGCGATGGAGAGCCGGCGGCATGAAGACCAAGCTCGCGACACCGACGGTGCTCAAGAACATCTTCGATCGCAAGATCGAAGAGGTGGCTGAGCGAAAGCGGCAGCGACCGCTATCGGACCTTGAGCGTGCCGCCGCGGTTGCGGATCCTGTCCGGGGATTTTGCGCGTCATTGGCCCATCGGGTTGCGGAGGGGGAAGCCGCGGTGATTGCCGAGGTGAAGAAGGCGAGCCCCAGCAAAGGGGTGATTCGTGAGGACTTCCATCCCGCCAGGATCGCGGCGAGCTACGAGGCGGGAGGCGCGGCTTGCTTATCGGTGCTGACCGATATCGATTTCTTCCAGGGAGCGGACGAATATCTGCAAGCGGCCCGGGGCGCGTGTTCACTGCCGGTGCTGCGCAAAGATTTCACGCTGGACCCCTATCAGATCTGGGAGGCGAGGGCGCTGGGGGCCGACGCAATTTTATTGATCGTCGCCTGTCTGGAGCTTCCGCATCTCAGGGAGTTGCATGACTGTGCCAACGAGATCGGCCTTGATGTGCTGGTCGAGGTGCACGACGAGGCGGAGCTTGATGAGGCGCTGACACTCGGTGGTGATCTCATCGGTATTAATAACCGCGACTTGCATACTTTCGATACCCGTCTGGATACGACTTATCGGTTATTGGAGCGGATACCCTCCGAGGTGCAGGTCGTCACCGAGAGTGGCTTCAGCTCTGCCGAGCAGGTGATCGATATGCGCCGTCGGGGCGTGCACACCTTTTTGATTGGCGAGACCTTTATGCGTGCAGAGGACCCGGGCGTCGCATTGGCTGCAATGTTTTCAAACGCCTGAGCGCCGCCGTCGCAAGGTGTGCTCGAAGGGGGCGTTAGCCAGCGTGAGTAGGTAGTAAAAAGCCGTATTCCGCCCAATCCTAGGGCATCACCCTCAGATCCAGTAGGTGGTTTTTGTCATCAGCTGGCTGGCGAGCGTCATCGCATCTTTGACCGGGCGCGGAAATTCCTCCCCGCCGTGTTGCAACGCTTCTTCACCATGCCGCTCTTCGTCGGTCAGCATTTGCTGCAAAATGAGTTGGGACTTTCGGTCTTCCCCGGGCAGTGCTTTCAAGTGCGCGCGCAGATGGCCTGCAACGCGCTCTTCCGTCGCGTGAACAAAGCCAAGACTGACTTTGTCTCCGGCCAGCGCAGTGGCCGCTCCTAAAGCAAAAGAGGCAGCGTAAAAGAGCGGGTTGAGCTTGCTGGGCTCGGCATCGAGCTCCTGCAAGCGGGCCTCGCACCAGGCGAGGTGATCGGCTTCTTCCTGAGCAGCACCAAGCAGTTTGTCCCGAGTCGTATCAGAGCGTGCGGCGAGTGCCTGACCCTGGTAGAGGGCCTGCGCGCAGACTTCTCCCGTGTGGTTCACGCGCATCAGTCCCGCAGCGTGTTCCCGCTCGCCGGCGCTCAAACGAGGTTCCTCGTGTCCGCTCGCGGGGGACGGTCTCGCAGTCCCCTCGGGGCTGGATACCGAATGGCCGGCCAGCTGCCGCAAGCGCTGATCAACCTGACTCAGGAATCGATCGATTCCTCTAAGCGCGGGGCGGCGTGAGGTAGGAGTGAGCTCAGTCATGTTGCAAGCTTAACGGTCTATGGCGCGCCAACCAATATCCCGGCGGCAGACCATTCCTGCCCAGCTGATATGGTCGACCCCGGCATAAGCGCTCGCAATGGCATCCGCGATCGAGTCACCCAGCGCGCTGACACACAGCACGCGGCCGCCCTGAGTCACGACTGCATGGCCTTCGGCCCGGGTGCCAGCGTGGAAGACTTTGGTGGTAGGCGGCCAGTCGCGGTCGAGTCCTTGAATGGCTTGGCCTTTCTCGTAGGCGTCCGGATAGCCGCCGGCAGCGAGAACGACGCCGACGGCGGGCCGTGGATCCCAGACCGCAGACACCTGATCCAGACGACGGTCCATCGCCGCCAGACACAATGCCCCCAGATCGCTCTGGAGTCGGTGCATGATGGGCTGGGTTTCCGGGTCACCGAATCGGCAGTTGTACTCGATCACAGAGGGATTACCCTCGACATCGATCATTAATCCGGCGTACAGAAAGCCGGTATAGGGATGCCCCTCTGCTGCCATGCCTTTAACGGTGGGCAGGATGACCTGTTGCATGACCTTTTCATGCACGGCGTCAGTCACCACCGGAGCGGGCGAGTAGGCACCCATGCCACCCGTATTGGGGCCGGTATCACCCTCACCAATCCGTTTGTGGTCCTGAGACGTCGCCATGGGCAAGACGTGCTTGCCGTCGACCATCACGATAAAGCTGGCTTCTTCACCTTCGAGAAAGCCCTCTACGACGACTCGAGCGCCTGCGTCACCAAATTTATTGTCGGCAAGCATGTCATGAATAGCGGTCTCGGCCTCTTGGAGGGTCATGGCGACGATGACGCCCTTGCCTGCTGCCAGGCCGTCCGCCTTGATCACGATCGGCGCACCCTGTTCGCGCACGTAGGCTAATGCGGAGTCAATGTCGTTAAATACCGCATAGGCTGCGGTCGGGATCTGGTGCCGCGCAAGAAAATCCTTGGTGAAGGATTTACTGCCCTCGAGTTGTGCGGCACCCGCGCTAGGACCAAAGCAGGCAAGCCCCTGCTCGGTGAAGTAATCGACGATTCCTGCCACAAGCGGAGCCTCGGGCCCGATGACGGTGAGCGCGCAGTGCTGGTCGCGGGCAAATTGCGCCAACCCTTCGATGTCCATGGGGTCCAGCGCTATGTTTTCCAGCTTCGGCTCGAGAGCCGTCCCCGCGTTACCGGGCGCAACAAAGACGCGCGCTACCGCATCGGGTTCTGCGAGCTTCCAGGCCAGTGCGTGCTCTCGTCCCCCACCACCTACCACCAGAATATTCATGCTACCGCCTCTTTTGGGTCGACAGTCAGTGTCGGAAGTGGCGCATGCCGGTAAACACCATGGCCATTCCGGCTTCATTGGCCGCCGCAATCACTTCGTCATCTCGCATCGAGCCCCCGGGCTGGATGACCGCTCCAATGCCACGCTCGGCGGCGTTGTCGATACCGTCTCGGAAGGGGAAGAAAGCATCCGAAGCCATCACCGCCCCCTTGACCTCGAGCCCGGCATGCTCGGCCTTGATCGCCGCAATGCGGGCAGAATTGACCCGCGACATCTGGCCCGCACCGACACCAATGGTGCGTTGGTTAGCGGCGTAAATGATGGCATTGCTCTTGACGAACTTGGCCACTTTCCAGGCAAACAGCAAGTCTTCCCATTCGGCATCGGTCGGTGCGCGTTCGGTCGCCACCTTGAGCGCTTCGCGACCGATCATGCCGTCATCGCGATCCTGAATGAGCAGACCGCCGTTGACACGTTTAAAGTCGCGAGCAAATGCGGGAGCCGCCCACTGGCCTGTGCGCAGCAAACGTACATTTTCTTTTGCGGCGAGCGCTGAGAGGGCGTCATCGGATACTTCAGGTGCGATGATGACCTCCACGAACTGTCGGTCGACGATGGCCGCTGCCGTCGCGCCGTCGAGCTCGCGGTTAAACGCAATGATGCCGCCAAAGGCGGACTCGGTATCGGTATGAAAAGCGAGGTCATAGGCACCTAGCAGATCTCCCCCTACTGCCACGCCGCAGGGGTTGGCGTGCTTAACGATCACACACGCGGGTGCCTCAAAAGATTTAACGCACTCCAATGCGGCATCGGTATCGGCGACGTTATTGTAGGAGAGTGCTTTGCCCTGAAGCTGTTCGGCATTGCTAATGCCCACCTCAGACTGCCCGGCCTCTTTATAAAAGGCGGCGCTCTGGTGGGGGTTCTCGCCGTAGCGCATTTCCTGCACTTTTTCGAGCTGCAGGTTAAAGGTNCGAGGGTAGTGTTCCGAGCCNCCCTCGGTCAGGCGGCCAAAGTGATTGGCGATCATGCCGTCATAGGCGGCGGTATGTTCATAGGCTTGNATAGCCAGATCAAATCGCGTCGCCAGTGTGGTGTGTCCATCGTAGTCTTCGAGTTCTTTAAGGACCCGGGCGTAATGACTCGACGACACAATAATCGCCACATCGCGGTGATTTTTCGCTGCGGCGCGCACCATAGTGGGGCCGCCAATATCAATGTTTTCAACGGCCTCTTCGAGCGTGCAATCAGCCCGCGCAACCGTCGCTGCAAAGGGATAGAGGTTGACCACCACCAGGTCGATCGCCGGAATACTGTGCTCGGCCATGACCTCGTCATCCATGCCTCGTCGGCCAAGGATCCCGCCGTGGATGGTGGGGTGCAGTGTTTTGACCCGACCATCCATCATCTCGGGGAAGCCGGTATGGTCGGAGACCTCGACCACATCGACCCCCTCTTCGCGCAGCAGGCGACAGGTGCCGCCGGTAGAGAGGATTTCGACACCTCGCTGAGAGAGTGCGCGGGCAAAATCAACGATACCGGTTTTGTCTGACACGCTGATAAGGGCGCGCCTCAGGGGGGCCAGTCCGGCTTCGCTCATGATTTATCGTTTCCTTTTTGCGGGTGTCTTGGGGGTTCTGGCTGATCGCCTTCGTTTGGGCGGTTCGGGCTCGTTTAGCAGCCCATGTTGGCGCAGTTTTTTACGCAGCGTGCCGCGATTTAACCCCAGCATCGCCGCGGCGTGGCTTTGGTTGTGCTGAGTGTAGTCGAGCACGGCTTCGAGCAACGGTTCTTCTATCTGCTTTAACACCATGTCATAGAGTTCGCTGCAGGGCTCACCGTCGAGTGTGTCGAGAAAGTGGGCGATGGCCTCTTTGGCACTGTCTTTTAGGGGAGGCGGGGATACCTTGCTCTGCTTGCGNCGCTTCGGGGACGGAGTGTCTTTGGACGCGGTCATGCGGCTAACCGGCCGTCCTGCATNCCAGAAGCCGGCGCGTGACACAGTGAGGGTAAACGATGGCCCAGTCGTCTCAGGTACGCCAGCTGTGTCTCGGCCTGCTCAAGTGGGTTGAATGCCTGACGCAAAGCGCGCGCGAGATCAGCGTCCATTGCTCCCTGCGCCACTAGCGCCTCGAGAAACCAGGCCTGATGCTTGCGAGCGATACGCGGTCCAAGATGATCGCCATGAAACTCATGGAGCTTCTGCACGTGACGCTGATGGATCGCAAACTGCGCCATAACCGAGGGGTNGAGTGCTTCTCCTGACGCTTCCGTGAGCGCGGTCGCGATTGCACCCGGCAGCCACAGTTGCCCCTGAGCAGCACGGCCGATCATGATGCCGGCCGCTCCGGTATGGGCAAGCACTGTGCGCGCCTTCTCAGCGGAGTCGATATCGCCATTGGCAATCACTGGAATCGAAACCGTTTTCACGATCTCGGCGATGGTCTGATATTCCGCCGCTCCCTTAAAACGGTCTGCTCGGGTGCGGCCGTGGACGGTGAGCATTTGAATGCCGGCATGCTCCGCAAGGCGGGCGATGCGGGCGCCATTACGGTGTTCGGGGTCACTACCGGTGCGCATTTTCAAGGTAACGGGCACTTCGACGGCATTCACGACCGCCTCAAGAATTTGGCCCACGAGCGCCTCATCTGCGAGCAGCGCAGATCCTGCGGCGCGCCGACAAACCTTCTTCGCCGGACATCCCATATTGATGTCGATAATCTCGGCACCGAGATCTGCGTTGAAGCGGGCGGCCTCTGCTAATTGCTGGGGGNCGTAGCCGACCAGCTGCACCGAGCGGAGCCCGGCGCAATCGCTGTGTCGTTGTCGCTGTTGTGTTTTGCGGGAATCAGCGAGGCGCAGGTCAGCGGTTTGCATTTCTCCCACAGCCATACCGACACCCAACTCGACGGCGAGTTCGCGCAGGGGGAGATCAGTGACCCCGGCCATGGGCGCAAGGAACACGTTATTGCTGGGCGTTAAGCCGCCAATCTGCATGGGGAAAAAAGAGCTCGACTTCGAGCAGACGAGTGTAAAGGAGCCGCGCTGTATCGGAAAGGTGTGCTGGACATTTTTTGACCAATCGCATCGGTGATACCGAACTGACGGAACTGGCCAGGACCGAGCCAGGNCNGAGAGGTCGCGCAGAGGANCCGAACNCCGTGGTCGGGANTACCTCGAATCGACGGCCGCCACATTCAGCTGCCAGCGACTTCGAATCCTGTTCATCCAACCCTAGGCGCGCGACGCGAGGGGCTCGGGGCTGGGTTGGGGATTGCCGTACCGGCGGGAACGGCCTACGCGCCCGAAATAATATTCGGCGATTTTGCCTCTAACGTCGCTAAAAATGGTGCAAATGACCAAAAAAGTAGACTCAGGCGCGATTCTGGGACACACTTTCGCCCCGTTAGGCAATTTGGTGGATCGACCTATGGCGTCAATCCTTGTATTGCATGGTCCCAATCTCAACTTGCTAGGTACCCGCGAGCCCGAGATCTATGGGTCAGAGACTCTCGATGAGGTCAACCACCGACTGCAATCCGAGGCGGAGCGGGCGGGGGCGAGCCTCACCTGCCTGCAAAGTAACAGCGAGCAGGAAATGATCGAGGCGGTTCATCAGGCGCGTACCGATGGCACCCAGTTCATCATTATTAATCCGGCTGCCTTCACTCATACCAGCGTGGCACTGCGCGATGCGCTTTCCGGCGTGGATATTCCATGCATCGAGGTGCACATTTCAAACGTACATGCTCGTGAACCCTTTCGACATCACAGTTACATCTCGGACATCGCAGAGGCGGTGATCTCGGGACTGGGTAGTTTCGGCTACGACTGCGCACTGGCCGCGGTCCTGCAGTCCCTCGATACCCACTCCACGACACACTGAAGGAATCAACATGGATATTCGCAAAGTTAAAAAACTGATTGAACTGCTGGAAGAATCGAATATCGGCGAGATAGAGATCAAGGAGGGCGAGGAATCCGTGCGCATCAGTCGTTATGGCGCCCAGCCGGCCGCGCCGGTTGCTTATGCCGCGCCCCCCGCGCCTGCGCCGGGCGCCGCACCGGCACCGGTTGAGGCACCGGCACCCGAGGCTGCCGCACCCGCGCCCGCGCCCGCGGCAGACAACGCGGTGTTATCACCGATGGTGGGCACCTTTTATCGCTCGCCCAGTCCCGAGGCACCTTCCTTTGTCGAGGTGGGCCAAACGGTTCGCGTAGGAGATGTGCTGTGTATCGTCGAAGCGATGAAGATGATGAACCAGATAGAAGCGGATCGCGCCGGAACGGTCACAGCGATTCACGTTGAGAACGGCGAAGCCGTCGAGTTTGATCAGCCGCTGATTTCCGTTTCTTGAAGCGTGGGTGAGCCACCCCAAAAGGACATTCCCCATGCTTGAAAAAGTACTGATCGCCAACCGAGGCGAAATTGCCCTACGCGTATTGCGTGCCTGCAAAGAGCTGGGCATTAAAACGGTTGCCGTGCACTCAACAGCGGACCGCGATCTCAAACACGTGCGCCTCGCTGACGAAGCCGTGTGTATTGGTCCTCCTCCCTCGGCCCAGAGCTATCTCGACGTGCCCTCCATCATCAGCGCGGCAGAGCTAACCAACGCCGATGCGATTCACCCCGGTTACGGATTTCTCTCCGAGAATGCCGACTTCGCTGAGCAGGTGGAGAAAAGCGGTTTTATGTTTATTGGCCCGACCGCCGATACCATCCGACTAATGGGCGACAAGGTTTCGGCCAAGCAACAAATGACGCGCACGGGCGTTCCCACAGTACCGGGATCAGAAGGCGCGTTGCCAGATGACCCTGACGAAGTCATGCGTATCGCACGAGAGATTGGCTTCCCCGTGATCGTGAAAGCCGCAGCGGGCGGCGGTGGCCGCGGGATGCGAGTGGTTCACAATGAAGAAGTTTTGCTGTCATCGATTCAGGTGACGCAGTCCGAGGCGCAGGCTGCGTTCGGCTCGCCCGTGGTCTACATGGAAAAATTTCTGCAGCGCCCGCGACACGTCGAGATTCAGGTGCTCGCAGACGGGCAGGGCAACGCAGTGCATCTGGGTGATCGCGACTGCTCCTTGCAGCGTCGTCACCAGAAAGTGATCGAGGAGGCTCCTGCGCCCGGCATCGACGATACGCTGCGCAACGAGATTGGCGACGCCTGCGTGAAGGCCTGCCTCGATATGGGCTATCGTGGTGCAGGGACCTTTGAGTTTCTTTTCGAAGATAACGCGTTCTACTTTATTGAGATGAACACGCGGGTGCAGGTTGAGCATCCGGTCACAGAAATGATCAGCGGCGTAGACATCGTGCGCGAACAACTCCTCATCGCCGGTGGTGCGCCATTGTCCATTAAGCAGGAGAATGTCTCGCTGACGGGGCACTCTATCGAATGCAGAATCAACGCCGAAGACCCTCGCACCTTCATGCCCTCTCCGGGCACGATCAAAACGTTTCATGCGCCCGGCGGTCATGGCGTGCGGGTGGATTCTCATATTTACAGCGGTTACACCGTGCCACCGCATTACGACAGTTTGATCGGTAAGCTCATTACCTACGCGGACACTCGTGAAGGCGCACTGGTAAAAATGCGACAGGCGCTGGACGAGTTGGTAGTAGAGGGTATTCGCACCAATGCAGCGCTCCACCGGGAGCTGGTCACTGACAGCTCATTTATGGCCGGTGGTGTCAGTATTCACTACCTGGAGAGTAAGCTGGAACACGAGCGTTGAGCGCCGACGCCGCCTGGCAGGAGCTCCATTTCACCGCTAGAAAGGATCAGGTTCAGGTACTCGAAGAGTGGCTCTTTGAGCGTGGAGCGCTTTCCGTCACTCTGGAGGACGATGCGGATCAACCATTGCTTGAACCCGGGCCTGGAGAGACTCCTTTGTGGGATGTGGTTCGGGTCACCGCCCTGTACGTTGGAGATCAGGACATCACGCCGATCCTTGGGGAAATACCTCCGAACCTGATTACCAGCGCCTCCCGCGCACCCGTGCCGGTGGCTGATAGAGAGTGGGCCCGAGTATGGGAGAACGAGTTTCATCCACTACAGATGGGCGAGCGTCTCTGGATTTGCCCAAGCTGGACACCGCCGCCGGACCCCGATGCGATTAATATTCTGCTGGATCCTGGACTCGCTTTTGGTACGGGTACGCATCCCACCACNGCNATGTGTTTGCGGTCGATGGANGCNGNCCTTGGATCGGNCNCGCGCGTTGTCGACTACGGATGTGGGTCAGGCATTCTTGGAATCGCAGCGGCGCGGTTGGGCGCGACGGCCGTATTGGGTGTGGATAACGACCCCCAGGCGATCACGGCCAGTCTCAATAATGCGGCTCGTAATCATGTCCCGCGCGAGGCTTTTTCCGTTGTACTACCGGAGGATGAGCTAGTCAGCTCCTGGCGGGGTTCTGCCACGTGGGTCGTGGCCAATATTTTGGCTGGGCCCNTGGTGGTGTTGGCGCCTGTGCTGACATCNCTGATGACNCCCGGGGGGCGACTGTTACTGGCAGGNCTTTTGGCAGATCAGGCCNANGAGGTCATNAAGGCCTACGCGCCGACGGTAGACCTTGTCATCGCTGACGAGCAGGAGGAATGGGTGCTGCTCGCTGGTAACAAGCGCTGAAGCCACTTTAGCCTTGCGCCAACAGTTCTCTGAGGTCAATGAGAGCAGCGTTTGCGCGGGAAATATAGCTCGCCATCACCAGTGAGTGATTTGCCCACAAGCCGAACCCCGACCCATTTAGGATGATCGGGCTCCACACCCGCGCCTGAGAGGCCTCGAGTTCTCTGATAATTTGCCGCAGGCTGACCGTGGCATTCTTTTTCGCCAGTACGTCTGAAAAATCTACCTCTGCGGCCTTCAAAAACTGTGTGAGTGCCCAGGCTGCACCGCGACTCTCATAAAAAATGTCATCGATTTCACGCCATGGCGTGCGCACCAGTATTTCCTCTGGCGCATTGGTGGATTGCGCCGCCGCAGTGTCGCCCGCGAGATCGGTATTGAGCCGGCGTTGGCCTACGCTCGCGGAGAGCCGCTGGGAGAGACTGCCCAGTCGTTTTTCGATCATGCCGAGCCAATGACTCAGGTTATCGGCCCGCGCGTAAAACTGGGCACTGTCTCCGCCGGTGACCGGGAGGCGTGCACGGTAGGCTTCGAGAAACCGCAACGCATCACGGTACTCGCTTTCCGAGGCAGGTAGAATCCAACTTTTCGATTGAAAGTTGATTCGGGGTTCGGCAAGGGTGAGGTCAACATCCTCTTTAGACTGCGACTGCGAGCGACTGAGCACTTCTCGCAGGGCCCGCGCTAGATCGCGGCTCTGGACCAGTACCCCGTATTCCCAATTTGGCATGTTGTCTAACCACACCCCTGGAGGAAAGAGATCGTTATGTAAATAGCCACCGGGTTTCTCCAGCAAAATGCGGATGGTTTCCTGTAAGGCGCTGACAGTCGTTGTGCCCGTGACCACTTCCTGGCCAGTCGCCGCGGCATATCGCGCGGCGTTCTCGCTGACGTCGAAGTGGGCGGGGGCGCCACTCCAATACACGCCCACCGCTGCGGCAATCAAAAGATAGGTGCCTATGGCGATGCCGCCCCACTTGCCAAGCTTGCGAGGATCGGAGCTCGAAGGATCGTTCTTCAGTTGATTCAGCCAGCGGCGGAACAAGCCCTGCTGATTTTCCGCCGGGACGGCCTCCGATGCTGGCGCGCCGTTATCCATCAGTGATGTGTGCTGTGGGGATCTGATGTAACAGGAGCTTGCCGCTCTATCTGCCCCAGCGAGCACGCCCGAGTGCCAGCAACGCTGACAGCGCAGACTTCCACTTTGCCACCCTCGGCAAGCGGTGCAGCGACGTCGAGCAACATGATATGGCGACCACCGGGCTCAAATACCAGCGTTTGGTGGGGCGCGATGTCGATCGATGTGAGCTGCGCCATGCGGCGCTGATCCCCCTCTGCAATGACTTCATGCATTTCTGCGCTATCGCTTACATCGCTACTCACTGACGCTACGGTGACGGTCTTATCGCCATGATTCATTAACTCGCCGTAGGCGGCGGAAACGGTGGCGCCGGGCGGCATGCTGCGTACCCAGAGCGTCCGCCAGTGCAGCATCTCGTCCGCTTGAGAAAAGGAAGAAAAGCCTATTGATGTCAGGAAAATGAGCATCGCCAAGGCATAGGAGGCGGCAGTGTCGTGATAGGACCACCGGGTCGTTGTAACGGTCATGTGTTGCACTCCTCGACAATAGGGATCGCGCTGCCAGCGCGCAAAGTCAGCATGTCGCCCGTGGGCATCCAGCGTGTCGGCATAACTAATCGAGTAATAACGCCGTATGAAAAGGTGCTGCAGCGCAGCTCCTCGGCGCATCCAAAAAAATGGCATCGCTTACCGAGCAACACGGGCCAACGCTTCTGTGACGATAGGGGTGGTCAACAGCTGGGGCAAAATAGTCGGCGCTGACGTTAGGTTGCCCGGATACATCACGTAAAGGGGAATACCATTTCGACCATGCTCGCGCACAAAGGTACCGATTGCCGGATCGTAGTTAGTCCAATCTGCGACCATGTAGGTGACGCCGGCAGACTCAAAGGCGCGGGTCATATCCTCGGTAAACAGCACCGCCTGCTCGTTGGCGAGGCAGGTGATACACCAATCTGCGGTGACGTCGACAAATACCGGCGTGCCCTGTGCGCGGAGTGATTGCAGCGCGTCAGGCGACCAGCTCACAACGCCCTCACGGCCGGCTTTGCTGAAAGAAGAGGAGGCGTCTCCTCGCACGCCACCGAGCAATACTGCCGAAATGACGCAGGCGATACCCACCACGCGCGCCGTCAGCCCACCGCGCAGCAATGTCAGCCCCAGCGCCAGCATCACGAGGCCGGCGGCCGCGGCCGCCATCGTGTCGACCCCGCTTTGCTTGCCCGCTACCCATAGCAGCCATACCGCGGTGAGATAGAGCGGAAACGCCATCACCTGTTTGAGTGTTTCCATCCATGCCCCCGGCTTGGGCAGCCAGCGGCGCGCAGTGTTACTGGTGCTGATCGCGACCATGGGTGCGGCCATTCCCACTCCCAATGAGGCAAAGACGGCCAGCGCTTCAAGCGGTGGTTGAGTCAGCGCATAGCCCAGTGCGCTGCCCATAAAGGGCGCGGTACAGGGGCTTGCGACCACCACTGCCAACACGCCGGTAAAAAAACTGCCCTGCATCCCCGGTGCAGTTGCCAGACCTGCCCCGAGATTCATCCAGCGACCGCCAAACAAGACGAGGCCCGAGAGCGAGAGCCCCATCAGAGCGAACAGGTAGGCCAGACCAATCACAAAGCCGGTAGATTGCAGTTGGAAGCCCCAGCCTACCCAGCGCCCCGCGCTCTGCAGGCTGATCAACACACCCGCGATCAGCACAAAAGAGCATACGACACCGGCTAGATACGCCAGGCCATGTCGGCGATGCTCGTGTGCGTCGCCCGTGGCAAAGCTCAGCACTTTGAGCGACAGGATCGGGAAGACGCAAGGCATGGCGTTGAGAACCAGACCGCCGAGGAAGGCCAGCCCCAGTGCGAGGAGTAAAGTCATGCTTGACGCGACGGGTCCATCAGGCGTTGCGGACGGGCTGCCGCCGCCGGGCTCCGTCGGAGAGACGCTGCCAGTTGCAACATTCACCCGCAAGTGTTCAGTCTCGGGCGGGTAACACAAGCCGGCGTCGGCGCAACCCTGGTAGGTGATGGCAAGGGTTAGAGGCGAGTCAGCATTGGCTAAGTTGACCGCCAGATCAACTTCTTCGTAATAAACCGACACTTCACCAAAAAACTCGTCGGTCTTGTCGATTGCCGGCGGGAACGCGATAGATAAGCCTTCAGATATCGTGGGTGTGTCACCGCTGACTTTGAATGCGTGCTGATAAAGGTAGTAGCCCTCTGCGATTTGCCAGTAGAGGCGCAGATTACCCTGCGCCGTTACGGCGCCGTCTAGCTGATAGGCCTCGCGGACAGGAAGAAACTCGCTCTGCTGTTGCAACGCCTGAGCGAGGCTGTTCTGAGCATGCCCTGGGGGACTAGTGATCAGCAGCGGGAGCGTCAGGGTGACCACAGCCAGACAGGCGAAGACCCAACGACTCGCGGATTCTAGGATGGCGTCCCTGCCAGTCATAGCCAATCAGTCCTGGTGGTAGCGAAGACGAGTGCCATGCTCGAGAGAGAGGCGGATCTCATCGGCGCTGAGTGCTTCTGGAAAATAGACCCCCGAGACCTTGGCATCCATCAAACTGGCGCCTTTTAAGTTGGTCTCCCGAAAATCGATGCCGCTGAGATCGCAATTGCGAAAGTAGGCATTGGAGAAATCCAGGCCACGGGCGTTCATCCTGCGGAGATCGCGACCCCGATAGTCACCACCCGTGAGCTCAGCCGTATCGAGTGAATCCCGGCTGGCATTGAAGTTATCCACGTCTTCCTGACGCAGCATCTGGTATAGCGGGTCTGTCTTGATGACCGGTTTGATCTCTTTATCGCTCATGAGCTGCTGTCTGTTCCTGTAGGGGTGCTGACGGCTCAGTCACCAAAAAATTGACGGCGCAAGCCGAGACAGGCGTCCCGATTCAGCCGTGGTCCGAAGTATTTTACTACTTCCCCCGCTGCGAGGGTGGCAAATTCCGTTGCGCGCAGATCGCTCTCACCTCGAGACACCGCGTAGAGGAAAGCGCCTGCGAACATATCGCCGGCGCCATTGGTATTTAGCGCCTCAACAGGCGTCGCCGACACGCGATGCAGGCGGTTGCCGTCCCATGTCACGGCACCTTCTGCTCCGAGGGTAATGACAAACCGTCGCGCCACCTGTTTGATAGCGGTGATGGCGTCGTCCAAAGCCTCGCACTGTCCCCACTCGAGCGCTTCTGCCTCATTACAGAACACCATCTCGACGCCACCTTCGACCATGGCCGCCATGTTGTCGCGAAAGAACTTGACCATACCGGGGTCCGAAAAGCTGACGGCGGTACGCACACCATACTGATCAGCGAGCGCCTTGGTCTTCAGCGCGGCGGCGTGGCCGGTGGGGGAGGTCACGAGATATCCCTCGAGATACACCCACTCGGAGTCTCGAATAGCCGCTTCGTCCACTTCGTCACTAGACAGCGTTTCTGAAATACCAAGATGCGTGTTCAGTGACCGTTCAGCGTCAGGCGTAATCAGCACAATGCACTTGCCGGTCACGCCTTCTTTACGCTGTTCGTTTAAGCCGTGTGCCACTCCGGACTGCTCGAGGTCGGCGAGGTAAATATCCCCATCCGTATCCTGCGCGACTTTGCAGCTCATATAGGTGGGTGCGCCCATGAGGGCGGCAGCAATCATGCTGTTACCCGCACTGCCTCCCGAGGTGTGGCTTGCCCGAATTGGGTGATCGGGCAGTTGCGCCAGGATGTCAGTCTGACGGGCCTGATCGACCAGGGTCATCATGCCTTTTTCGACCTTCATGGCCCCAAGTTCTGCCTCGGTGACCTGTATTTCGGTATCGACCAGCGCTGCGCCAATGGCATAAGCCGCGTAGGGTTTCACGGACGTCTTCCTGTTACCGTATGGGGATCCCCATCATACCGGAAGCCTTGCACAAGTGGCGGCCCGAGGTAGATCCAATAGCGCTGCACCCGGTATAAACGACTATGATGAGCTTGCGATCGGCTCACCCGTTAAAACTCATTTAACGCGCGCCTATTTGGTGGCTAGTGGCCATTGCGTCAAGGACAGCTATGCGAGATCTCACGCTAAAACTTGAAATCCGGCTGCAAGACTTCGCCAAACAAGAGGCAGAGTTTGAGCCGCGTGCGGGCCGCGCGGCGGTGGCGATTATGGTGCGTGAGGGCAGCGACGCTACCGAGATGCTGATGATTCGACGGGCCACCCGAGAAGGTGATCCCTGGTCCGGGCATATGGGCTTTCCCGGTGGGCGTCGGGACCCCGAAGACGCCTCCAATTTTTCCTGCGCCCTGCGGGAAACCCGGGAAGAGATCGGAGTCGATCTCTCGCAGTGGGGCACGCCGCTTGGTGAGCTATCAGATGTGAATACCGGTTGGCGAAAAGACCGTCCGGAGATGCTGGTCACACCGTTTATTTTTCAGGTAAGCGAACTGCCGGCGCTGACCCCCAACTATGAAGTCGACGATGTCGTCTGGGTGCCGCTGCATTTTCTGATGAATGATGCCAACCGCGAGCCCCTCGAATGGGATTGGAAAGGAAAGAAGATGGAAACCGATTCTTATTTGTATGATAGCTATCGCATCTGGGGTCTGTCTTTGATGATGATCGATGAAATGACGGGGTTGCTCGCGCCTTAGCACTCATGAAGGCCGGTCGGGCAGGGAATCAGGGGGCGACCACAGCCTCTTCGGCAGGTTCAACACTCGCATCATCGGGTAGCCAGTCGGCCTGGCCCCGCAGAAAAGTGCGGGTATCCAAAATCAGTTCGTTCACTGCTTCAGGGCGCTCGCGGCTGGCTTCTGTGAGCACATCACTTGATACCGTGCCTTTGATATACCCTTCCACCAGGTCCACCAAAACGGGTGACATATCCGGTTCGTGATAGAAGCGCGGCATACCGGGCACCAGATTGCCGGTTGCGGTTTTGCCCTGGACCCTCAGCCAGTAGCCGCCGCAACTTGAGAGCGTATAGTCGAAGGGTCGACCAAAGCTCTGGTTGGGCGTCGAGGGATTAAAACCGTCCTCGGGCACCTTTCGAATTTCCGATAGCGCCATGATCCAGCGACTGCCCGCAGGAAAATGGCTGGCGGGCGGTCGGCAGTAATCTCGGGTCTGCATCCAGACGCGCAGGGTATCCAGCCAGAAAGCGCCCTTTAAAACCTGCTCGGGCACCAAATCAACGGCGTTTCCTTTGATCGAGCGCACTTCACCGATCACGATCAGATCAGTGGCCGGTGCCACCTCAGAAAAACTACCCCCCCAGAGGCAGCCACAGTCTGCGCCCATGGCCTCAGGTTGTGCGAGCAGGGTGGGTGAGAGTGCACCCCATATCAGGGCGCACACCGCAGTGATGGCAGCCTGCCGCACGGCAGACTTATCCGTTGAGGAGCCGCGCCGCATCCATCGCGAAGTAAGTGAGGATCCCGTCGGCACCTGCGCGCCTGAAGCACAGCAGCGATTCGAGCATGACCGCATCGCGATTGAGCCAGTCTTGTGCGAAGGCCGCTTGATGCATCGCGTATTCGCCGCTCACCTGATACGCGAAGGTCGGCACCTGCAGTTCCGCTTTGACGCGGCGGACAATGTCGAGGTAGGGCATACCCGGCTTGACCATGACCATATCGGCGCCTTCCTGAAGATCCAGCGCTACCTCATGAAGGGCCTCGTCACTGTTACCGGGGTCCATCTGATAAGTCTTTTTGTCTCCGCCTTTAATATTGCTGGCAGACCCCACTGCATCTCGGAAAGGCCCGTAATAGCTTGATGCATATTTAGCCGCGTAGGACAGAATCAGGGTATTCAAATGGCCGTCGGCTTCGAGTGCGGCGCGAATTGCACCGATCCGCCCGTCCATCATGTCCGAAGGCGCCACAATATCGGCACCCGCAGCAGCATGACTGAGCGCCTGTTTGACCAGCGTTTCGCTGGTAACGTCGTTCAAGACATAACCGGCCTCGTTAATAATGCCGTCCTGTCCATGGGTGGTGTAGGGGTCCAAGGCCACATCGGTGATGACGCCCATCTCGGGAATCGCTGACTTCAGCTCAGCGACCGCCCGTTGCACCAGTCCATCAGCGTGGTAGGCAGCCTCGGCAAGGAGTGACTTGCTGTCTTGTCCTATCACCGGGAACAGCGCAAGCGCCGGGATACCCAGTTCGTGCGCCTCTTTGGCGAGCGCCACCAGCAGGTCGATACTTAACCTTTCAACGCCGGGCATTGAGGGCACAGCCTCTCGCTGCCCGGAGCCCTCGAGAACAAAAACCGGGTAGATGAAATCCGCCGGACTCAGCGTGCTCTCGCGCACCATATCTCGGGCGAAAGCGCTAGCGCGTAGCCGGCGCATCCGGGTCTGGGGAAAGGGTCCGCGTCCGCTCATCATCGATACTCCCGTGCCTTAGAGCGCCGCAAAGGCGGCGCGAGCTGCTTCCACTGTGGCGGCAATATCCTCATCGGTATGAGCAGCAGACATAAAGCCTGCCTCAAAGGAGGCTGGTGCCAGATAGACGCCACTGTCGAGCATCAGGTGGAAGAACTGGTTAAAGGCCGATACGTTGGAGTTAATCACCTGATGGTACTGAGTCACTGACGCCTCTTCGGTAAAGAAGCCGCCGAACATGGACCCCAGATGATTCGTTGTAAACGGTACCCCTGCGCTTGCGGCGGCCTCGCGCATGCCCGCACACAGATCGCCGGTGTGTTGGAACAGCGCGTCGTAAAAACCCGGTTCACTGATGATCGACATGGTCGCCAGCCCCGCAGCCATCGCGACCGGATTGCCAGAAAGAGTGCCTGCCTGATAGACCGGCCCGAGCGGCGAGATGTGTTCCATGATGTCACGGCGTCCACCGAAGGCGCCCACCGGCATGCCGCCACCAATCACCTTGCCTAGACAGGTCAGATCGGGGGTGACGCCCACAAAGCCCTGAACGCCACCGGTGCCAAAGCGAAAGCCGGTCATGACCTCATCAAAGATCAAAACGGCGCCGTGGCGGGTGCAGAGCTCGCGCATGCCCTCGAGGAAGCCGTCCACCGACGGAATACAGTTCATGTTGCCGGCCACCGGTTCGGTGATGATGCAAGCCACCTGATCTCCCAGTTCGTCCATCGCGGCCTCGAGTGCCTCGAGATCGTTGAACGGCAGGGTAACGGTATGTTGGGCGAGCACCTCGGGTACGCCGGGAGAACTCGGTACGCCGAATGTGAGGGCCCCCGAGCCAGCCTTGATCAACAGCGAATCGGAGTGCCCGTGATAGCAGCCTTCGAATTTGATGATTTTATCCCGACCGGTAAAGCCCCGCGCTAGCCGGATCGCGCTCATGGTGGCTTCGGTACCCGAGCTGGTCATGCGGACCAATGACATGCTGGGAACCAGCTGGCTGATGGTTTCGGCGAGTTCGATTTCAATCTCGGTCGGGCAGCCGAAGCTGAGCCCGCTCTGGGCCGCTTCCACCACCGCTTCGCGCACCCGCGGGTGGTTGTGGCCCATAATCATCGGGCCCCAGGAGAGCACGTAATCGATGTAGCGCTTGCCATCGGCGTCGAACAGATAGGCGCCGTCGGCGCGTTCCATAAAACGGGGCGTGCCACCCACGGCTTTGAACGCCCGCACGGGGGAATTCACGCCACCGGGAATGGTGTGTTGGGCGCGCTCAAAGAGCGCTTCAGATCGACTCATGATTGACCAATTTACTTTTGTTTGCGCCGATTATCGCAGGCCCTGCGATTCCGCGCACCCCACTGGCTTCAGAGTCCCAGCGCGGGGCGGAGATAGACCAACAATACGATCGCAAACAGGAACAGAACGGGCACTTCATTGAAGACCCGATAAAACACGTGGGTCCGGTCGTCTTCGCCACGGCAAACGCGGCCCACATAGATGCCCGTTTGGATGTGGTACGCCACCAGACACACAACCCCCAATAGTTTAGCAATCATCCATCCCGACGACAGGTAGTACTCCCACTGAAAGGTCAGTCTCCATAACCCCAGCGCGATAGCGAGCAGCATAAACGGGGTTACGAAGCGGTAAAGCTTGCGTGCCATCACCGCGAGCACGGCCTTGGTATCACGGTCATTGCTCTGCGCGTAGTACACGAGAATACGCGGCAGATAAAAAATCCCCGCGAACCAGCAGACGACAAAAATGACGTGAAAACCCTGTATCCACAGCATGCGACTGTCCTTTTGTGCTTTGGTAAAAAGCCCGCCCGGTCATGACACTGCGCGATCGATCGTGAGACAGTACGCGCCCCGCAACACTAACAGAAGCAGGCGTGAAAATGATCAGGGTCGGAGTGGTCGGCGGAACCGGATATACAGGCGTGGAGCTATTGCGGCTGTTGCTTTGCCATCCGGACGTGACGGTATCGGTCATCACTTCGCGGAGTGAGGCAGGCCGTCGTCTGGATGATCTGTTTCCCAGCCTCTTGGGCACCTGCGAGCTTGCGTTTACAGACCCTGCTCAGGCGGATTATTCATCCTGCGACGTGGTCTTCTTTGCTACGCCCCATAATGTGGCCATGCGGGAGGTGCCCACGCTCTTGGATCAGGGCATCCGCGTGGTAGATCTCTCCGCCGACTTTCGCCTGAAGGATGTTGGCGTTTGGGAGCAGTGGTATGGCGAGACCCATCGTTCACCGGCGCTTTGTGCAGAGGCGGTATATGGTTTACCCGAAACGCATCGCGAGGCGATTCGCGCTGCGCGTCTGGTGGCCTGTCCGGGCTGTTATCCGACCGCGGTGCAGCTGGGGTTCCTGCCGCTTCTTGAGGCAGGGATCATCGACACCACACAACTGATTGCCTCTTGTGGTTCCGGTGTCAGTGGCGCGGGCCGTCAGGCCAAGCTGGGCAGTCTGCTGACCGAGGCAGGAGAGAGTTTGGCGGCATACGGCGTTGCGGGTCACCGTCACCTGCCTGAAATGGAGCAAGGGCTGTCGGGCATGGCGGCGCAACCGGTACAACTGACCTTTGTTCCCCACCTGGTGCCCATGAGCCGTGGCATCCACGCGACGCTGTTTGCCCAATTGAATACCAAGGGCGCCGATTTGCAGGCGCTATTTGAGAAAAGATTCGCCCATGAGCCCTCCGTCGCGGTGCTACCCGCGGGCGCATTCCCCGCCACGCGGAACGTGCGCGGGGCCAATATCTGCCAGCTCGCAGTGGCGCAGCCGCAGGGTCGCGACACCGTCGTGGTGATGTCGGTGATCGATAACCTGGTGAAAGGTGCTGCGGGGCAGGCCGTGCAGGCCATGAACCTGATGCTGGACCAGCCTGAAATGGCGGGCCTCGAGGGAATTGCCCTCGCACCCTGAATGATTGGCCCGATCACCTCATGAGCCGCCACCAACACCGCACGGTGGTGAAACGCGTCCACCCCCACGCCTGGCGATGGCGCGCGCTGTCGTTGTTGCTGGCGATGAGTGCTTGCGGCGCGGCCGGCGTCTGGTGGGGGCTGAATAGGGCAGCGCCCCCGGCCGTTTTAGATGACCGGGGAGCGCTACTGAAAGACCAGATCAGCCAGCTATTGCTGCAGGCTGAGGCGGACCAGCAAACGCTCAATGAGCTTCGCAATCATCTGACCGATCAGGCGGCAGACATCGCTGCGCTGGAGGATATGCTGGCGTTTTACCGCGGTGTGCTGGCGCCGGAAGAGGGCGATACCTCGGTGGTGCTGCGTGACCCGGAATTAGTGTTTACGGGCGAGGCCCGGCGTTGGCGGTTCACCATGGTGATCCATCGCGGAGAGGGTGGCGAGAGCGTCTATCGTGGCCAATTGGGCCTGCGTATTGGGGGTCAGGGGCTGGGTGAACCCACACTCATGTCAGTCAGCAAAGTTGACAGCGCAGCTGAATCTAGTGTATTCCCAATACGATTCCGTTACTTACAGCAGATTCAGGTGGTGATTTCTCTTCCTGAGGCATTTGTGCCGGAGACGATTGAGTCGGTTGTCACGCTGACCGGGCCGGTTCGTAAAACGGTTCAGCGCAGCGATCGCTGGCAGGATCTGGTGAGTACCAGCCTTGCACTACAGCCGTAAAATAGAAAAAGAGTGAACGAGAGTGAGGAGATACATTATGCGTAATCGGAGAGAAACTATGTCGACCGGCGCATCTTCAGGCGGCACCACCCTGATCTCATCGGAAACTACCGTCAAGGGAGACATTACCTTTACCGGGCAGCTCGATGTCGAGGGGACCGTAGTGGGCACTATTCAGGCCGGGTCGGGCGACGCCGTGTTGCGCGTCGTGTCGGGTGGCCGCGTTGCGGGCGAAATCAAAGTGCCTCATGCAACGATTAACGGCACAGTCGAGGGCGATATTCACACCAGTGAACGATTGGTCCTTGCGGAGCAGGCGCAGATTGACGGTGACGTGTATTACAACCTTATCGAGATGTCTGTGGGCGCTAAGGTCAATGGCGGGCTGCGCCACTCCAGCAATGTGGCGGATGATCTCGCCGCAAAGCGAGAGGCCAAGGTCTCCGAGACCAGTCCGACCAGCTGAGCGGCACTTACGCGGCTCATCTTCGGAAATCTTCAGCGGCACCCTCTGTCTGCGGGGGATTTCCGGTACACTTGTCACCACAGTGAGCACAGTGCCCCCAAGGGTATGCGAGATCTTTTATGAGCGTGGTTGAAGCCTTTGACCCCAGCGAAATCCGTCTTTCCGCAAACGCGGTGAGTAAGGTGCGTGCGTTGGTAGAAGACGAGGGCAATCCCAGCCTCAAGCTGCGCGTGTATATCACCGGCGGCGGTTGTTCAGGCTTTCAGTACGGATTTTCTTTTGATGAAGCCGTCAGCGAAGACGATATGGTGGTGGAGCGCGATGGCGTGACGGCGCTGATCGATGCCATGAGTTACCAATATTTGGTGGGCAGTGAAGTGGACTATTCTGAAGGGCTTGAAGGGTCGCGCTTTGTCGTGAATAACCCTAACGCCACCACGACCTGCGGCTGCGGCGCTTCCTTCTCTATCTAGTTTCCGGCGGGGTAAATACCCCCCAGAACCCGAGCACCCAATGCACCCGTCACCGCTGGCACATTGCCTGGCAATCCAGCGAGCGTCTGCTTGGCGAGCCAGGCAAAGGCCCAGGCTTCGACCCACTCCGGATCCACGCCCACTGCGTCGGTAGTCGTCACGTCCAATGCCTCCAAGCGCGCTGTCAGGCGACTGAGCACCAGCGGATTCCGCGCACCGCCACCGCATATTCTGACGACGTCGAGGTTTTGCGATTCCAGCACTCGGGCGAGGCTTTCCACCGTCAGTTCCGCCAGGGTTCTCTGCACGTCTGCGGGCCTCTCTTCACCGGTCAAGTGCGTATCCAGCCAGCCGAGATGAAAATATTCGGGACCGGTACTTTTCGGCGGGGGTTGAGAAAAATAAGGGTCAGTCATGAAACCCCGAAGCAGTGGTTCGATCACCGTGCCCGTCGACGCCCACGCACCGTCTTGATCAAAAGGGGTGTGTTGGTGTTGTGCGACCCAACTGTCCATTAACGTATTACCGGGGCCGGTGTCCCATCCTTGCACCTGCCCCTCCGCCGATACTAGCGTGACATTGGCGATACCGCCGATATTAGCGATGCCACTTGCCACACCCTGACGCACCAATTGCGCTTGATGAAACGCGGGTACCAGTGGGGCGCCCTGTCCGCCCGCAGCCATATCACGGCGCCGGAAATCGGCGACCACGGTGATTCCTGTGAGTTCGGCGAGCCGGCTGGGGTCCCCTATTTGCAAGGTATAGGGTGCCTCGCCCTGCGGTTGGTGGCGGAGCGTTTGGCCGTGACTACCGATCGCTGTAATGGCATCGCTATCCAGAGACGCCGAGGACAGCAGCACCTCTACCGCGGCCGCGTACTCGTCTGCCAGATATCGGTCTAGGGTTGCCAATCGATGCAGTTCATCCTGCCCGGACTCGCGGAAGGCGAGGATTTCCTTGCGGAGAGAGACGGGCATCGGACGGTGATGGCTCTGGAGCAGCGTGTCCTGATTGCCGTCACTCGAGATGAGCACCGCGTCAATGCCGTCGGCGCTGGTGCCCGACATCAAGCCGATAAAATGGGTGTGACTCACTCTACCGATGCCAGCTGCTGTGCACTGCGGAGGCTGGCGAGTTGCTGGGTCGGTTGGCGGATCGAGGCGCGGTAGCGCGGGAGCTCGTCTTCGGGCAGCGATCTCGCTTTCGGCAGCATTTTGTGGACGGTGCGCGGATTGCGGTGCACGCCGTTGACCAGAAATTCGTAGTGAAGGTGGGGCCCGGTAGCAGCGCCGGTTGAGCCCACAGTGCCGATGACATCACCCTGGGTCACCCGGACACCTTTTTTCACCTTTAGGCGATGCAGGTGCAGGTAGTGCGTCTCGAACTGCTCGCCATGCTGGATAAACGCATAGTTGCCATTAGCCCGGGTGTAGCCCGCTTCAATGACACGTCCATCGCCGGCTGCATAAACGGGGGTACCCCGCGGTGCAGCGTAGTCGGTGCCCCGGTGCGGTCGCTGGGTCTTGTAGATGGGGTGCAACCGATTCGGATTAAAGTTAGAGCTGACGCGCGTGAAATCCAGGGGAGCGAGTAAAAAAGCTTTGCGCATACTNACGCCTCTCTGGTTGTAGTAGCTGGTATCACCCTCGACATCGGTGTAGCGGTAGGCCTCAAAGGTTTCTCCGCGGTTGGTAAAGCTGGCTGCGAGAATCGGGCCATCGTCAAAGCGTGCGCCGTCGAGCATCAGCTCCTCGTAAAGCACGTGGATGGTGTCTCCGGTACGTGGGTCGAGCACGAAGTCGATCACGCCGCCAAAGATACCCGCCAGCTCCATGATCATGGCATCGCTTAGACCGGCCTGTGTTCCGGCAATAAACAGCGAACTGTCGATAGTCATTGAGATATCGCGAGCAACGCGATCAGGCTGCTTCGCCAGATCGGTGGCAACGTAGACATCCCCTTTCAGGGAATACAGGGTCGTTAATAANGGTGACTGAATGTGCCGCAGCGTCAGCAGGTCGCCCTCGNCATTCGACTGAAAGCTAATGGTTTCGCCTGGGTAAATACGTTTCAAAGACCGGTCGTCGTTGGCGCGTGCTACGCGGTAGAGATCGGTGTCGGTAAAACCCGCGCGGTTAAAAATCAGGCTCAGGTTGTCGCCGTCCTGCACGGCAAAATCACGCCAGGGCGGCTCAGCCGGTGCCTCAACGACGGGCTCTGGGGGCACGGCCGGCTCAAGCTCGGCAACAAGCGGTTTTTCGATAGCGGTGACACGACTGTCCCCGGCAGTGGCTGGCTCGCGGCCGTCCCCGGGACCTGACAATGACAACCCCATGACCAACAGTAATGCGCCGACGGTCGCCAGCCATAGTAGCGGTCGACGGTGGAGCGGCGTCTCGGATTGTGTCAGCGATGTGGCCCCACGGGGGGCGGGTTTACGAGGCATGGTGTCTCGTCTTTGCGCTTGTCTGGTCGGCATTATATACGGCAGAGCAAGGCGTTCGGATACCGCGCGGCGCAGATTGCTATGGCATTGCTCCCGAGCCCATGACCGCTGGTTTGTGGGATACTCGCGCCATGCCCCCGACGGGCAGNCTTTTGATGCCGATTTACCAGAGAGCACACAGTTAACCATGCCCAGCGAATTATTAGCCGACCTTCGTGAACGCGACCTGATTTTTCAGATTGCGGGGGAGGATGTGCTCGACGAATGGCTCTCTGCTGAGCCTCGCACCCTCTATTGTGGTTTTGATCCGACAGCCGATAGCCTCCACATTGGTTCATTGGTTCCCCTTTTGGTGCTGCGGCGCTTTCAGGAGGCTGGACACCGGCCCATTGCGCTGGTGGGTGGCGCCACCGGATTAATTGGCGACCCCAGCTTCAAGACGGCCGAGCGGCAGCTCAACACTCCCGAAGTGGTCGCAGACTGGGTAGCAAAAATTCGCGAACAGGTGAGCCAGTTTATTGATTTCGAGGGGGATCACCCGGCGCGGGTGGTCAATAATCTCGACTGGACCGCCGATCTAACAGCGCTCGATTTTCTTCGCGATGTGGGCAAACATTTTTCTGTGAACAACATGATCGGTAAGGAGTCGGTGCGCCAGAGACTGGATCGCGAGGGTGCGGGCATCAGCTTTACCGAGTTTACTTATATGATCCTGCAGTCTTTCGATTTTTCCGAGCTCTATCGGTTGCACGGCTGCGGATTGCAGATTGGGGGTTCTGACCAGTGGGGCAATATCACCGGCGGGATCGATCTGACCCGGCGGCTGCATGGCGCACAGGTCTTCGGCTTGACCCTGCCCTTGGTCACAAAGGCTGACGGTACCAAGTTTGGCAAGACCGAATCCGGTACGATCTGGCTCGACGCGCACAGAACCTCCCCCTACGCTTTCTATCAGTTTTGGCTTGGCACGGCGGACGCGGACGCCTACCGGTTTCTGCGCTATTTCACCTTTCTTCCAATCGAAGACATTGTCGCGGTTGAGCAGGCTGATGCCGAACGCTCGGGTCGGCCCGAAGCGCAGCGTATTTTGGCGAAGGAAGTGACTCGGCTCGTCCATGGTGATGAGGGACTCAGTGCTGCTGAGCGCATCACCGAGGCGCTCTTTTCCGGTGACCCCAGTACCCTGGCAGAGGCTGACCTGGAGCAGCTGGCCCTAGATGGATTACCCACTGACACGATTCATCGCAGCGAATGCCCCCCTACCCTGACCCAATTACTGGCCCAGGTGGGTGTGGCCTCAGGCAAGCAGGTTAAAGATGCTCTGGCGCGCGAGGCTGTTTTGGTTAACGGGCTCCCGGTANCCGGCGGGCCCACGGCATCCTGCGACACAGCCCTCGCCTCGGAGCACGCCTTGCATAATCGCTTTTTTCTGGTTCGCTTTGGTAAAAAGAAATATCACCTACTCGTTGATGGCGCCTGACTCAGCTCTGGCTGAACCAGACGCGACGTTTTTAAATGNCGATGTAAAGGGAATGCGGCGACCACTTTGGTGACTCCATACGCAGGGTAGCAGCTGTCTGACGAGGGCACGGCCAGTGAAAAGTCTCTATTTGATGCGACACGCAAAATCGAGCTGGGAAGACGCCTCCCTTGCTGATATTGAGCGGCCGCTTAATTCGCGCGGGCGACGCGATGCGCCNAGGATGGGCGCGACACTGGGCGCCCGTCTGGTGCCCATGACTTTCTATGTGAGCCCCGCTGAGCGAGCGCAACGGACATTTCGCGGGATCCAAAAAAACTGGAGTGGTTTAAAAAAGACGCACGGCGTGACCACGCCCGCGCTTTACACGTTCGATTATCGTGAAGTCTTGGACTGGATCGCCCGGCAACCTGCCGGGGCGGAGCGCCTTGCATTAATTGGCCANAACCCAGCGCTGACTGAACTCATCAATTATTTCGTGAGTGCGGGCACTTTGGATAATCTGCCGACCGCGGGATGGGTCGAACTACTGCTCAGTATCGACGACTGGTCCCAGGTTCGCCATGCCGAGGGAACGNGCGAGCTGGTATACCGTTTATTTCCCCGCGAATTGTCTGAGACAGACTGATGCTACCCGTCATCTTTGGCCTGTCGGGCCCGGTACTGACATCGGATGANNGCACGTTTTTCAAGCAGGTCAATCCGGCCGGNTTTATTCTGTTTGCCCGNAACATCGAGCACCCCGTTCAACTGCGAGCCCTGACCGATGCATTGCGCGAACTCTCGGGCCGGGCGGCTTTACCCATTTTGATTGATCAGGAGGGCGGGCGCATTGCACGGCTTGCACCGCCTCATTGGCGGTCCTGGCCCGCTGCAGCCGCGCTAACCGGCTCGGCCGCGACAGGGTCAGCCGGCGATGTGGCGCGCGCCGTGGAACGGGTGCGCTGTAATTATGAGGCGCTCGGCCTGGAACTCGCGTCGGTGGGTATTACGGTGACGTGCGCGCCCGTACTGGATGTCCCCCAGCCCGACGCTCACGATATTATCGGCGACCGCGCTTTTGGTGACGCAGCTGAACTTGTTTCCAAGATGGGTCGCGCGTGTCTGGAAGGCCTGCAGCTGGCGGGCGTGGGTGGGGTGATCAAACATATTCCGGGACACGGTCGAGCGCGAGGGGATTCCCATGAAACCTTGCCGCGGGTATCGGTCGACAGAAATCAATTAGCAACGGATTGCGCACCGTTCAACCAGTTAGCTGATGCAACCATGGCGATGACGGCGCACGTGATCTACGAAGCCTGGGATGGCGAGCATTGCGCCAGTGTCTCGCCTCGCGTGATCAAGGAACAGATTCGCGAGGGTATCGGTTTCGATGGCCTGTTGATCAGCGACGATCTCGACATGAAAGCCCTTTCGGGCGACATACCGAGTCGTGCCCGAGCCGTGCTCGAGGCAGGCTGCGATATTGCACTGAACTGCTGGGGAAAACTGGCTGACATGGAGGGCATTGCGGCACAGGTACCGCCTATGACGCCGCAGGGAGCTGAACGGCTGGCGCGAGCGTGCGAGCCGCTCACGATAATACAGGACTCATCGGCACTGACNGCGCGTATTGAGGCGTTGATAGCGCGGCGGGATGCACGCACGTAACCCCACCTTTTTGGGTGCATTAGCCGGATGATTCCCTACAATAGCGCGATGCGTTGGAACCCTTCTTTTTTCTTCATCCTGCTCGTTCTGTCATCACAGATGACGGGGTGCAATGCGTTGGCGCCCCATCGCGACGCTGGCGCCCCCGGGGGTGACGGTTGGCAGGCCTGCGAAGCGGAACGACCGAACGTTTGCACCATGATCTACGATCCCGTTTGCGCCCGGCGCAGCAGCGGAGAGGTGGCCGACTACGCTTCGCCCTGNAATGCCTGTGCGGATGTCACCGTGACGGGCTGGCATCCTGAAACCTGCGAGGAATAGCATGTCTCTCACCAATCGTATTCTGCTTGCCATGCTGGCGGGGATTGCCCTGGGCTCCTTGCTTGATTGGCTAATGGGTGCCGTTGACCCGGACTCTGGGCTGTTCGCTTTTATCGAGGACGGATTAATTCTCGGCCTGTTTGACGTGGTGGGGCGGATCTTTATCGCCTCCTTGAAGCTGCTGGTTGTACCTCTGGTCATGGTCTCACTGATTTGTGGCATGAGCTCGCTGGGTGCAGGCAGCCGGATGGGTTCGATCGCGGGTAGAACCGTTGGCCTGTACTTGTTTACGACCTGCGTGGCGGTATCGCTTGGCTTAACGGCAGCGCTCCTGATAGGCCCTGGCAAGGGTGTTGAGGCCATGACATCGGCAGCNTTTGAGGCCAAACCGCCGCCGCCGCTGACCGATACGCTGGTCAATATTTTCCCGAGTAATCCGTTCAAGGCCATGGCTGAGGGCCAGATGCTGCAGGTCATTGTCTTTGCGCTACTGGTGGGGTTCGCGCTCACCCGCGCGGGTGAGGCGGGAGAGCGGATCGCCGGCTGGTTCCGCGACATGGAAGTGATTGTCATGAAAATGGTGGGGATCTTGATCGAGCTCGCGCCTTACGGGGTCTTTGCGCTGTTGACCAAGCTCTTCGCCACCATGGGNTTTGGCACCATCATCGATCTGGCGGCGTATTTCTTTACCCTGCTTGGGGTGCTCCTATTTCATGGTTTGGTGGTGTACACCAGCCTTTTGAAGACACTCACCGGTTTGAGCCCCCGGATTTTGTTGCAGAAAATGCGCCGCGTGTGGGCGTTCGCTTTCTCTACCGCATCTTCTGGCGCCACGCTGCCGATTACCCTGCGGGTGGTGGAAAAACGACTCGGGGTCAGCAAAAGTGTGGCGGGCTTCTCGGTGCCGCTGGGCGCAACGATCAACATGGATGGCACGGCTATCATGCAGGGAGTGGCGACCGTTTTTATTGCTCAGGTCTATGGCATTGATCTCTCCGCCGGGCAAATATTAATGGTGGTGTTGACCGCTACGCTGGCTTCGATCGGCACCGCGGCCGTACCGGGTGTGGGTTTGATTACCCTGGCCCTGGTTTTGCAGCAGGCGGGGCTGCCGGTGGAGGGCGTGGCGCTGATTATTGGCGTGGATCGTTTCCTCGACATGGTGCGCACCATGGTNAATGTGACNGGNGANGCNACNGTGGCCACNATCGTNGCGCATCAGGAANGCCAGCTTGAATCACNNTATNTATNTNGATCCCANCGCNGATCANGACNGNGATGCNNNGNCGGGAGAACCCCANACNACAGGAGCNNCNGCATGAGCTTNAAAGTGCAGGTNGTNCCNGTNACNCNNTANCANCAGAACTGNTCAATCNTNCAGTGNNAGGCCACNGGNNTNGCNGCGGTCGTCGACCCGGGCGGTGACATTGAGCGTATCGAGGCGGCCATCACGCAGATGGAGGCGACAGTGGAGAAAATTCTTCTTACCCATGGACACATGGATCACTGCGCCGCCGCCGATGTGCTGCGTCAAAAACTGATGGTGCCCATGGAAGGCCCGGAGCGGGGCGACAGTTTCTGGATCGACAAGCTCCCCGAGTGGTGTGAGATGGCGGGGTTCCCGCGCGCTGAACCTTTTATACCCGACCGTTGGTTGGAGGATGGGGACACCGTTACCGTTGGTGAACAGAACCTTGAGGTGATTCACTGCCCGGGACATACACCGGGCCACGTCGTGTTTTTGCACCGGGAGACCCAGCTTGCCTGGGTGGGCGACGTGATCTTCGCCGGATCGATCGGCCGCACCGATTTCCCCATGGGGAATCACGAGCAGTTGATTCATTCGATTCGCGAGAAGCTCTTCCCGATCGGTGACGATATTCGCTTCGTACCGGGGCACGGACCGGACTCGACCTTTGGCCAGGAGCGCATCAGCAACCCCTTTGTGGCCGACAAGCAGTACGGCTGATTACGGGGTGGGGTAGGGATCCCCCGCAAACACCGTCGCCTTCACCTTGATGTGCCGCAGC
>NYTG01000054.1 GCA_002683395.1 Halieaceae bacterium | reverse complement strand
TCCTCGCGCGCATGGCGTAGGGACAACGTCGGAAAGAATACAGAATGGGTAGCTCGCTCATCGTTTCACCATAGCGCGGCTTCGCGCCCCAGACCACAATAGACCGCGGTCACGCAACGGCGCTATTGCCGTGGCTTCCGACCCCGTATAGCCGCAGAAAATCCCCCCAACGGCCGCGAGTTTAGTACTATCCGCAGTCCTAACTTAACAATAAACGGGAATCCACCATGGGACGATTAGCAGGCAAAGTAGCGTATGTGCTGGGTGCGGCTGGGCGCGGCAACATGGGTCAGGTGATTGCGCAGCGCTTCGCCGAAGAGGGCGCTACGGTGGCAGTGGGCGGTCGGCACGCCGACGAGCTCGAGTGGCTTGCCGGGGAAATTGGTGGCATGGCCGTGACCTGTGACATCACCAAGATGGAGGATATCAAGTCATCTATTCAGGCCATTATGGATGCCCATGGCAAGATCGATATCGCCGTTAATGCAACGGGCTTGGGGCTGCTAACGCAATTTGAAGAAACCAGCGAAGAAGATCTGAACATGATGATGGACCTGCAGTTTAAGGGTCCGTATCAGTGGATGCAGGTACTGGTCGGCGTCATGAATGACCCCTCGTCGATTATTCAGATCTCCTCCGCGACCGCGACCATTTTGGTGGGCAATCACCATGCGTATATCGGCACCAAGGCGGGCATTGATCACGTGGTAAGAGGGGTGGCAGACGAGTATGGCGCGAAGGGTATTCGGGTGAATTCGATCTCTCCGGGGCTGACNGCTTCACCGATGGCGGCGCCGCACCTCGAAACGCCGGGGCTGTTGGAGTCGTTCCTGAAGAATTATCCGCTAGGCCGACTCAATACGTCTGAAGATATCGCTGCCGCAGCAGTCTTCTTGGGGAGCGACGAGTGCTATATGACGGGTCAGAACTTGCAGGTGAACGGTGGCTTGACGCTNCGACGCAACCCATTACCCTCGGAAATTGAAGAGTCAGTGATGGCCGCGATGGCCGCAGCCCAGGCGGAGTGAACTATCAGAGCGCACGGGCCTGCGAGGGCCAGTGCGCTGCACACTTTTCATCGGCAGGGCGGGATGCGTGTGACGTCACCGCCCTGAGAGAATAAGAGAGGACGATTGATGGCGGGTAACAGAAAAGACGTATATCTGGTTGTNGGGGGTAAGTACCACGATTTTGATTTCGCCCGGCTTGAGTTATTGAAGCTACTTGCGGAGCATGACGTGATACGGGTCAAAGTCGCTAATGATTACAGCGATGTGGACGCGATGTGTGAGGCCGATTTGCTGGTTAGCTATACCTGCGATGAGGTGCCCGATGCCGCAGGGCAGGCGATGCTTAAGTCGTATGTGGAAAATGGTGGTAAGTGGTTTGCATTGCATGCCACGAACTCGGTGCTGGAATGGTTAAGCCACGATCCTCCTTTGCTGCGCGCGCCCCGCGATCATCCTGATTTTATGGAGGTGCTGGGCAGCCAATTCCTGTCTCACCCCCCCGTAGAGCCATATCAAGTCGAAGTCACTGCCCCCCAGCATCCCATGATGGAGGGTATCGAGGCATTCGAAACACGCGGTGACGAACTCTATCTTTCTGAGTACCACGGCGAGCGTGAAGTCCTNCTCCATACTCGTTGGACAGGTAAGGTTGACGCTTTCCAGGATGGCGAATGGGAGGAAGATAAAGAGCACGCCGTGATGTATCTGCGCGATTATGAGAAGGGTACTGTTTTNTACTTTACCTTAGGACACTGCAGATCAACTTACGATATGCAGCCTTTGGTGGACGAGTATCCGGAGCTCGAGCGCGGAAGTTGGGACTTGCCCGTTTTCTATGAGCTCCTGCGCCGCGGTATCGCTNGGGGTATTCAGTAAGCTTCGCGCTTTGGTATTGATTCGGGACGATGGCAGTTCGATGTCATCACGTTGTAGCTGACACAGTGGTATGGCGATATGGATGCTAGCTGGATAGACGAAGTCGCCAAAAGCGCGCCTCAAACGCGAATACTGCGCGAGCCCCACCAGATTCGTCGTTTCACGACCGGTATTCGCTTTGGTCAGGGCTCAGCCCTGGTCGTTTTTGAACCTGCTTCGCTCCTCGATTTCTGGCACGTACTGAAAGCGTGCATCGCGGCGGACTGCATTGTGATCTGCCAGGCTGCCAACACCGGCATCACCGGGGGCTCGACACCCGATGGCGATGAGTACGATCGAGAGATCGTGATTATCAGCACCCTTAAACTCGATACTTGCATGCCACTTTGTGATGCCCAGCAGGCGCTGGTATTTGCGGGGGGTACGCTTTATCGACTNGAGGAAATGCTGGACCCCTATGACAAGAANCCACACTCGGTGATTGGCTCTTCGTGCATTGGTGCCTCNGTAGTGGGGGGGATTTGTAATAACTCTGGGGGCAGTTTGGTTAAGCGAGGCCCGGCCTACACCGAGCTGGCGCTGTTTGCGCGTCTGACTGAGCAGGGTGAGCTTGAGCTGGTGAATCATCTCGGGATCGAGCTGGGTGACAGCCCCGAAGAAATGCTAGGCAACCTCGATGCGGGCCACTTTGATCTGCAGGGTGCCACGCTGGATAGCGGCTTGGCGTCAGACCCTGAATATATTCAGCGGGTGCGTGAGGTCGATTCGCCAACGCCTTCGCGATTTAACGCAGACCGCCGCCGCCTTCACGAAACCAGTGGTAGNGCCGGAAAACTCGCTGTGTTTGCCGTGCGGGTTGATACTTTTGACAAGCCCAAGGCAGAGCAGGTCTTCTACATTGGCACNAATGATCCCGAGCAATTGAATGAAATCCGGCTGCGATTGCTCTCTGATTGTCCCGAGCTTCCCGAAATGGGCGAGTACATGCACCAGAGCTGGTTCGACGGCGCTGACCGCTACTGCAAGGACATGTTCCTGATTATCAAGTTTCTCGGAACAGGGTTTTTGCCAAGGCTTTATAGCATCAAGGCGGCAATCGATCGTTGGCTTGAAAAAATACCAGGGCTGCCTAGCCGTTGTGCAGATCACCTTCTGCAGCGATTGGCGCAACTGTGGCCAGATCACTTACCCAAGCGAATGCGAGAGTATAGAGAGGCTTACGAACATCACCTGATCGTGGTCGGCGCAGATACTGCTATTGCTGAAATCAGGCAGGTGTTGCATGACGTGACTCGAGAGCGNGACGCAGGCGCTTTCTTTGAGTGCACGCCGAAAGAGGGCGATGCTGCGTTACTTCACCGGCTGGTAGCGGGTGGGTCACCGGCGCGTTACAACCTCATCCATGCCAAGGAGACAAATGGCATGGTGACCTTCGATGTGGCATTGCCGCGTAATTATTCGAAATGGCATGAGTTCCTGCCTGAGGATCTGCTTGATCAATGTGCGGCGCCTTATCGTGGCGGCCACTTTATGTGTCATGTATTTCATTGGGATTTTGTGGTCAAAGCGGGCGTCGACCCCGAGGCGGTCAAAGCCCGAATGATGATCTTACTGGATGAGATCGGTGCGAAGTATCCAGCAGAGCACAACGTGGGGCACCTATATTGTGCGGAGCCTGATCACGCTGCGTTTTATCGTGAGTTGGACCCCAATAATGCGTTTAATGCGGGCGTAGGGAAGATGTCTAAGTACAAGCACTATCACTAGTGCTCATCTTGCCTAGAGCCGCCGCAATTTCTCTCTGAAACCGTGATGGTGTGATACCGGNAGGCACTTGCTGATGCGAGTCGCTACTTGAGTGATCGGAGCAGTGACNGATTATAGACAGGCATAAAAAAGGCCGGGTCACCCCGGCCTAAAAGCCACAACACTAAAAATTATTAGCCGTATCCGACTAGAACCTCAGCTGCACTCTTACGCCAACTTCGCGCTTGTCGTTGGGAGACACGTTTACCCCTTGCTCAACAAAGAAGTTGCCAAAGTCGGTGGGGAAAGCGGTGTCTGAGAAGCGGGCTCCACTTGCCCATGCGTCTTCGTCAGTCAGGTTCGTTACGAACAGTTCTAATCTGTAAGCTTCGGTTTCTATACCGCCGCGCAGATTGAAGATGGTGTAAGACTCCATGTAGTTCAGGTTGCGCTCTTCGGTAAAGGTTTTGCCGAAATAGTTAGCGTCCAGACGGATAAATGCGCCCATGTCCTCGCCAATACTCCAGTTATAGGTCGTCGTTCCGAAGGCCGTGTATTCAGGCACCCGCGGAACAGAGTTCCCGCGCATGTCCGAATAGCCNAGTCGAGCTTCCCCGAAGTTGTAGCGATANCGGGTGTATTCTGTATCGACGTAAGCCAAATTGAAGTCGACAGACCAATTTTCAGTAATCTGGCCTCCGATTTCAATTTCATAGCCCCAAAGGTCGGCATCACCATCGAGTAGCACGTTTCGCGCATTTTTGAGCGGGCCAGTGGGGTCGCCGTTGGCATCCTCGAGCTGTTTCGTCGTTTGATCTCCTACCACACCATTGTAAGAGCAACCCGGTGCTGAAGAGGCAACATCCGCNGAGGAGCAGGTTTCNTTAACCGCTACGCTCGATCGGCCTTTAATACCCGTCCACTCAGAGAAATATACAGCGGCATTAAAGTAGGCTGAACCATCTGCAAAGGTTTGTTTCCAGCCTAATTCAATGCTCTCAATTTCTTCGGGAGGCAATGCAACTCCTAGGCTCGGGAAGGCTGCTACGTATTGAGCCAGCTCCTGCGCATCGGCGTTCACGAGTTCTATGTTGATGTCACCGGGAACAATACCCTCGGCATAGCTCGCGTAAAGCATGGTGCTATCGAACGGCTGATAGCGAAGGATTGCCCGGGGCAGGAACTCTTTAAATTCCAGTTCGGTGGATCCATTAATCAGGCCAGCCTCCGAGATAACGCCCCCCTTTGTAAGAGAGTCATTTTGTTGACGTCCCTCAAAGGTCACCGTCAATCTATCGGTAATATCGAAGTCTACTGACCCGAAAAAGCCAAGCACTTCTGTTTCGTCCGACTGTGCCCAAGAGTTAGCAAATGGGCCAAGTCCCACTGTGAGGCCGCCCACATTCAGGCAGGGAGATTCAGTGTTGCCACCCTGTGCTCCGAAGCACCCAAAAAAGAAGTTTCCGCCGGCAAGCGAGGAAGTAAACTCTTGCTCGTAGTGGTTGACACCCACTGACCATCTAAAGCGGCCATCTTGTGGCGATGTCAGTCGGAGCTCGAAGCTTGTGTCATCCAAGCTCTGAGGGTCCGATGAGTAACCATTGGAGAAGCCACTCAGATCAAAGTCTCGCACAAAGTTTGCTTTTTGGTCGTTATGACCAGCGACGAAATCAATGGAGTAATCGTTAATTTCGTAGGTGATGTGAGCGCTTAGTCGAAGTGTTTCTCGAAGCAGGCCCAACCGGCCCATAGAGGGAACTCCTGAGGGAAGATCCTGATTAGCATAGGCGTCTTGAATATTTAGCGGACCAAAACCAAACAAGTTAAGTAAATTGGTCGGCAGCTGGGTGTTGCCGTCGATAATTTTACTGCCGGTCACTGGCACTGCCTGGCCGACTCCCGGAACCTGTCCGCATATAAAGTTATAGGGGTTCGCAGTGCCGCCCGCTTTCACCTGAATCGTTTGTCCGGCACAGGAATCNTTTGTTCTGCCTGCAATGTAAGCCTGTGCGGGTGGACCATCNTCATCTTCGGTATACGCAGCTCTGANTTTAACGGTCAGCGCATCGGTCGGTTNCCATACTAACTTTCCGTTAAGCGCCCAGGTCTCCTCGTCGCCGAGGGTGCCGCCATCCGAGGCGGTAAATTGTCCCTCTTTGTCATACATACGGAAGCTCAAGCTACCCGCGAGCGAGTCTTGGATGATGGGTCCCTCTACGATGCCGGAAACATCAAAGCGACTGCGGTCAGTGCCTGATACAGAAAGCTCTCCCGAAAATTCATCCATGCTGGGGTCGCGCGTAATAAAGTTGACAGCACCGCCAAATGTATTACGACCAAAGTATGCGGCCTGAGGCCCTTTGATGACCTCTACACGCTCAATGTCCATCAAGGACAACGAAGTGCCCCCATTCAAGACGTACACCCCATCGACAAATAGCGCGCCGGTTTCAAAGCTCGGCGAGAACTGGGCCTGGTTGAGGCCTCTAAACCTCAACTGAGTGTTATAGCGTCCGGGTTGGCTACCACCCTGATTGAAAAAGTAAAAGCCAGGGGCGAGAGCGGCAATGTCCTCTAACCCGGTTACGTCACCCTCAAGTATGTCGGCCGCAGAAACTGCCGTGATCGCGATGGGGATCTCTTGTAAGTTCTCTTCGCGCTTTCGCGCTGTAACAATGACTTCCTCAAGTGTCGCGGATTCTTGAGCAAGGATTTGAGCGCCAGGGAATGCGCCAGCGATGGTAAGTGCAACCGCTGATGAAAGACTCAGTCTGATATTTCGCTTCATGAGAGTGCCTCAAATATTATATTTATTACTGGTTTGGCACGGCTTAAACAGGAGATACCCTCCTACAACCCGCGACAATGCCCTATTGATATACCAATAGGCTTTAATGCGCAAGCGCGGCGGTATGTTGAAAATGTGGGGTCGCAATGCAAAGCCACCCTATTTTTAGCTTCAGGGCCGCAACCTTTGATGTCTGCCGATAACACTTATTGATATAACAACCGATCAAATTTACTCTGAGCTCAGGTTTTGGGAGAGAAGTAGCTATGCGCAGCGTGACAGTGTCGGCACCAGGTGGACCTGAAGCATTAACTCTGATTGAGGCGGAAGTCCCCGAGCCCGGTTCGGGAGAGGTACTGATAGAAGTCGCCTACGCCGCGTTGAATCCTCTCGATAGCCATGCAAGAGCGGACCGCATTAAGTGGAATCATCCTGGTTATCCTTTTACCCCTGGCTTTGAGTTCTGCGGCGTGGTCGACGCCGTGGGCGAGGGTGTCGATGAGGCATTGATCGGTCAGCGCGTGGCGACCAATGGCCAGTGGGGCGGCAACGCCGATTTTGCCACCGCTCCGGCGCGTTCGCTTGTCAGCGTGCCCGATGACTTTGACTGGCCATTGGCCTGCTGCTTTTCCACCTGTGCCTATACCAGTTGGCTATTGGTTCACAGTGCCGCCAAGGTCCAGCCAGATCAGTGGGTGGTTGTGCACTCTGCAGCGGGGGCTGTGGGCTCATTGGTGATGCAGATCGCCAAGTCAGCCGGCGCTCAGGTCGTCGGACTGGTTGGGGGCGAGCACAAGTTCGAGTTTGCGGAGCAGTTTGGCCCTGATGCGGTCATCGATTACCTCCGCGACGATTGGCCCGACGGGGTTAAGGCGCTGACAGAGGGTCGCGGAGCAGACGTGATCTTCGACGGCAATGCGGGTGACCGTGCGCCTATGAATCTTGATGCGGTAGCGCCATTGGGTCACATCGTCTATCTGGGTGCGAGTGCAGGCCAAGCGCCGCCGGTGCCGCCGTCGATGCTGATAGGCAAAAGCTGTTCTGTGTCGGGGTTTGTCCAGTATTTTCATCAGGCGGTCAGTGACGGTGCCGAGGTGGCGGCGACACATCGAGCGATGGCAGACGGTACCTGGCGGATCCCGATCGAGCGTGAATTCGATTTGACTGAGGTGGCAGACGCGCACCGGGCCTGGGAGGCACGGGAGTTAATGGGCCGAAGCGTGATTCGGGTGGGGGGCGATCTGTAAGCCTAGCTATGAGTGTCGTCGGAGGTCTCTATGAATTTGTCTTTTCTGCCCACGCGTCGGAGCGCGAGCGGTTGCTGGCATTTTGGTCAGGGCTGGGATTTCTGCCCGAAGTCGACGGCCGCCTGACTGCGAGCGAAGCCGAGGCGCTCTACGGCCATGCCTCTGCGCTGCAGTCGGTTCGACTCCGCCACTCAGGTTGCGGCGCCCACGAGACCGGCTTGGTGAGATTGCAGTGTTGGGACGATTTGGCGGGCGAGGGGTTGGGCGCTCATAAACCGCTGGTCACGGGTAGTCGCTGGATGGGCATGTATACCGACGATATTCTGGAGATCCGCGATAGTCTCAACGATTACAACGCGGCTACCCATGACCGTTGGCTCTCGGAGCTGGTGTCTGCGCCGCTTGCTAATCCCCCGCCTCAGGTCACTTGGGACAGCCCTTTTGTCGGGCTCCGGGAAACTCTCTATTTTGATCTGGATGGTCGCATTGCCTTTATTCAACGTGGCGGGTTTGATCGGCCCGGGTTCGGTACCATCGATCGGGCACTCCTTTACAAAAACAGTGAAGGCAGCCACGCCAATGTGGTTCAACCCAGCCGCGCCTTTGATACGGATTTCTATAAAACGGTCTTTGGTCTTGAATCTGCTCCCTATGGCGAGGCTCACGATTCGGGAGATGAACCACCGACCCAACGGGCTCTAAGGCTCGAGGCCGGACAATTGTTTCGCGTAGAACGGTTGCGCGCACCGGAATGCCCCACCGGATACCTCCAGGTGTACTCCCCCTACTTTGATGCAGAGGACCACCGCGCGCTGAGCCAGCCGGGCCAACGCGGGCTATCTGCTTACAGTTATCGGGTGCAGAGTATCGATGCCGAGGCGCTGCCTGGTGCAACCAACTATTGCGCCGGGCAGAATGAATTCGGAGAGTCGGCGTGCACTTTTTATGCGCCCGATGGTTATAGCTGGATGTGGGTCAGTGCCTGACACCTTGCACGGCTACCCCCTGCGGGCCTTTGTTATTTGTTTAATCGCTTACACCACGGCGCAGATGGATCTGGCGTTGTTTGGCTATGCCGTACCGGCGATCCGCGCCGAGTTCGGACTCGCCCTCAGCGAGGTCATGGCGATCGTGTCGATGGCTTTTTTGCTGGGGGGCGTGCTGCTGGTGTTTCTGGGGTGGCTGGCGGACAGGGTGGGGCGGCTGCCCTTATTTCAGTTTTCGCTGTTGGGTTCCTCGGCGCTCGTTGCCCTGATCAGTGTCGCACCTGGTGTCATGACCCTCACCGNNTTGCGGGGAGCGAGCATCGCTGTAGGGGGGCTGAGCTACCCGATTACCGGAGCCATCATTACCGAGGAGATGCCGGCAAGATTGCGCGGCTTGTTCATGGGTTTGCTGCAGATTGGGTATCCGCTTGGGTGGGCGCTGGCTTCACTGTGGTCCATGTGGATACTCACAGAATACGGCTGGCGGCAGCTGTTCTGGGTGGGTCTGGTCAGCCTCCCTATGGTTTGGGTGGTGCGGCGCTATTTACGCGAGCCTCCTCGATCCGTCGCCGCGCGATCAGAGCAAGCCCCACCGGCNTTCGCTGATCTGTTTGCGAAAGGCATCCGCGAGCGCGCACTGACCTTATTTGCGGCGCAGTTTCTATTTGTATGGGCTTATGCTGCGTCGATTTTTTTGTTCCCCAGCTTTTTACGCGAGGTCCGGGCACTCGATGCCTTCAACTTCTCGCTGTTGATTGGCGCCGGTAATGCTATTGGCGTGATTGGGTATGTGCTGGCGGCGTGGGTGGGAGAACGCATATGGACCCGACGTAACACGGTAGTGCTGTGGACCGTATTGGGTTCGATATTGTTTCAGGTGCTGGTCTGGGTGCCGGAGACCTTCTCTCAGATCCTGTTCGTGTATGCACTCATGAGTATGTTTTTTTATGGTTCTGCGGCGGTGAAGTTCGCCTANCTTGCGGAAGTTTTTCCTACTCGTATTCGCGCGCTGGCAATGGCTTGCTGCGGGTCGCTGGCAGTCACATTAGGCTCGGCTGCAGGGCCTTATACCGTATCGCTGGCGATCGAGGCCTGGGGCTGGCATCTGGGTTATGCGGTATTGGTTGGCGTTCCCCTGGCATTAGCTGGGCTTTTGTATCTCACCCTCGACTCGCTGCCCTCAGGGTTGGAAGTCGAGGAAATCGAACAACGCATTGGAAAGGAGGTCTAGTCACACGATGACTAAAGGATATCTTGTGAGCGAATTTGGCGGACCGGAAGTCATGGTCTGGGACACGCTCAACTTAGGCGCCCTAGCGGCGGACGCAGTGCGAGTGCGGGTGGGTGCCAGCGGCATCAACTTTGCCGAAACTCGCATGCGCGCCGGCGATTACAGCGGCCAGGAGNTGCCCTTTGTCATGGGNATGGAGGTGGCGGGTACGATCGAGGAGGTTGGNGAGGNAGTCACGGGCTTGAGTCNNGGAGATCGGGTATTGGGTCGAGCNCGCGGTGCTCATGCCGAGGTGGTGGACTGTGATCCGGACCATCTGATGCTGCTGCCCGACAATCTGAGCTTTGTACAGGGTGCCGCCATCCCTGTCGGCTGGCTAACGGCATGGCATGCCCTCTATACCGTAGGCGGGATGAAAGCCGGCGATCGGATTCTTGTCGAAGCAGTCGGTGGCAGCGTCGGCAGCGCCGCACTGGCACTGGCTAAACAGGCGGGATGCTGGGTTTTGGGGACCGCGAGTCGCGATGAAAAATTGTCGCAGGCGTCCTCTCTGGGCTGTGACGCCGTTGTCAATTATACCCGTGAGTCGGTGTCGGAGCAGGTGGCGCGATTGACTGAAGGTCAGGGCATGGATATCGGCTTGATGACCATCGGCGACGCGACCGCTGATGATTTGATTGATTCCATGGGCATGGATGGCCGGGTCGTCATGTTTGGCAGTACCGGCGGCCGCGATATTACCTTCAACCTGCGCATCGGCATTCTCAATATTCAGCTGTTGTCGATGAGCATTTCCACCAGCCCCGCTTTTATGACGCAGACGATGTCGGACTTTCGCACACGGGCGTTGCCGCTGTTCGCCAGCGGTGAACTCGAACCCGTAGTGGATACGGTATTACCTATGTCTGATTTGGTGCGCGCTCACCAGATGGTGGACGAGCGCACCCATTTTGGAAAAGTGATTTTGTCGAATGAGGATTAACGTGATCATCACCGCGTTGTGGCGTGCGATATGCCTCAGGTAAGCGATCCCCGAGCGGTACGACCACAAACGAGAGGACACAAAATGAAGTCAGAGAGCCCCATGCAACGGATTCAGACAGCCGAATGGCGCGCAGTGGCTGTGGTTTTGTCGGTGGTAATGAGCATTGCATCGATTGTTGCGAGCCCCCTGTCGACGGCGGAACCCATTACCGACAAACCCTGGCGTGAAGCCGTGCTCAGCGTGACAGATCCGGATGTCACCGCGCGCTTCTTTAAGGAGATCGGAGGTTACGAGGAGCTGGGCCGCGGCACCTTGTCGGCCTCCTCGATCGCCGCTTGGAGATTGCCGCCAGAGGCCAGCGGTGAATACCTCCTGCTTCGGGCCCCGATGGGGGGTGATTTTGGCCATGTGCGTCTGGTGACCTTTGAAAATGCCGGCAGGCGCGTGCCGATGAGACCCGGTGCCAGAGCCTGGGATACAGGCTGCTACTTCAGCATGATGATCCGCGTAAAGGACATGCAGTCCATCTATGACGACGCCATTCGGCTCGGCTGGTGGACGGAAACGCCGATCACTGCCCTCAATTTCGGGCAGTCCGATTTGCGAGTGGTGATTTACCGTGGACCCGACGGTGTTCAGGTGCAAACTTATGATCGCCTCAGCCCGCCACTCCCCGAGTCCATTCCTGATTTCGAGCGCATGACGGCACCCTTTAACATGATGCAAATGGTGGCGGACCGCGACGTCGCCTATGATTTTTTCACACAGACACTCGGCTTTGACACCTTTTACAAAGGCAAACCTTACACTGCCAAGACCCCGACTCCGACCCCGATTGGTATTCCACTTAGCCTGACCACGTCAGTCCCTTATCGAGCGGGCATTGTTTACCCGGTGGAAGGAGAGTTTGGGCGTATGGAGATGATCGAAGTCATGGGTCTGGACGGTTTTGATTATTCCGATCAGTGCGAAGCACCGAATCTTGGGATTCTGGCGGTGCGCTATCCCGTTGCCAATATCGAACAGGCAAAGGCACTGGTGCTAGCGCGTGGCGGCGCCCTGTGGCGGGATATCAGCAGTGTTGAGCTGGGCGAGGTGGGCGAGGTGGAACTGTTCTCGGTCAAAACGCCCGATGGCTCGATCATGCAGTTCTTTACGCCTTAGCGACTCACGCAATAGGTCTCGGAGATGATGGGTAAACCTGACACGGTGTTTGCAACGCGGCGGTCTTGGCCGCTGCTCATAATGCTTATTCTTGCGTGTGGTGCACTGGCCGCAACGGCGAGCGCGCAAAGCGCGCGCATCAAGCGCGTCTCGCTGATGACGGCT
>NYTG01000053.1 GCA_002683395.1 Halieaceae bacterium | reverse complement strand
ATCTAGCACTAAACGAGGCTCCAAATGCGCCTCGCATAACGGCCTTGATAAACTCTTATCTGCTATGAGATTTCAACTGAGCAGAAATGATGCGGCCACCAATCACTGAGGAGCCAACGATATGAAACTTGAGGGTGGGTGTTATTGCGGCGAGATTCGCTACCGTTTTGAGGGTGAGCTTGGCCCGGCGATGCAATGTCACTGTCGGGAGTGCCAGTACATTACTGGTGGTAATCCTAACGTGCTCGTTATTCTGCCTGAGTCTGGCTTGCACTTTACCCAAGGTGAAACAAGTTCATTCCAGCGGGCCGATATTGAAGGCGCCGTGACTCGGCATTTCTGCCCAAGCTGCGGCACGGCCATCGGAACCACCACTCCTAATGCGCCTGGCGTTTACGTCGTCAAGGTAGGAACGATGGATGATGCCGATTTCTATCGACCCGACATGGCGATCTTCACCAAAGACGCAATGCCTTTTCATCACATTCCGGACGGCATGCCAACCTTTGAAGAGCTACCTCCAGGTTTTTGAAGCGATCCCAGCTGTGGTTTTCAACGGGGCGCGGGTGTTAATTCGAAGGTCAACATCTTGGCTGGCTCATGAAGTCTGTCGTCGGCTATGGTTTCTCCTCTTAATTTGGCAGATCGCTGCGTTTAATGTGGCGCAGGGCCAGACTTCAATGCCTTATCTCATTGGGCAAGGCATGGCGGATATTACTGGCCCCGCAGTCGGGATGCCTATGTGGGGCTTTGGTCGACCCGACCAGATTGGCGAGGGCATCCATACTCGTTTACGGTCGCGCGCATTTGCGACTGCGCAGGCCAATGATCCTAGACAGCGACTCGTCTTTGTCAGTGCCGAACTAGGGAGCATCGACCACCACATTGTCCTGGAGGTTGTAGAGCGCTTGCGGTCGCGCTTCGGAGAGACCTATACCCTCGATAACGTGATTATTAGTGCAACGCACACGCATGCGGGGCCCAGCGGGTACTGGCACTCGCGCACAGATACCGGGCTCGATGGCGGCTTTTATCCCGCACACTTCGAGGCGATTGTCGCCGGTATTACGGATTCGATCGTTACGGCGCACGAAAANCTGCANCCAGGAAATATCCTGATTAACGCAGGNAATGTGACCGATGCGGGGGTAAANCGTTCGGCCATCGCTTATCGGCAGAATCCGCAATATGAGCGCGACCAATACAGTGAAAATACCAACACAACCATGACGCTGCTCAAGTTTATGGGAGCCTCCGGCGGNTTGGGAGCGATCAACTGGTACGCTCTTCACCCTACGGCCATGAATTACTACAACCGCCTGATCTCCGGCGACCACAAGGGTTACGCTTCGTTGCGTATGGAGGAGCGGCAGCGCGCACACCGCGGTTCAAGCGACAATTTTATTGCCGCATTTGCCCAGTCTGACCCTGGTGATGTCACGCCCAATACCAATCTGAACAACACTGGCCCTGGGGNAACCGACGTTGAGACGACTCAGATTATGGGGCAACGGCAGTTAGCAGCCGCGCAGNCCCTTTTTGATGAGGCGCAGGAGCCGCTTGCTGGCGCCATNGACTCGAGGCGTATCTATGTCGATTTAAGCCGCTANGAGGTCGNTGGGGAATTTACCGGNGCGGGTANGCNGCACACCTGCGCCTCGGCTTACGGTTATGCTTTTGCAGGGGGCTCCACGGAAGACGGGGGAGGACACTTCCTATTCAAAGAGGGTATGACCGAGCAGAGTATTTGGCGAGACTGGCTAGTGAGGCTCATCATTGGCGCCCCGAAGTGGACCGAACCNGTAGCGGCTTGCCAGGCCCCTAAAGCCATCTTACTGGAGACCGGCACCGGCACGCCGCCGCTACAGTCTCAGATACGCTCGATCACCGTGGCCCGCATTGGCCAGCTGGTGCTCATCGCCTTACCGGCAGAGGTCACCACGATGGCTGGTAGGCGTCTGCGCCGCAGCGTAATGGATGAGCTCGGTGACTGGGCAAAGTACGTGGTGGTGGCAGGCTACTCTAATGGCTATGCCGGGTACATCACCACGCCGGAGGAATACAGGCTGCAGCAGTATGAGGGGGGTCATACTTTGCATGGCCCCTGGAGCCTGCCTGCTTACCAACAAATCGTGAGCCGTTTGGCGAGGGCGNTGGAATCNGGTGCTCCGGTGGCGTCTCCAACCGCCTACGATGACTGGCGCGGTTACTCTTCAGNACTGGCNTTGCCCTTTGGCGCCGCGAAAACGCCACCNAATGGTGCGCGTTTGGGCGAGGCCGAGACGCAGGTCGAGGCGCGGTATCGCGCGGGACAGACGGCTGCCGCAAGGTTCTGGTCGACCAATCCAACGGTGAGTTTCCCCAAGGGTAAAAATTACCTGCTGGTAGAGCGCAATACCGCTGCAGGGTGGCGGCAGGTTGCGGACGATAGTCACTGGAGCACACGAGTGCGCTGGCAGCTGGAGTCGGGGGNATATGTGGCCGAGTTGAGCTGGGCGATTCCTCACGGCGCGATGNTGGGNNAGTACCGCGTTTCNCACTTTGGCTTCGACGCGAGCGGNGCTGAGTTTGNCGGGATGTCTAGCGTCTTCGAGATTGTCAGTGGCGACGNGCCAGAGTAGNTTTACCNCAGCGCATAGCCCTTGNGTGAATTTTTCTCTATGTCCTCNCCTCNCTCTCAGGTTACTGTGGGTAATGAGCGATCAGTCACTNTTTATANAGCATGATGAGCCCCAGGGTGCCTTTAACGAGCGCCTTATCTTTAATCTTGTTTATTGTAGNCAGGCAACCGCAGGGGTGGAGAGCGCTGATGTCGATACCATTATCGCGACTTCGCGGCGGCGCAATCCGGTGCTTGGAATTACCGGGATTTTAGTTTTTGGCGGTGGNGTTTTTTTTCAGTGGATCGAAGGNCCCAAGGCTGAGGTGATGGGCCTGGCAAGTCGTATTGAGGCCGATCCTCGGCATGAAATGATGACGATACTGAGCACCGATGAGGAGGTCCGGGAACGCATTTTCCCCACTTGGGATATGGAATTAGTAGGCGCTGAGAATATTCAGGAGGTGCTTCTGGATGCTATTGAAACGGCGCAAGATCAGAAAAGTGTGGACGCGTTGCAGCGCTTGCTTGACAAGCTCCAGACGCCTGACGAGTGATGTCTGNCTATACAAATACTTTGAGATTNTGAGNGNCGCGCCGGCNCANNANCGTTCATAAAGAAACGCCGCAGATTCTTTCCCGAGCAGATGCCTGAAGGTGAAAGGCCCCAGTAAGCGCTACGGTAGGCGCGCTCACTGAGGCCGAGAAGGCAACTTATGGATCGTTATGTATACGAGCAAGGTCCGTTATGGATCAAAAGGCCTGAAAGTAAATGAGTGAACCACTGGTATGGCTTGCATTGGGTGCGCTGTCGGTTCAAGGCGGCCTGTTCTATGCCAAGGAGCTACTCCCTCTCGACTTTTGGCTGCTCACGGTATTGAACTGGAGCTGCCTGTTTGCGCTCCCTTACGCTATTAACGCCGCTATTCTATAGACGTCCCTTACATTGAGCGTGACTCGCGTAGGCTTGGCTCGTATCTTTTCCAGCGGCTGTGGCTTAGTGTATGGCTCGGACATGTTTATGAAGTAAAGGAGGCATTATGAAAGCCCACATCATTACCGCACTTTCAGTTCTAATATTGGCCCTCGGGGTTCAGGCAGGTCATCACGAAGAGGGTGAGCCGAGCGAAACCACTGTAATCGGAACCACGTATTCAGAAGACGGCACCGCCCATCACCTGTTTGCGGGAAACACTGACAACCAGCAGACTTGGGTTGACTACATCCAGGCCCACAATGACAGAGATCTGGACAAGATCGCAGCGATCAATGCCGACGATTGGACGGGTTATGTCCCCGACGGCTCGGTGATCGAAGGTAACGCCACGCACATAGAGTGGCTCGACGAGTGGTTTAAGTCGGCTGATAACCCGCAGTGGACCGTCAAATGGATGATCGCCAACAGCGGTTCAGACGATGGCGGCGAACTGCAGACCTGGCTGACGACCGGCAATGACATCACGTTTAATGATGCCGATGGCAACCCAGTCACCGAGCACCATGTGCATGACGTGCAGTTTGTCGGTAACCAGATCAAGCTGATAAACGTTTACTCGCGGCCAGCGCCCAAGAAGTGAGGCGCACTGGGGGAGTGGTGTCAGATAATGGATATCAAAATTTTTCTGACCGTATTTCCGGCGGGCACTTTCTTATCCGCGTTCATTAACGTGCGGTATTTGCATTATTCGGCAGGCGTGGGGTTCATTCTGATAGGGGCGTTGACCCTATTTCGCGCTTAGATGCTCCGTTTATGTGAATCTTAGACTCAATTCTAGGCAGTGCGATCAATGCCTATGGAAAAGGGGGCGGCAAGCGCCCCCGGAATCATGTTTTATTCGGCGGAATAAAACTGCTCGCATTGCTCAAATTGGTCGTTGACGACCTCGTCGATTAGCGCAACCGCCTCATTATAAGACGCTCCCCAAGCGGCGCCGGAAAGGTAATCATCAAAGACCGCGCCGTGCGTCTCGACCGAAGACGTGATCGACTTGAGATAGTAAGTGCCGGCCTCATGTGCGCCGCCGCCTATGGCCACAAAGAGGCCATTCATAAAGGTGTCGTGACCGGCCGCTATTACTTCAGCTTCCATTTTAGTGATGGCTGCTATGAAAGACGGCATATTAGCGGGCGAGATTTTGATTCGCATCGCTCGCTCATAACCTGGATCCAGTCGTGGGAAGGGCTTCAGTGGTATCCAGGTCGTGCCGTATTTAAAGTCTCGCTGGCTTGCCATATCCGCAGGGGCTTTGCTCGGGTCATATTTAGAGGCGCCAATTATTGCGCTGGAGACGCTTGGGAAGGCATTCCAGATCATTATTTGACCGGTGTAGTCACGGCCAGAAATCGTCTCGCAGTATCCGGCCGCCTGAGCGCCAATCATCTCGAACAGAGCCGGATTTGACGCAACCGATTTAACGTAACTCTCTGGATCTTTGGCGGCCACAAATAGCGTCGTGAAGGCACCATTGCCCTGTGCCGATTCGGCGTGATCATCGGCAAGCGCCGGGATTGCCAGCGATATTGTGAGAGACGCCAATAAAAATCTGATTTTCATGCTCTTCCCCTTTGGTTGGTTTTTGATGTTTAGCGACGCCGACGACACCTACCTCCTTTGCCGGGAGGCTAGGGGAACGGCAGCGCCTTTGGATCATAGAGATTTCGCGTTGTTTGATCCAGCGCGTCGCAGGCCGCGCGGGTATCCGCTGTGGTCCGGCGGGGATATATCGTCGTAAAGATTCCTACAGTGCATTGTTGGAGCGATTGCTTTGAAACGCTTGCTCGCAGTTCTTTTTCTCAGCATCGCGAGTCCGGTAAGGGTGCTTGCCGAGCCGGAAGTGCACGTTGTGATCCCTGAGGGTGCGTTTGGTTATCATTTGGCCTCGGAGGGCGCTATTGCAAAAGTGGCCGCGGGTAAGGTGATGCGTATTTCCTTCGACTACAGCGAATACGATCATCGCCATCCCTATCTCATTGCCGATCGTTTCTGTGGATTCAACCAATTTATCCGCTGGGGCTCGGCCACTCATCCGTCTCTCGGTCAAATCGATCTGGTGTGCGTGAGGGCGGTAGATCAGAAGCGAAATGCCGCGCTGCTTGGTGGTCACTAGACTGCCTCTCACGTAGGGTAGGTAGGTGAGTCAAATTGACTTTGGTAGGGGCGAAAAGCATGCCATTACTGAGCCATTATAATTTTGCGGATGAAATGGTTGCGCTGGACCAAGGTGGCCGTCTGTGTATCTATGGCGAGGTATCAGACGTTTACGAGGCGTTCGCCGCCGAAAATGGGTTAGAGGTGGAATACTTCAAGTCCGTATCCGGATTTCAGCGGTAACCTATTGTTTAAGCGTAACTAACGCACGCCTTCGCTGGGCGGTCAAAGAACCCGAACGCCACCTCGCTCGTGCTTTTGATATGAAATACTACCCACCACGGCTGTGAACTCGCTGTCATGGACGCTTTCTAAGAATCAGTCATGGATGACGCCGCCACGGAAGGCGCACCAAGGATGGCGCTATCCGCCTCGCAGTTTCAGACCCGCGCTGTGATGAGCGCCTTCTGCGCATCGCAATGAACCAACACGCCCAGCGCATTTCGGAGTGCGGGACGGTATGATCACTGTCCCGGCAGCCTTAACAAGAGGCGCTACGACCTCGAGACAAGGGCGTGATTGTGAGACAGAGCAAAACCTTATTGAATGATTTAAGCGCAA
>NYTG01000052.1 GCA_002683395.1 Halieaceae bacterium | reverse complement strand
CTGGGAAGTTTTCTGGTTTGGCCGTTTCTCCGCCATTGCAGACCTGCCTCGACGGGGAGCGGCTGCAGCGAGCATCGATGTAACGCCGAGAACGCGGTCGATCGACTGGCCCTTGATTGCGCCTGATCCTGGTCTGCGGATTACTGGGTATTTGCCTTCTCTGGATCCAGCCGATTGGCAGGATATTGTGTCNNGGNTNCCAGTGAATAANGNAANTCCGTNGTCCNNNGTTCGGNTAGAAGCGCTGCGNATTGGGCGAGTTNTGTGGCGNGGCGAAGAGTTGGGGTCATTAGATTTGAACCTCGACATAGAGCGTGACGCAATCGATGTGCGTATTGAGATGCCCTGGCTGCGAGCCGATTACCAGCAACGCAGAAGTGATCCGGTATCAGAATCTGCATCCGGTCTGGAAGCCGCGCTTGAGCGGCAATTGACGATCGACTACCTGGATCTGCAGGGTTTGCCGCAGGTTGGTGAGCAGTTGGCCAAGCAGTCTCCGCCAGATCCCGAAGGAAACGTGGGTAGCTGGATGCGAGCTTTGCCGGTGTCGGTAAAAGCCGTCCACCGCGGTGATACCGGTCTCGGAGGGCTTGCGCTGGTTATTGATTACGAGGACACCGAGGGGTGGCAGTTCCGCGATGTTGCGGGCAACTTTTTAGGCATTCAGTGGCTGCCCAGCACGCGTATCGCGTGGCGTTCTGCTGCCGAGGATGAGTCAACAACACTGCTGCTTGCGGCTGAACTCAATGACATAGCGGAATCGCTCAAGTTGGTGGGCGTGGCACCGCTTGTCGAGACGCGCAGCGGTAAATTGCAGGCTGAGTGGCAGTGGCCGGGCAGTCCGGCAGATTTTGAGCTGACCTCCGTCACGGGCAGGATGGATCTGGAGATGCAATCAGGATCGTTTGTTACGGCGAACGCGGAAGCGACTGGTGCGCTGCGACTACTCAGTTTGCTGAACCTTTCTGGATTGTTTCGTCGCGCAAACATGAACCAGCTGTTTGATGCCGGTGTGACGTTTGATCGAGCACAGGGGCGCTTTGATTTTGCCAGCGGCGATCTGCGTATCCCGGCTTTTTCCATAGAGGGCTCTGGCGGGTACTTTACCTTTAGCAGCGATATAGACCTGATTACTGAGACGCTGAGCGGAGAACTGGTCGTCACCCTGCCGCTGGTTGAGAACATTCCCTGGGTTGCTGCGCTGGCTGGAGGCTTGCCTGTTGCCGCAGCGACTTATTTAGCGAGCAAAGTATTCGAGGCTCAGGTGAATCAGCTGTCGAGCGGGGTGTACGCGGTCAGTGGCGACCTTGATAATCCTCAGGTCGTATTTGAGCGCGTGTTCGATGCCAATTCGCGCTTGCCCACGGTTGAGGATCAGGTGTCCGCCGAGGCAGCGCCGTCCAGCTCCGACAGATAGCGGAACAGTTTTCTGGTATGGGTTTTTTCGTGACCCCGCTCCACCTCCTTGGGAAGTTGCCGAATCCACTGCCTGAGCAGTGAAACCTCAGCCTGTGGCCAGATAGCGAGGATATCGCCCAGCGCGTCATCACCTTCATCGCGCAACCGGTCTCGGGCCATCTCGATCCGATGAAAATCCGCTTTTGCTACGGCGTGTTGCTGATCGAGCATCCCCAGCCCGGCGGCGATAGGTTCAATGTCGACAGACCGCATCAGCTTCCCAATAAATTGCAGTTGTCGCTTCAAGCCCCCCCTTGCCGTGATGTTTCGAGCCGCTTCAACCGCGTCTTTAAGGCGTTCGTCAGGGATGGTAATGCGGTCCAATTCGGCTCTCGGCAACGACACCAGCCGCTCGCCCATTGCCTGCAGGGCATGCATTTGGCGCTTGCGCGCACTCTTACTGGGTCTCGTCTCGTCTGTCTCATTGATGTCGGTGTCGTCCACAGGTTGTTTGACCCCTTAACGGTAAAAGAGGGTCGCAAGACCAAGAAAAGCGAAAAACCCCATGACATCGGTCACCGTGGTCACCAGAACACCTCCTGCCAGCGCGGGATCGACTTTTAGCTTGCGCAATAAGATCGGTAATGCTGCGCCGGTCAAGCCAGCGGTTACAAGGTTAATGAACATGGCGCAGGCAATAATGACGCCCAGTATCGGATCACCAAACCAGACCGACGCGGTTACGGCAATGACCGCCGCCCAGAGCAGGCCGTTGATGAGCCCTACTAGTGATTCACGGCCGATTAGCCACAGCTGATTACGGTCATTGATCTGGCCCATTGCCATCGCACGAATCAGGATGGTCAGACTTTGAGTGCCCGCAATACCGCCCATTGACGCAACGATTGGCATCAATACTGCCAGAGCGACCACCTTTTCGATCGTGTCCTGAAAAACATTGATAACAGAGGCCGCCACTAATGCGGTGGCTAAATTCACCCCCAGCCAGATGGCGCGGCGCGGCGCAGACTGCCAAACCGGGGCAAAGGTGTCCTCCTCGGCGAGACCGGCCAAAGAGGTGAGCGAATGATCGGCTTCTTCCCTGATGACGTCGACGACATCATCGATGGTAATTCGCCCCAGCAGCCTGCCGGCATCGTCCACAACCGGTGCTGAAATCCAGTCGTTCCTCTCAAAGCGATGCGCTACCTCTGTGGCCGGGGTATCGGCATTGATGGGTTCCTGATCGGTAATCATCATCTCCCGAACCGAAACCGCGGGGTCTGATACCAGCACCGTAGCGATCGCTAGTAGCCCAACAAAGCGATCATTACGATTTACCACGATCAGATTATCGGTATTAGGAGGGATCTCTGTGTGCCTACGCAGGTAGCGCAGTACGACATCTAACGTCAGGTCCGCCCGAATAGTGATGGTGTCAGTGCTCATAAGACCACCCGCCACATCATCCGAAAAGCTCAATACCGTCTGCAGACGCTGACGATATTGTTCATCCATGATCGCCAGAACCTGCCCGGTGACCTCATCCGGTAGCTCGTGCAGAATGTCGGCGACATCATCGTCATCCAACTGTTCGACAATTTCTGCGAGCGCCTCAGGCCCCCTATCGGCGAGTGCAGCGCTTCGCAAATCGTCTGGCAATTCATTGACGACCAGGGCTTCCTGCTCCGGGTCCAGTAGCCCGAGCAGTACCGCTCGGTAATCGGGTGGGGATGAGCTGATCAGGTAGGCGACATCGCCCGGTGACATCTCGGCCAAAATGCCCGCCACATCGCCCAGCGTCCTAGAGCGCAGGGCAATGTCAAGACGCTCGGTCTTAGTGGGAAAATTGGCGGATGAATTCACAGCAGCATCTCCTTCGAGATCACTATTATCCGTTACCACCCGGGAAGGTCTACCCGCGAAAATGCCTTTGTGACTTATTCCAGCTCGCCAAACCCCTCCGCAAACAGCGTCTGCAGCGCCTCCAAAGCCGCCTCTTCGTCGGTGCCTTCGATGGTTACTGCCAGCTCTGCACCACAGGGGGCTGCCAGCATCAAAACGGACATAATGCTTTTTGCATCGATTTCTTGATCGTTATAGCTGAAGCGGATGTCACTGGTATATCGGGCCGCACAATCCACTAATTTGGCAGCGGGCCGTGCGTGCAGGCCTAACGGGTTCACGATGGTGAGGACACTGTGAGTCATAGCAAGTCAGTGCTGGGCAAATCACGGTGACGGATTTGAGCTGCAGGAAAACGTGAAATGAGATCGGCGTGCAGTTTTTCGACTAAATAAACTGAACGGTGCTGTCCGCCAGTGCAACCGATAGCAACCGTCATGTAGCTCCGATCTGACTGATCAAAATCAGCGAGCACCGCCTTCACGAACGCATTGAGCGTCTCGTAAAAAGCAAGGCAGCGTGGCTCACTCTCTAGAAACTGTATGACGGCCTCGTCCAGTCCGGTCAATGTGCGGAGATCATCTTGCCAATAGGGATTGGACAGTGCACGGGCATCAAAAACAAAGTCGGCATCAGTGGGGACCCCGCGCTTATAGGCAAAAGATTCAAAGAGGATCGACAGGCCATCGCGTTGCTGCACGAGTCTGCTGGTGATCATGTCCCGCAGTGCGCGGGGTGTGAGATCTGAAGTATCGATGAGAAGATCGGCACTTGCTGCAATGAACTCGAGATGTTTCCGCTCTCGCGAAATAGCTTCGGGTAGTGAATTATCGGGTCCGGCGAGGGGATGCCTGCGCCGCGTCTCACTGAAGCGCTTCAAGAGAACATGAGGCTGGGCATCTAGGAAAATAATCAATCGGTCTGGCAATGCTAATACCTGCGCCAAGGTGCCAAGATCGCCCTCGGTCCCTGTCTTTATCGCGCGCGCATCGATACAGACTGCTACCCCCCGGAAGCGCTCATATTCTGGATGTTCGAGTACCTCTTCAGAGAACTTTGGCAGCAGTCTCGGCGGCAGGTTGTCCACACAGTAGTAGCCTTCGTCTTCCAATAATCGAAGTGCGCTGCTTTTTCCCGCACCTGAGCTGCCGCTGATGATAACAAGCCGCGGTATCACGGTGCGGCGCCCGTGATGAAAAGGTCTGTTAGTTGCCCAGCACTGTTTGCGCTGCGGACTTTGGCGCGGGTCTCGCTTTCCGAAAAGACGCGGGCAAGTCCCGCCAGTAAATTTAGGTGGTCCTGAGTCGCTTGCTCGGGCACAAGCAGTACAAAAATGATATCCACTTCGCTGCCGTCAGTGGAGCCATAGTCAATGGGCTCCTTTAGGCTCACCAGGCACCCTGCCGCCTCGCTCAAGTGATTGATGCGACAGTGCGGGATCGCAACGCCCTCACCAATGGCCGTACTACCCAGCTTTTCACGCGCGAGNAGTGCCCGATAAATCGGNTCACTCTGCAAATCCAACGCTATACCCATTACCTCCGCAGCTCGCTCAAAAATACGCTTTTTGCTGAGCAGCNCTTCTCCACATAGCGCCTGAAAATGGTGGAGGCCTAGTTCTGTANGATCAGACATTGATCAATGGCCNCGNTGTTTTTCCTTGTGCTTGATGACCTGCCGGTCAAGTTTGTCCGCCAGAGAATCTATCGCAACATACATGTCGTCTGATTCAGACGACGCAAAGAGGTCCCCGCCGGCCACATGAAGGTTGGCCTCGGCTTTATGCAAATGCTTTTCGACGATCAGGGTGACTTCAAGGCGAGTGATGTGGTCGCCATGGCGCTGGATCGGTAAGAGTTTTTCTTCGACATGGTGCCGAATGGCGGGGGTCACATCTATATGATGTCCGCTGATAGTCAAGTTCATGTCGCACTCCTGTGTCGATGGACTGTCATGTCAGTTTAGACGTTTGCGTTCATTTGAGGGAGAAATGGATAGCTGCTCGCGATACTTTGCGATGGTTCTGCGTGCCACCGGTATTCCTTGCTCCTTCAATAGGGCGCATAACTTGGCGTCGCTGAGCGGTTTGCGACTATCCTCGTCGGCTACCAATAGCCGGATGGCTGCTTTGATGGCCGTCGAGGCGACATTTTCGCCTTCTTCCCCCGCTACTCGGCTCGAGAAAAAATACTTGAGCTCGAAGGTNCCTCTGGGGGTATGCATGTATTTTCGGGTTGTCGCTCGCGANACGGTTGACTCGTGTAAATCAACGTCGCTTGCGATATCCGCCAGAACCAGCGGTTTCATTCCAATCTCACCGACGTCTAAAAACGATTTTTGATGTTCCACGATTTTACTGGCGACTTTTAANAGCGTTTCATTGCGGCTGTGCAAGCTTTTCATAAACCAGCGCGCTTCTTGCAACTGTTCCTTGACGTAGCCTCGATCAGTNGCTGAGCCGNCGTTNAGCATGGCAACGTAATGATCGTTGACGCGCAGTCGGGGTGCCACCTCGGGATTGAGTTCAACCTGCCAGCGACCGTCTAGTTGCCGCACGAACACGTCTGGCGTGACGTATTCTGTGTGCTCAGCGCCAATGGCAGACCCCGGTGTCGGGTCAAGGGTGCGAATAAGTTGTATGGCGCCTTCGAGCGCCGATTCATCGGTGCGGAGTTTTTTTGCGAGTTGGCGAGGCGGGGCTGTNGGCAGCTGGGCGAGGTGTCGACTCACCAGTGCGCCCGCTATATCCCGGTAGGGTGTTTCGGGTGGCAATTGCCTGAGTTGGATCAGCAGGCATTCGCGCAGATCGCTCGCAAAGAGTCCCGACGGCTCAAAATGCTGAAGTCTATGTAACACCGCCACGACCTCGTCGAGCTCGATCTCCTCAGAGGCCATATCGGCGTGAATATCTTCTGGCGCCTGGGTCAGTCNNCCATCGCTGTCGAGGGCGTCGATGAGCGCAATGGCAATGACACGGTCCGTGTCGGAAAATCGCGTGAGGTTCAGTTGCCAGAGCAAATGATTCTGCAGCGACTCCTCTTCCGAATCCTGCTCCGCGAAATCTGCCTCAGCNNCGGCACCGGNACTCGGGGGTGCGGCAGAGGGCAGCGCGTCCTCCCACACTGTGTCGACAGCGAGGTCTTCTNCATCGTNCTCTGGTGGAGTGATCTCGGAAAAATCGAGTCCTTCCTGATCGGTTTGCTCGCTTTCACGCTCAAGAAGTGCGTTGGATTCCAACGTTTCTTCGATGACCTGTTGCAGATCAACAGTACTCATCTGCAGCAACTTAATGGCTTGCTGCAGCTGTGGTGTGAGGGCTAGCTGCTGCCCGAGTCTAAGCTGAAGCGCCTGTTTCATACTGCCGATNTTGCCTCAAGGAGCTTCCAGTTTATCGCCCCACCGGAGCGATGCAAATCAATTGGCAAGGAAATTGCTTACCGGGGCGGGGAGGTCGCCGACTGGTCAGGGGTGATGCGACATGCTGGCCTCGCGCAGGACTGATGCCGCGATACCAAAAGTGGATTAGAGAGAAAAGTGCTCGCCAAGATAGGTGGCCCGCACTTTTTCATTGGCCAGTACTTCTGAGGGCGTTCCAGANGCAATGACGTGTCCTTCACCGACGATGTAGGCGCGTTCACAGATATCCAGTGTTTCCCGAACGTTATGATCGGTAATGAGGACGCCAATATTGCGCGCTTTGAGGTGCGTGATGATGTCTTTGATATCTGAAATAGAGATGGGATCGACACCCGCGAAGGGTTCATCGAGCAGGATTACCGTGGGTTCCGTCGCCAATGCCCGGGCGATTTCGACGCGTCTGCGTTCTCCACCGGACAATGCCTGCCCCAGCGAATCGGCCAAATGGCTGACGTTGAATTCCCCGAGTAACGCCTCTGCCATCGCATGGCGGTCTTTGCGTGTCAGTTCCGAACGGGTTTCCAAGATAGCGAGCAGGTTATCTCTCACTGAGAGTTGTCTGAAGACAGAGGCCTCCTGCGGTAAATAGCCGATTCCTGCGCGGGCTCTGCGGTGCATCGGTAGGGTCATTAACGATTGATCATCAAGACGAATATCGCCGGCATCAGCCTCTACAAGCCCGACGATCATGTAAAAGCACGTGGTCTTGCCCGCCCCGTTGGGGCCCAATAAGCCCACGATTTCGCCCGCGCTGACTTGCAACGAGACATCTCGCACAACGGGGCGACCACCGTAAGCTTTAGCCAAATGGTGTGCGCTAAGNGTGCTAGCCATCTGAAGGCGTGTTCCGCAGATTTTCAGGGGGAATGACTACCTCTACTCGACTCTCTCCTTGCGCNCCGGGTGCGCCCGCAGCCCTGACGGTGCGTTCACTGACAAGATAGTCAATTTGGGTTCCGGATAGAGTTGATCCATTCTGAGCGATTCTCGCCTCCTCGAGCAAACGAACGAGATCTTGAGAACGAGTGTATTCGATGCGCAAGGCCGAGGCATCAACCGGCGCCTGATCCGACGTCGGCTGCTGAACGAGGGTGGCTGGCCGGCCGGTCGCCACGATCATGTCGGCCTCATCGGCGTTATGGCGTATTGAGAGAGTGTCTGCGGTAATCCGCAAAGACCCCTGAGTCAGCACGACATTCCCTTCGTAGCGTGTTTCGCCCGCCATTTCATCGCGAATGGCAATATCAGCGACAATCTGGATAGGCTGATCCCGATCGGAATCCAGCGCGGCTGACCAGGGAGCCAGCCCCATCAGTACTATTGCAAGCGCCCACTGAAAGGGACGAACGAGTCTATTCATATTCTGTACTGACATTGCCTATCAGCGTTGCCCTATTTGTGCTGAGATCCAGTTCGAAAGCCGAACCGGTTGTGCGACTGCCGCGGCCGGTCATGACCACCTCATGCTGACCCTCTGCTCGGTTTTCATCCATATAAAGCCGCATGGCGTCGGTCGACAGAGCAGCCTCTCCATCGCGCTCGATGACTGTGACTCCGTTTTTAAGCGCAAGTTCATTGGAATTTTCAAAGAAGATCCCCGCTGCCGCGTCAATATCCCAGGCCGTGCCGTCTTCAGCCTGTGCCTGATAATGAATGTTGCTTAGCTCTGTTTCATCGTTGTTATGCCACCTTGTTGCGGTCCCGATGATGAGCACATCCGATGCAGAGCCGTCAGCTGAAAAGTGCGTGCGCGTCCCATCCACAAGATAACTCGCCATTAACGCCGCTTGACTGTCATCGGTTCGGGTGGGCGGGCTGGATGGAGGGGAGAGAGACCCCCAGAGTCCAATCCCCAGCGCGACGGTTCCCAGTATGAATATCGCAGCTTTCATCGGAAGGTATCGTCGAGGTCAGGCAGGTAGCCTTGGGCCCTAAGGATGAAGTCGCATAACGCCCGCACTGCTCCGCAACCGCCGGCTAGGGGGGCGATCCAGTCGGCGTCATTTTTGACCGCTTCAACCGCATCAATGGGGCAACTTGCTAGCCCTGCAAGGCGCATTGCGCCGAGATCAGGCAGGTCATCCCCCATATAAGCGACCGATGCAGCGTCCAGTTTTCGGGTTGCAATGACTTCTTCAAGCGCTTTGCCTTTGTCTTCGCGGCCCTGAATCAGCTCGGTAATACCCAGCTCTGCGGCGCGGCGCTCAACAGCGGCTGATGTTCTGCCGGTAATAATCGCCACATCGATACCGCACCGCTGCAAAAGCTTGATGCCTAGCCCATCCTTAATGTTGAAAGACTTCATCTCGAGATTCGTATCGGCGCCGTAGAGCAGTGTCCCGTCTGTCATCACACCATCGACATCCAGTACCACCAGCTTCACTGATTCCGCTTTTTGTGCGGCGCGACCGGTCATGAAATGCCAGCCTTAAGAAGTGCGAGCAGGGTGACGACCCCTTGGACTTTATTGTCGTTATCAACAATTACCAGTGAGCTGATCTGGTTGCGCTCCATCAAGCTCATTGCCTCGGCCGCCAATAAATCTTCGTTGATGCTTCGCGCGCCGGCAGTCATGACCGCAGAGAGTGGCGTGCTCCGAAAGTCAGTTTTTTCCTCTACCACGCGCCGGAGGTCGCCGTCGGTGAAGACCCCCAGCAACGCGCCATCCTCGGAGGCAATGGTCGTCATGCCCAGGCCTTTTGCTGTCATCTCGTAGAGCGCGTCAGCCAGCATGACGGTGGGTCTGACACTGGGGATCTCATTATCCCTGACCATTACATCTGCGACGCGAAGGAGCAATCGCTTGCCCAGAGCGCCCCCGGGATGGGAGAAAGCAAATTCCTCGGCGGTGAAGCCCCTTGCCTCGAGCGTCGCAATGGCCAAAGCATCCCCCATGACCAAGGCGGTAGTCGTGCTCGATGTGGGTGCCAGATTGAGCGGGCAGGCTTCTGTCTCTATTGATGCCAGCAGGTGCACATCCGATGCCCGGGCGAGCTCAGAGCCGCCATCTCCGGTGATGCTGATCAGTGGAATATTCAGTCGCTTGATCAGGGGTAACAGCGTCAAAATTTCAAAGGTACCGCCGCTGTTCGACAGGGCGATGACACAGTCACTCTGCGTAATCATACCCATGTCGCCGTGCGAGGCCTCGCCCGGGTGAACAAAAAACGCGGGTGTGCCTGTGCTGGCGAGTGTGGCCGCAATTTTCCCAGCGATGTGTCCGCTCTTGCCCATACCCGTGACCACCACTCGCCCGGCTGTCTCGAGGATGCGATGGCAGGCGGTGGCGAACGAGGCGTCTAAACTACCGCCCAGCGCTGAGATCGCGCTGCTTTCCAGTGCAATGGTTCTCAGGGCAGAGTCGATAAAAAACTGATCGGGTTGATTGGCCATGGTCACGGATATCAAGATTGGGGTCAGGGTGTTATGAAGAGCCAGCCGTAATAAGCGATATAGAGCGATAACAGTAGCAAGCCCGTACCTCGCTTAAGAGTGCTGGTTCCCGTTGCTCCATTCCAACTCCAGAGCGCGGCTAGAGCAAGGACCAGAGTTGTGAGAAATACCGCCACCATGTCTCTGTTCACGACTTCAGCTGGCAGTTGGAGACTGCCCCAGAAGCCCGGAATCGCAAGTACCAGCAGGATATTAAACATATTGGAGCCCATGATGGCGCCTATCGCCATATCAGCATGGCCTTTCAACGCACTCATAACAGAGGCGGCCAATTCAGGAAGACTGGTCCCCACTGCGACAATGGTCAGACCGATCACCAGCTCGGATACGCCCAGTTCCAGGGCGATATGAGAGGCGGCCCAGACCAGTATCCGGGAGGATGCGATCAGCAACATGAGCCCCGCCAAAAAGGACAGCCACGCCATTGGCAGCGTCAGGGTGGGGATGATGAAAGACTCGCTGTTATTGTTGGGGTGTCGGGCATGTTGGGTGACCCGAATGAAGAACAACCCCAGTGTTCCCAGCAATATAAAGCTGTCTGTTTTTGATAGCTCAAGGTCATACAGCAACCACCATGTCAGCAACACGACCGCCATTAAAAGCGGGAGGTCGACCAGAGTGGTGCTGCGGCGGAGCATAATGGTGCTGAACAATAGGGTAACCCCCAAGACCAGCCCGATATTAGCGATGTTAGAGCCGAGCGCGTTGCCTACTGCGAGCTCACCCGAGTCAGCCAGTGCGGACATGATAGAAATCAGAATTTCGGGTGCTGACGTACCGACCGAGACAATCGTCAGTCCAATCAGCATGGGGGTCAGTCCCGCTCGCTTGGCAATGGCAGAGGCGCCATCCACGAAGCGGTCTGCGCTCCAGACTAACGCGACTAAGCCAGCTGCAATCACTGCCGAGTACCACAACACGATGTTCTTCCCTATTTCTTCCGTCAGTTGGGCGAGTGGCCAGCGCGCCGATCAGGTATCATGGCACGCTATAGCGCGCCGTGCGTGAAGAAAATCGACGACGGCAGCGCGCTCGACAGTCTAACCCAGTCAATTCTTGCCGGTCAGGTAGGGCTGCCTGATGTGCTCAGGGAGGTCGGGTCTAGAAGCGGTATGGGTGTGAAGAGGAGTTTGCTGTGTTCCGCGCGATAATGTTTTTTTGGGCCACTTTGCTTTTGGTTGTGGGGTTGGTGCAAGGCGCCTCCGCACAGGCCCAGCAAGCCCCGGCTAGCCAGCGGGGCCCTGCTGAGGTAGTGAGTGATGTGACCGCTGACGTCATGCAGGTTGTGGCTGAGGCCAACAGCTATTTTGATGACGACCCTGATCGCTACTATCGTGAGATCGACCGTGCACTGGCAGAGTTGGTCGATTGGCGTGGTTTTGCCACTGCTGTCATGGGAGATTATTACAGTCGCGGCCGGTCAATGGATAAGGCGGAAAGGGCTAATCTGAAGCGCCAGCGCGATGATTTTGCGATCACTCTGAGAGAGGGGCTGATCCAGAGTTATGCTAAGGGGTTGCTGGCTTTTGGCGGAGCGAAAATGGAGGTGAGTGGTGTCGAAGCCTCTCCACAGAGTGCCCGCATCGCTTCTGTGATGCAGCAGGTCTACGGTGAAGCGGAGCGCGTGTATACGATTCGTTATCAGATGGGCCAATACAAAGACGGATCCTGGCGCCTTCGAAACTTGATTATTGAAACTATTAACCTCGGAGAAATCTATCGCAATCAATTTAGCGCACTCGCTAATGAGTCAGAGGGCGATCTCGATCAGGTGATTGGGCGATGGAATGAAACGATTTCCGAGCAGGCGGAGGAGCTGACGCGTGACTGAGCAAGATGTAACTCGATTGCTGGTGGAGGCCTTTCCGGGTGCACAGATTGCTGTGGAGCTTGATGGCGGGCATGTGAATATCACGGTGATTAGCGCTGATTTTGAGGGACTCAGGCCCGTGGCCTGTCAGCAGCGTGTTTATGCGCCGCTAGCATCTCTGATCGCCGATGGAACCCTCCACGCCGTCAACATTACTGCCCGGACTCCCTGAGCGAGGTCGGCTTTGGACAGTCTGATTATTCGTGGTGGGACTCGACTTGATGGCACGCTGAGAGCTTCCGGCTCAAAAAACGCGGCCCTGCCTATTTTGGCGGCGACCTTGCTCACCGGGGAATCGTGCACGTTGCAACGCGTGCCGCTGCTGAAAGACATCACCACGATGATGACCTTGCTTTCTAGTCTCGGAGCAGGGGCGCTGCGCAATAAAGAGGGGGTGGTAGTGGTCGAGGGTGGGTCAGTGCAGGTGTTTAAGGCGCCCTATGATCTCGTCAAGACCATGCGCGCATCGATTCTGGTTTTAGGGCCGCTACTCGCCCGGTATGGTCTGGCAGAGGTGTCTTTTCCCGGCGGCTGTGCGATCGGTAGTCGCCCTGTAGACCTCCACATTCGTGTTTTGGAGGCGATGGGTGCCGATGTCCAAGTGCGGGAAGGCTATATCGTCGCCCGAGCGCCCAATGGTTTGGTCGGGGTAGATTTCACTTTTGATACCGTGACGGTAGGCGGCACTGAAAATGCAGTAATGGCTGCTTCGTTGGCACAGGGTATCAGCGTGCTTCGCAACGTCGCGCGAGAGCCCGAGATTATTGATCTTGTGGGATTCTTGAGGGCAATGGGCGCACAGATCGTAGGCGAGGGCACCGATACGCTGACGATTCACGGCGTAGCGGCGCTGCAGGGAGCCAACTACAGCGTGATGCCAGATCGCATAGAAGTAGGGACTTATCTGGTCGCGGCCGCCGCCACAAGGGGTAGGGTCAAGATAGAGGGCATCGTCCCCGAGATCCTGAGCGTGGTGTGTGACAAGCTCAGACACACAGGTGCCTGTATAACGGAAGGTGAGGATTGGATAGACCTTGATATGCAGGGCAATCGGCCACGGGCGGTGGACGTCGTGACAGAGCCGTATCCCGGTTTTCCCACCGATATGCAGGCTCAGTTCACAGCGCTCAATACGATTGCCGAGGGGACTTCCCGGGTCACCGAGACCGTATTTGAAAACCGCTTGATGCAGGCTCACGAAATGAAGCGGATGGGTGCGGAGATTCTGATCGACGGCGATAGTGCACACATCACCGGGCGGTTGAGCTTGCAGGGTGCGCCGGTAATGGCTTCAGATCTCAGAGCGTCGGCTAGTCTGGTGATTGCAGGCTTGGTTGCGTCGGGCGAAACACGGATCGATAGGATTTATCATATCGATCGGGGATACGAAAATATTGAGGGCAACTTGCAATGTTTGGGTGCCGACATCCGTCGTATATCGACCTGAAGGTTTGGATGACACAGCGATGAAACTCCAACATGACATCACTATCGCGCTCACAAAGGGCCGGATTCTGAAAGAGACACTGCCCATGTTGGCCGCGGTGGGGATCGAACCGCGCGAGGACCTAGATGCGAGCCGCAAGCTGATCGTCGCCACGACAGTGCCTCAGATCAGCCTTGTCATTTTGCGAGGTTCTGATGTCCCAACCTATGTCCGTCATGGAGCGGCTGATGTCGGCATTGCGGGCAAAGATATGTTGCTGGAGTCCGGTGGCGAGGGCATCTATGAGCCGTTGGATCTGGGCATCGCCCGATGCCGCTTGATGACTGCGGGGCCTGAGTCCGCCGCCTCAATGGGGGACGACCGTCGTCGGGTGAGAGTCGCCACCAAATTCCTTAATGTCGCCAGGGCTCACTACGCCCGAAAGGGAATGCATGCAGACCTGATTAAGCTCTACGGCTCCATGGAGCTGGCGCCGCTAATGGGTTTGGCAGACGAAATTGTTGATATTGTCGATACGGGAAAGACGCTTGCAGAAAACGGCATGGCGCCTCGCGAACTGATTGCCGATATTTCCTCCCGTCTGATCGTGAACAAAGCCTCCATGCGAACACGCCATGCTTCAGTTCAAGCCTTGATCGAGGCACTGGCCGGCGTGGTGAAAGCGGAAATCGCCTGATGACGGACGCATTGATTACTAGGCTTGATGCGGCCGATCCTGAGTTTGAGGAGGCCTTTGCGCGTTTGCTGATCAGTCCGGCCGAGGCCGATCCTGATCTGGTACAGACGGTCTCGCAGATCCTGAGGTCGGTGGCCAGCGAAGGGGATGCGGCGTTATTGAAGCTCACCAATGAGCTGGATCAGCGCGATGCGCCCACTGCAGCGTCATTGCGCGTGACGGCCGAAGCGATGGAAGAGGCCGTTACGGGGATTGATGCCGAAGTGCGCTCGGCACTGGAGCGGGCGGCAGAGCGTATCCGCGTATTTCATGAACGTCAGCTCGCCAGCAGCTGGCAGTTTGAAGATGGCGAGGGCAACGTACTGGGTCAGCGTATTTCGGCACTGGACCGTGTGGGCGTCTATGTGCCCGGAGGGCGCGCCAGTTACCCTTCGTCGGTATTGATGAATGCGATTCCCGCCAAGGTCGCTGGTGTCGCTCAAATTGTGATGGTCGCACCGGCGCCGCGGGGTCATATCAATCCGGTGGTGCTAGCCGCCGCCGCGCTTGCCGGCGTCGATGAGGTTTATACCGTGGGCGGGGCGCAGGCGGTCGCTGCACTCGCATATGGTACCGACACACTGCCTCGGGTCGACAAGATTGTAGGCCCGGGGAACCGCTATGTCGCTGAGGCCAAGCGGCAGGTATTTGGCCGTGTTGGTATCGATATGGTGGCCGGCCCCTCTGAAATTTTGATTATTGCCGACGGTTCGGTTGACCCCGAGTGGGTAGCGATGGACCTGTTTGCGCAGGCAGAGCACGATGAGTTTGCGCAAGCTGTCTTAATATCGCCGGACGGGGAGTATTTGGACGCGGTGAGCGACGGTATCGCTCGAGTATTACCGGCTCTATCACGACGCGATATTGTCGTTGCTTCACTCAAAAATCGGGGTGCTTTGATCAAGGTACCGGATCTAGAGGCGGCGGTAAATTTAAGCAATAAGCTGGCTCCCGAGCACTTGGAGCTGGCGGTGGCGAATCCTCAGCATTTACTCGACGGTATCCGTGCGGCGGGTGCCATTTTTATGGGGGCAATGTCCTCTGAGGCGCTGGGCGATTACTGTGCGGGCCCAAATCACGTATTACCGACGGCGGGCTCTGCTCGATTTGCTTCGCCGCTCGGGGTTTATGATTTTCAGCGCCGTAGCAGTGTGATTCAGATTTCGGCCGAAGGGGCCCAAAGCCTGGGCGAGGTGGCAGCGTTGCTGGCCGATGCCGAGGCGCTTGAGGCACACGGACTGAGTGCTAGAAAGAGAATGCGCGACTCGGACTAGGTCAGCCGCCGTTGGCGCGAGTGCCCACCACGGCCTCAAGTTCTACGGCAGCCCCCTTGCGATCCAAATTTACCCTCAGTAGGTGGCCTGGTCGCAGTTGCGCAATTTGGAGCATGGCAGCGCGGCCATCCACGACCGGTTCCCCATCCATCGCAACAATAATGTCATTGAGCTGAATGCCTGCGCGTTCGGCAGGCCCGCCGGAGGCGAGATCTGTCACGATAAGCTGTTGAACCGGTCCGCCAGACTGACTCTCGCTCAGCAGCACTTCGACACTCACCCCTAGCCACCCTCGAATGACACGGCCATATTTGACGATATCTTCCAGTACCGAGGCAGCCAGTTCGCTGGGCGTCGCTAGGTTGATTCCAATACCGGGCGTCTCCCCGCTCCGCTCGGCGCCTGCGGTGTAAATCAGGGTATTGATCCCCACCAGCCTGCCCTGATTATCAATCAGGGCGCCACCCGAGCTTCCCAAGTGGATGGTGGCATCTGTCTGAATGTAGCCCTCATAGGTGGAGAGTTGCAGACCGAAGCGACCGACCCCAGACACGATACCCTGCGATACTGAGTGACCAAAACCATACGGATTGCCGATAGCCAGCACCACATCCCCTACCGCAATATCGGCAGCCTCTGCCAGTGCGATGGGGGTTAATGCCGGCAGATCAATGCGCAGAATGGCGAGATCCGTTTCGGGGTCGCTGCCTACCACTACAGCGTTCGCAGAGCGCCCATCGGCCAGCAAAATCTGAATGGCGTCGGCACCTGCAATCACATGGTTATTCGTTACGATATGTCCGTCGCCGCTCAAAATGACGCCAGAGCCCAACGAGCGCTCAATGCGCTGGCGATTTCCCCGATTGGAGAACAAGCGACGTTGCAGCGGAGAATTAATACGCGGATCGCTGCGCGCGTCGACTAACTTCGCCGTGTAGATATTCACAACGGAAGGCGTAGCGAGGGCCACAGCCTCACGATAGCTGCCATTGGCGGTATTCGTTAGGGCCTCACGGGGTTCCAGCACCCATTTGTCGAGGATCAGCGCGGCCGCGAGAACGCCGACTAGCGCCGGCCATAAAAAAGCGATTACGTCTTGTTTCACATTGGTCTCCTACAGCCATTGTAAATCATGGTGCGCTGGTTATTCTTCCCTGATTGATGGCGAAACTGGATGGATGATGGCCTGCACGCGGCAGCAACTTAACGCATTTTTGGACGCACTGTTGACGCCAGCGCGCTTTGAGGACTACTGCCCTAACGGTTTGCAGGTGGAAGGCAGAGAGGAAGTGCATCACTTGGTGACGGGCGTAACGGCGAGTCAGGCGCTGCTAAACGCTGCTCGTGAGAGGGGTGCGGATGCCATTCTGGTTCACCATGGGTATTTTTGGCGTGGGGAGGATTCGCGTATCACCGGGATGAAAGCGGCTAGATTACGCACTTTGATTGCTGCAGAGATGAGTCTCTTCGCGTATCACCTTCCTCTGGACTGTCATCCCGAATATGGCAACAACGCGACCCTGGGGCGACTGATGGGGGTGTCAGCGCCCGAGCCGCTGGACCACGAGCATGCGACAACGCCCTTGTTTAAGGGCTTTTTGGATCAGCCGATTGCCCTGCAAGCGCTGGCGGGCCGCCTGGAAGCATCCCTCAGCCGCGCGCCACTGGTCGTTGGAGACGGCAACGTGCAGTCCATCGTATGGTGCACGGGGGCGGGGCAGGGTTATATCGATCTGGCAGCAGATGCTGGAGCAGACGTCTATGTCACCGGCGAGGTCTCAGAGCAAACGGTGCATATCGCCAGAGAGCGCAACATTGCGTTTATTGCAGCGGGCCATCATGCGACAGAGCGCTACGGGGTGCAGGCAGTAGGGGCGCTTGCGGCCGATACACTAGGCTGCACCCACGAGTTTATCGAGATCGCTAACCCCGTCTGAGCGGGTCAGGCAGCAGAGCTATTGGATTTATCCAGCCCAAAAGTTTCTGACAATTGCCCTTGCTCGTCAGGCTTTTTAGGGGCGTAGTCTAGCGGTTGTGCCATATCGACCAAATGGGGTTTGTCGGCCGCGTCATCTGCAGATACGGTCAAGGCCGCTTCCGATATGCTCACTCGGTCACCGCACAATTGCTCGGCACCGTTGGCCAGGTGCGTGTAAACAGCGCGATAGTCATCGGTGAGCTTATGGAGTAGATCAGCGGTTTGGGCAAAGTGCTCTGAGACCTCGGCCTCAAAATCTGCGCGTCCCTGCTTCGCCTGATCCAGCTGGCTTTCAAGGTCCATAATGACCTTGCGCTTATTATCACCACGGGAGGTCATCGCCAGGTACCAACCCGTGACGCCACCGATGCCGCCGCCGATGAGCAGCGCAATAACGAGGTTCGACATTGAGTACATGGCTTTTGTGGCCCTTTCCTGCGCGGGACATCCCCTGCGTGCACTGTTAAGTGTACTTGAAGCAGGGAGGGGAGTCGCCTGTTTGGCGCGGGTTATCAGTGTAAAGCGGTGAGCTCCCGGCCGAAGGAGTTTGAGTTGTGACTCTCCGTCGATAAGCACCGCCGCGGCGAAGCAGCCAGTCCGTGTTACTCTGCGCGCCGTTCTATGTGCGCCAAAGATCTATGACGGACGCTTTGTCTCCACTCCAACGTTACCAAAACGATTTGAAAGCCGGGACCTTACTGGCGGATCCCGCTCAGGCGAGTGTCATTGAGCAACTGGATGACCTGCATGCACGACTGTTGGCCAGGGTTGCGCGGCAGCACACCATTTGGAGCCGAACCCAGCGGCTTTTGCGCCGATCCGAGGGGCCAGAGCGCGGTCTCTACCTTTGGGGAGGGGTTGGCCGAGGTAAGACACACCTCGTCGATACGTTTTTCGACAGTCTGCCGATTGAGCGCAAGCTTCGGGTGCATTTTCACCGGTTTATGCAGCGTGTTCACGCTGCACTCACCCGCTATAGCGGCGCCAAAAACCCGCTTGAGGTGGTTGCGCAGGACATTGCAGACGACGCGGTGGTGTTGTGCTTCGATGAGTTTTTCGTGAGTGACATCGGTGACGCCATGATCCTAGCCGGGTTGATTGAGGCTTTGTTCAGGCGGGGCGTCACGTTGGTCGCAACCTCTAACATCCCCCCAAAGGATCTCTACCGCGATGGGCTGCAGCGCAGCCGCTTCCTGCCCGCGATTGCGCTTCTGGAGCAACACCTGACGGTCTCCCATCTCGATTCTGCTACGGATTACCGATTTAGAACCCTGCAGCGCGCCGACCTGTGGCACGTGCCTCACGATAGCGCGGCGAGTGATGCGCTGACAGAATACTTCACCTCGTTGACGGGGCGGGCCGTTGGAGCGCCCACCTCAATTGAGGTCAACCAGAGACAGATGACGCTGATCGCCGATGCCCCCGGCGTGGCCTGGTTCAGTTTTGGCACGCTGTGCGAGGAGGCACGAAGTGCGGCGGATTATGTCGAGATAGCGCGCGAATACCATACGGTATTGATTGAGCAGATTCCTCAGCTGGGGCGCGACAACGAGAATGCGGCGCGGCGATTTATCAACTTGGTGGATGAATTCTACGATCGCAGCGTCAAATTGATCACCACTGCGACAACTCCCCCCGAGGCGCTTTACGAAGGCTCTCGCTTAGCGTTTGAATTCGATCGAACGGTGTCGCGTCTGCAGGAAATGCGGACTCAGGAATATCTCCGTGCAGAGCACCGGCCCTAGTGCAGACAGGACAAAATAACGGTTGAAAGGGCTCAGGCAGTCCAGTAACATCCGCGCTCCTTTTAGATCGCCCTTAGGGCATTGGTCATGAAAACATTTAGCGCCAAGGCAGAAGACGTTCACCACGACTGGTTTGTCGTCGATGCTGAGAACCTGACGCTCGGTCGGCTCGCCACCGAAATCGCCCATCGGCTGCGGGGTAAGCACAAGCCCGAATATACGCCCCATATGGATATGGGGGACTACGTAGTGGTGGTCAACTGTGAGCGGGTGCGCGTGACCGGCGCCAAGCAGACCGACAAAATGTACTATCACCACACCGGTTTTCCCGGCGGTATTAGGTCTGCCAGTTTTGAGCAATTAATCGAGCGCGCACCAGAGCGTGTCATACAACGTGCGGTTAAGGGCATGATGCCTCGCAACCCGCTGGGGCGGGCCATGCTAAAGAAGCTCAAGGTCTACGCGGGGCCTGCGCACCCGCATGCGGCACAACAGCCGCAGCCGCTGACGATCTGAGGAGGTCCTGATGGCAACTGCACAATATTACGGAACGGGTCGTCGCAAGACCTCAACCGCGCGCGTGTTTTTGCGCAATGGTAGCGGTAACATCACGGTTAATGGCCGGCCCATTGACGAGTACTTTGGCCGCGAAGTGGCGCGTATGATTGTTCGCCAGCCACTTGAACTGACCGAGAATGCTGGCAACTTCGACGCCAATGTGACGGTGACCGGCGGAGGCAGCTTTGGACAGGCCGGTGCGATTCGTCATGGTCTGACCCGTGCATTACTCGACTACGATGAGAGTCTGCGTGGTGCGCTGCGAGCAGCCGGTTATGTGACGCGCGACGCCCGAGAGGTGGAACGTAAGAAGGTGGGTCTCCGGAAGGCGCGTCGTCGTCCGCAGTTCTCTAAGCGCTGATCGCGACATCGATGCAAAAAGGCCCGCTGATGCGGGCCTTTTTTTTTGGACGTTACGATGAAGGAGGCTGGTCTGAAGCGTGTGCAGGCAGCAAGGGGTTAACGGAACACTATCGGGGGTTGTATTGGTAAATGCCTTCGCGGCTCATAAATGACCGTGAGTCCCCGATTTAGATGATCCCGCTCGCGACTGCCAGCGTATTTCAACTTGCTGGTGGCCGGCGTGACCATTACACTTCGCGCGCAGAAAACCATCTTGTTCATCAAGGCCAATCGATAACGCCTTTACCGCTTCGCGGCGGGGGGCTTTTTTGGAAGATGGCACGCTAAACGCGGAGGCGCTCAAACATGACCGATACAACTGAATCCCACGACTCGACGGCCGATGACGGTCAGACACGCAGACGATTCTTGACCGCTGCGACGTCGGCGGTTGGTGTGGGCGGTGTGGCAGGTGTCGCCGTACCTTTTTTGGGTTCTTGGAACCCCTCAGAAAAGGCCAAAGCGGCCGGAGCGCCGGTCAGAGCAGACATCGGTAAGTTGGACCCGGGGCAGATGGTCGTTATCGAATGGCGCGGCAAACCCGTTTATGTTTTGAGGCGCACGCCGGAACAAATTGCCGGTCTGGTGACGCTCAATGAAGACCTGAAGGATCCTCAGTCTGCAGCGTCGGCACAACCCAACTACATCGCGGGTGAAGGCAGGGCGATTAACGATGAATTTTTGGTGATCGTGGGACTCTGCACGCACTTGGGATGTGCGCCGAAGTTTCGACCGGAGGTGGGCGCAGCCGATATGGGTGGCGATGAATGGTTGGGCGGGTTCTTCTGCCCGTGCCACGGCTCCAAATTCGATCTTGCTGGGCGCGTATATAAAGGCGTTCCGGCATCCGATAATCTCGAAGTTCCCCCTTATTCATACGAGAGTGACAACGTGCTGGTAATTGGCGTTGACGCGGAGGCTGCGTAATGGAAAAAGCACTGACCGGTCTGATGTCCTGGATTGATGCGCGGCTGCCGCTGACGCGAACCTGGAACACGCATATGGGCGAGTACTACGCGCCCAAGAATTTTAACCTCTGGTATTTCTTTGGTGTGTTCTCGCTTCTGGTGCTGGTGAATCAGCTACTCACCGGTATTTGGCTCACCATGAACTACACCCCCTCCGCCGAAGAGGCGTTCGCATCGGTGGAATACATCATGCGAGACGTAGATTACGGCTGGATGCTGCGCTACATGCACTCTACCGGAGCCTCGGCGTTCTTCATCGTGGTCTATCTGCATATGTTTCGTGCGCTGATGTACGGTTCGTACAAGAAGCCGCGCGAATTGATCTGGATCTTCGGCATGTTGATCTTCGTGGTGCTGATGGCCGAGGCGTTTGTCGGCTACGTGCTGCCGTGGGGACAAATGTCTTACTGGGGCGCGCAGGTCATCATATCGCTGTTTGGCGCCATACCCGTCGTCGGGGCAGATATCGTTACCTGGATCCGCGGCGATTACTTGCTGTCCGGGATCACCTTGAATCGCTTCTTCGCGCTTCATGTTGTCGCGCTGCCCATCGTGCTGCTCGCGCTGGTGGTGCTCCATATTCTGGCGCTCCACGAGGTCGGATCCAACAACCCTGACGGAGTTGAAATTAAGAAAGCTAAAGGCGCTGACGGCGTTCCGCTCGATGGTATTAAGTTCCATCCTTATTACTCAGTGCATGACGTGCAGGGCATTGCCGTGTTCCTGTTTTTCTTCTGCGGCGTGATGTTCTTTGCCCCGGAGATGGGCGGCTTTTTCCTCGAGTTTGCCAACTTTGAAGAGGCAAATGGCTTAAAGACGCCGGAACACATTGCACCGGTGTGGTACTTCACGCCCTATTATTCGGTGCTGAGGGCTGTCCCCGACAAGTTCTGGGGTTTTGTTTTCTTTGCGGCGTCGGTTGTACTGCCCTTCGCTTTGCCTTGGTTGGATCGTAACCCCGTTCGTTCATGGCGCTACCGGGGATGGCTCAATCGCGTGATGCTGGTTCTCTTCGTATCCTCCTTTATCATTTTGGGCGTGCTGGGCGTAAAGGCGCCGACGCCGGAGCGCACGGTATTAGCCCAGATTTGTACGATCTTCTACTTCCTTTTCTTCCTGGCGATGCCGTGGTGGTCGCAAATGGATCGCTCAAAGCCAGAGCCCGAACGGGTCACCATGGATGGCGGCATGCCTCTTTGGAAAAGCGCGGCAGCGCTCGCTATTATTGGCGTGCTGGCGTTCCTGCCACTGAAAGTTGTGGGGGCCGAGTCCGCCTATGATTGCGGGACGATT
>NYTG01000051.1 GCA_002683395.1 Halieaceae bacterium | reverse complement strand
GCAGATTACGATGATCTAATCCTGTTATCTGCGACATGACGCCATATTTCGATAATGTTTCACCGCGGTAACCGAACCAGCAGCTATTCGCCGCGAGCAAGTCTTTAATGCCATGCCCGGCCTCCATCAAATTGGTGATGCTTGAATCGGGCAAGAAAAAAATCCAATTCCCATCATCGGTTCCGGGGTCACCCCACGTACCACACTGATTAAGCAAGATGCTCGATTGCGAATCATGCCGGCTCAGGGCATCACCGTCCCACCCTCTGAGATCAGCTGGGCTCGAAAGTCGGCTCTTGGCCAAGCCTCCAAGAGTCTGTCCTACGTTTCGCAGCATGAGCGTTACCGGGTCTCCGCCCATATTTAACGCGTGCTGCATTAAGTGATCATGATCTTTATAAAATTGCGCTTCCCGATCGCTCGGTGAGCCCAGCTTGAGTTGACGCCCGGCGGACGGAGGCGCGATCGCTTGTAGAATGATGTCGTCGTCAAGTATCACCGCTCGGAAGCCCACACTGAGCAGCAAAGCCAAATTTCTCGCTCGGCCATAGGTCGCGGCACTGATCCATTCGTTACTATCGATTAAAAATGAAATACTAGGTGCGTGCTTCGGTAACGTCTCAATCAAATGGTCGACAAGCTCTCTCTGCAGTAATTTTTCGACGTGATGCACAGAGACACTGAATTTGTCAGATAGCGATGAAATGATGCCCGCGTTTTGATCCAGAGAAGCTTGCTTCCTAGAATCATCAATGACCCAAATACTCTCTATTGAGCTGTCGAGGTCGAGGTGGACCATATTTTCAAGAATTCTTGCTAGTGCCTCCGTTCGGTCGCAGGTCAAAATAAATAAACGCGAGGGCGAGTTGTGATGCTGTGCGACTTCGTTCGTAAGGCGCTGCCAGGCGCTGCTATTGGACTCCAAGAACCCTTTATTTTTAACGTAATTGAGAATGTTACGAGCGTCCTCGGGCTCCTCACGGAGCGGTGGCATCGCAGCCATAATGTTCTCAAGGTGTGCGTCTAACGATTGAAACGCTTTACATAAGCTGAGCGCATGAGCGACCTCAGCTTGCACCAGTAATCCCTGATTCGTGCGGGTATTATGGAGCGCAGTGGTGTTCGCATCGAAGGGAAGTAACTTGACGCTATTGAAACTCCATAATGACGTTTGAGTGTCTGAGGACAAATTGGGTGCGCTTATTGTGTATGAGAAATCTAAGTCGGTCATTGCAGAAGATGGGTCAGTAATTTAGCCCGCAGTGTATCGTGAATTCTAGATACTGACGCCCCTTCAGCAATTGCATCAATCCGCAATATAATTTTGTCAGTCGCTTCAACACGACGCGGCCTCTTAGGACATAGTGGCCGACGAGACCAAAAAAGGTCAGAACCTAAAAAGGATGTCTAAAATGCTTCGCACTATGCTTTCAAAATCACCACGCATCGCTATAAGAAAGGCCATGTTGCCTGCATTCTTGGCGGTGCTGACGTCTTTTTTGGGCTGCGCCGCCACACCCTCAGAATCGATGAAGGCCGCGGTATCTGCCCGAGACTGCGCGAAATTTAATGCTTCGTTGATGGACCCCGAATTTGAAACATTAGGTCGCGGAGAGAGTGTTTGGCGTTATCGTCAACACACTGGCGATCGCTCCTTTGCCACTTCGGTTGAAGATGGCCGGTTTTATTTTTCGCGCGTAGATGATGAGCCATGGGGTGTTCTGAGTCAGAAAATCGCGGACCCGCTGCTGAGTGGAAGGACGGTACGTTATTCAGCTGATCTGAAAGGCGACGTGTCGGACTTAGTCACTCATGGTTTTGGTGCTAAGTCAGGTTTGTACCTCCGTTACGGTCAGGGCAGGGCCTCTATTTTGGCAGAGCACGAACCCAATATAGGGCAGTGGGATTGGCAAAGAGTCGCACTCGAAGTGCGCGTGCCTGAAGGATTTGATCAAGTTTATGTCGGCTTTATTTACCAAGGCGGAGAGGGTGTTCTCTCGGCTAGAGCCCCTAAAGTGGAGTTGCTGGAGTGCCTGCCCTAAGCGGGATGGCTAAGGTTTGACGCCGCCTATTGGCTCTGAGAGGGGGGGGCACCAGCAGCGCCTGACATCGCCATTCGGGCCGCTAATTCGATTCCTGCCGTGATGCTTCCCGAGTCAGCCAAGCCGGTGCCGGCTAGCGAAAGGGCCGTACCGTGGTCAACCGAAAGGCGTTTAATGGGAAGTCCGAGCGTGACATTTACGCTCTTCGTGAAGCCCTCTGATTTAATAACGGGTAGTCCTTGGTCATGGAACATGGCCAGATAAACATCGGTTTCAGATCGCTTCTGGGCGCTAAATGCTGTATCGGCTGAGATCGGTCCAGTGATGNTGAAACCCTTCGATCGCATTGATTCGCAAACCGGCTTGATCACGTCAATTTCTTCTCGCCCCAAATGACCATCCTCACCAGCGTGGGGATTGAGCCCTAACACCGTAATTCGAGGTCGGGCGATACCAAAGCTTTGCCGCAAGTCTTTTTCTAAGACGCAAATTGTCGAGCTCAAACTCTCGGCGGTAATCGCAGCAGGTACGCGGCTGAGTGGTAGATGGGTGGTTGCCAGGGCGACGCGCAAGACGTCGTTGGTCAGCAGCATCACAACATGATCGGTTGCGGTTGCGGAAGCCAGATACTCAGTATGCCCGAAAAAGGGAATACCTGCTTCGTTAATGACGCCTTTATGGATGGGGGCCGTCACCATTCCATGGCATTCACCTGCGGTGCAAAGTGACAACGCTTGATCGAGTACCGCCAGCACATGCCCTGCGTTTCGAGTGTCCAGTGTTCCTGCCGCCACCGCACCTGATATCGGAATATCAATGAGTGGTAGTGTGCCAGGCAGGTGCGGTGTAATCGGATCACTGCTGGTATAGGGCATAAAAGTAATGTCTAGGCCCAATGCGCTAGCGCGCTCGGCCAAGACGGTTTTACTGCCGACCGCTATCAGTTGGGCCCGGTGTTCCTGCGTTGCAACGTTCAGGAGAATATCTGGACCGACGCCCGCGGGTTCGCCAGTAGTGAGAACAAGTCTGGGTGTCACTTGATATCGACAAAGGCTTCTTCGCGAATTTTGCGCAGCCAGGCGTCGAGCTCCTCCTGATATTTCTGCTCCCGAATGTAGCCCGCGACTTGATTCCGGCGCATCTCGGATGAAAAGTCTTTGTCGCGGCGCTCCTTCACTTCCAGAATATGCCAGCCAAACTCGCTACGAAAGGGCTCGCTGATCGTGCCTTCCTGCGCGCCCGCCATGGTTGCTTCAAACTCGGGCACCATCTGTCCCGGGTTAGTCCAACCCAGCTCTCCGCCCTCGGCGGCCGACCCAATATCGTCAGAGTACTGTCGCGCGAGATCAGCAAATGCTTCACCCGCCTCAATACGACCCTTAAGCTCTCCCGTCAGGGCTTCAGCTGCTTGTTCGCTCAACACTTCAGTTGGTTTGATAAGAATATGGCGCACGTTGGTCTGGCGCACGAGCTGCTCACCGCCAACCGCATCTGCGAGGTACACCAGATGAAATCCGGAGGATGACCGCACTTTCGCGACCTCACCAACCGCCAGTGTAGGGACCACCTCTGCAAACATGCTGGGAATGTCTCCGAGTTTTCGCCATCCGAGATCGCCGCCGGTAAAGGCATAGGGCTGTACTGGGCTAACGGCCTCCTCAAAAGCAGTACCCGATTCAATTGTTGTCAGCACTTGATCAACATAGGCTTCTTTAGCGCTGACCTCATTAGTGTCTTCACCTCGGCCTGAGGCGAGCAGCGCCTGCACTACCCGGTACTCCGGCTGAGTCATCGTTTCACCTTCCTCGGTGGCGAGAAAGTTATCGATCTCTTGCTCGGAGATGTTGATGTTGCGCATGACGTTACCTTGCTGGACCCGCTGGATGGCCAGATCATCGCGCAGTCCCTCGCGAGCGGCGGGGTAGCTTTGGCCAGATTGCTCCAAAGCCATGCGGAACTGCTCCAGTGAGAGGCCATTTTGGCGAGCCAGCCGCGTCATCGCCTCGTCTAGTTGCTGATCAGGGATGCGCACTCCGTATCGGCTGGCGAGCTGCAACTGGATGCTGTCGAGAATGAGCCGATCCAATGTCTCTCGGATCAGCACATCGTCGGAGGGTATCTCGACCCCCCGAGACTCCATATTGCTCTTTACACCCTGTACTCTCTCGCGCAGCTCACTGGCAAGGATGATGTCGTCATCCACAATGGCCACGACCTGGTCGAGCACTTCAATCTGTGCCGCTATATGAGGGGACCACAGCATGGGGCCAGCAACGACCAAAAAGCCAGTGACCAGTCGGGGCAGTGCTCGCCAAGCCTGATAAAGGATGTGCAATGACATATTGGTACTCAACTTATGCTCAAGTCCGGAATTGTGCGTTAAAAAAGGGTTCTAGAGAACGGTGCAAGGGCGAAAATCGGGCCTTGTGCGGTTATCTCTGCAGTTCCCCACCATAAACCTGCTGAGTCTGCGATCCGAGTGTAACTATTGCCTATGGATGCAGCGAGTCTCGGCGACGCGTTCGAGTGACCCTGTCAGCGCTCAGAAAATCCGCGAATCATGTCGTCTAAGAGATTATCGACCCGGCCACCAAAGCCGCCCATCCCTTTGAGCAGAAACTGCACCTGAATGGCGTTTTCACGGTCTAAGTTAGGGTCATTGAAGTCAGGGATCTCGCCACGTTCAGTGTCGATGTAGCGCATATAAAGAATGCGAATACGCCAGCAGCAGTTGTCGTACTCAAAGCCGACCATGTCTTCCACCGCGGTAGATCCCTCGAGTGAATATTCGAGCGCGCCAAAAAGGCTCCAGTCATCGGTAATAGGCACGTAAGCCGATACGTTAGCCTGTTCCGTTACGGGCCGTTCCAGCAGAGAGGGCGGTGGCTCGCGCAACGTGTAGCCAGCGCTCAAGACGGCTCCGGGCCGGGGGAAGTAGGTCGCCTGTGCACTCGCCGCATCAAAGGTATTGTCGTTAGTGTCATACAGCGCGCTGGCTCGCAATTTCCAATGCTGACTGGGCGACCAGGAGAACTCTCCTGCCAACGGCGATGTATTCTCTGCTAGCACCGGGTCGAAAGCGTTAAGACGCACCTCGCGATCTCGAAAATAGTAGATTTGTCCGAGGCTGGCGCTCAGTTTTTCTTCGCCGGTTTCGTTGTCAAAGTAACGACTGGTGACACCGACCGAGAGTTGATTNGCATCGTCGAGTCGGTCGTTGCCAGAAAATCGAGTATCGCGAAATAATTGCCCGTAGCTAAAGGTGAGCTCGGCACTATCAAAGTCGGGCTGAAANGCCTGCTNCTCGAATTGGCTNTAGAGGTANTANACCCGNGGCTCCAGAGTCTGNGTCATNGACTNNCCAAACANGCTNGTTTGNCGCTCGAATATCAGNCCACNGTCGAGGCTNGCCATCAGGGAGCCNGNGCTGGGCGAAGTGTCGACATCGGTAAANGGGCGATCCAGCTCATAGTTAACCGAGCGGTATTTCACCGTGGGTGTGAAGAACCCNGCTGTCCAGTTCATGGGCTTGGTAAGCCCAAACTCGTTATACAGTCGCTGACCGGTGACNCGTTGAATGTCGCTGTCAAAATGNGANAGCTGACTTAGGAAAACGGGCGTCAGCCCCATCCATTCCTTGTCACCTGTCCAGCGGGCGGTCATCTGCGGCAGCTTGCGATAATCCTCAGCGATGTCCTCGGCGATCGATTGGAACTGCTCGAAATCAAGAGTNACCTGCCATTGGTCGTTAATCCACGCTAGGCGCGCTAGCTGCTGCAGTGCGGTCTCGCGTTGCGCGCTGAGGTTGCTGTTATTGAGATCTCGCAGATATTCGGTATCGCTTACCCGGGTGTAGTTGACGTAGGTGTGCCAATGATCCCCAAATCGTCCATTGTGCTTGGTGCCCACCAGCCAGCGAGAGCCATCTTCAAGCGGGAATTCGTCCTCGTACTTGCTGTCATCGCCAATCCAGCCGCCATCAAACTCCCAATAGCCGGCCTCTTCGCTAAGCCATCGGAACTTACCCTGATGCAAAAANCCCCGCTCCTGAATGTAGCGGGGTCGATAGAGCAANTCGTAGTTGGCTGCGAGATTAAAATAGACNGGAGCAGTGATATCGATACCGCCGCGGGTGTCGCTGCCAATATCGGGGAATAGCAGCCCGGTTTTGCGACGCGAGTCCACGGGGAAACGCANCCACGGTAAGTAGAGTACGGGTACATTGCCAACCTTCAGCTTGGCGCCCCAGGCTTGCGCGTCTCCGCTGATGGGGTCTATTTTAAGCGCGTCGGCATGAAGCACCCAATCTGGATCGTCGGGCGCGCAGTAGGTCATGCGGCCGTCCTCGATGGCTATCTCTCCATTCCCAGATCGCGTAAGTTTGTTAGCCGCGCCAACCATACGTCGGTCGTGGATNACATAATGTGCATCACTGACGACGGCCTCTTCCGACTGGCTGTCGTANTCGATTTGCGAGCCGCGGATGAGAATGCCCGGCTCNCGAAAAACCACATTGCCCGTGGCGGTCGCCGTTTCCTGTGCNCGGTCGGCGGTTACCTGGTCGGCAGTCACCTGTCGATAGCCTTGTTTTAGGGATACATTCCCTCGAAACAGCAGCTCGCCCTCGGTGACTTCCGTATCGTCGGCGTAAACTTCAAGATCAGCTTCAGTGGGAGACTGCGACAGGTCTGCCTTGGCAAGCGGATCAAGAAACCGGCCGCCACATCGCCGGCACTCAAGATCCTGCTCATCGAGTGGGATCGCTTTCATGGGTTGCCAGTCCATGTCTGCGATCACCGTCTCTTCCAGCAATCCCTCAGTGCCGAGGGCTCGCGAAGACAGTGCTGCCGCAACTGCCAGTATCAGCAATTTCGGACGTGTAATTGACGGATAAAACATTCTTGTCACGGAGGCTAAACGGTCCACATTGACGGTATAAACTGCTGGGTAGGCATCATAATGCAAGGTGCTAGTCGATGCCCGAGAGATTTTGGTGTTGACTCAGGAGGCCAAGGGTTTGCAGCATTTTCTATTCTACTGCTAATGATCCCTGCAGGGACGATAGAAGAGAGAGTGAAGAGGGCGTCTCAATCAGTATAAACAGGCTTTTAGACACTTTTAGGGGCCGTTGGGTGTGGGAATATGGGGCTAATTGAGCCGGAAATAACGCGTCAACCAGATGGGCTTGCGCAGTGGATCGCGCAACAGCTCAGATGTGCGCCGGATGAGGTCTCACTGCAGCTGGTCGCCGGTGATGCGAGCCCACGGCGCTACTATCGCGTGATCCACTCGGACGGCGTAATGGCCTTCGATGCGCGGGAGATCACTTCCTGTATTGCTATGGTGTCACCTGCCTCGGAGAACAATGCAGCATTTCTCCATGTGGCGTCTCGATTGTCTGAAGCCGGTGTGAAAACCCCCTTGGTATGGGCGCAATCTGCCCAGCAGGGCTGGTTTTTACTCGAGGATTTTGGTGACCAGCAGTTACTGTCCTCGTTGTCATCGGCCACTGCACCCTTATTTTAT
>NYTG01000007.1 GCA_002683395.1 Halieaceae bacterium | reverse complement strand
TGCTCTTTAGCCTCATGGGCTGGCTGGTTTACGAGCTGGTCACTGATTTTTACGACGCCGCAATGCTCACCGTGCCCGAATGGCTTCAGTTCCTATCCTGGATCATCACCCCGCTGCTTTGGCTGGTCGGTGGACTGATGACCGGATACGCCTCCACCCTGCTGGTGTTAATGCTGACCTCGCCTTTTCACGCGCTACTCGCCGAAAAGGTGGAGGAGGTAGTCACTGGCGAGGCGGTCCCCGCAGTGGAGGGTATTGCAGCGACCTTGTTAGAGGTGCCACGGGCCCTGTTTCGTGAAATACGGAAGTTTCTCTGCTACGTGCCGATGGCATTGGCGGTGCTGATACTCACCATCGTTCCGGTCTTCAATGCCTTCGCCCCGCTAGCCTGGTTCTTATTGGGTGCTTGGATGATGAGTCTGCAGTTCGTCGACTACCCGATGGACAATCACCGTCTGCCATTTCGTGAGGTGCGCGATGCCTGTGCGGCGCACAGACTATCGACCATCGGCTTCGGGGGTACGGTGGCATTCTTCACCGGCATCCCGTTCCTCAACTTGATGGTGATCCCCGCCGCAGTGATTGGCGCTACGCTATTGTGGTGCGAGGAATTACGTCCCCTGCGTTAGGAGCGCTCGCGAAGCGGCGGTGGGGTGCAGGCGAGAGAATGTCCCAGCAATGTCTCAATATCCGGGAGCAGGAAGGCGTCATCTTCACTGGCGAAGCTGATTGATACCCCGGTGGCGCCAGCGCGGCCAGTGCGGCCAATACGATGGACGTAATCCTCGGGATCCTCGGGCAGGTTGTAATTCACCACGTGGGAAATGCCTTCGACATGAATTCCCCGACCAGCCACATCGGTCGCAACCATAACCTTTGAGCGGCCCGACTTGAAATTCTCAAGCGTTTTGGTCCGCTTGGCTTGGGTGATTTCACCCGAGAGCATGCCACAGTCGATGCCTGCCTTACGAAGCTTCTCGTAAAGCCTTCTTACCTGGTCACGCCGGTTGGCAAATACGATGACACTCTCGACCGCAGGATCATTGAGCAGATCCATTAATACCGGAAAACGTTCCTGACTCGTAACAAGGTAGACCTTCTGGTCAACCGATGCAGTCGCTACATGCTCAGGTTCAATTTCCACCGTAATGGGCTCAAAAGTCCATTGTTGCGCCAGATTCATGATGTCCTGAGTGAAGGTCGCCGAAAAAAGCAGGGTCTGTCGATCTTCTCTGCGCGGTGTCGAGCGAACAATCCGCTTCACCTGAGGAATGAAACCCATATCCAGCATGCGATCCCCCTCATCGAGGACCAAAATCTCGACCCGATCAAGTGCCAGATCGCGACGCTCCATAAAATCGATCAGTCGTCCAGGTGTCGCGACAATGATATCCACTGGCGACCCATTCACCTTGCTCAACTGCTTCTGGTAATCGGCGCCACCAATCAGGGTTACGGTCTTGAGACCGGTGAAACGACCCAACTCTTGCGCGTCCTCTGCGATCTGCATCACCAGCTCACGAGTGGGGGCAATAATCACCGCACGCGGCTCGCCAAGGTAACGCTCGCCCTCAATGGGGTGGCGGAGTAAATCGTTGAAAATAGTGATCAGAAAGGCAGCCGTTTTCCCAGTGCCGGTTTGGGCTTTGCCAATGGCATCGTTTCCCGCGAGCGTGTGTGGCAGGATGCTTCCCTGAATTGGAGAACAGAACTCAAACCCCAGAGCATCGATACCCTTCTGCACCGAAGCGTCAAGATTCAGGGTATCGAATTTAACCTGTGGGGTTGATACTGCCTCTTCGGGCTCAACCTGTTCGCTCTGCGCGACGGCATTTTCTTGCACAACAATTGCCGGGAAAAAATGAGCGCGAATTCTAGCACAGGGAAGCAGGTTAAACTGCCGGATTATCCACACTGCGTAGAGCTCTGATTCCAACCCACGACCGATACTCATCCACCCCGTTTCGTGCCGCAAATGCTCAATGAGCTGGGCCCCCTCTGGCGTATTGCCTGGCCGCTGCTAATTGCTCAGACCGCGCAAATCGGCACCGGTGTGGTGGATACCTTAATGGCCGGCAACTACGGAGATACCGACCTCGCAGCAATTGCGGTTGGGTTCAACATTTGGCTCCCGCTCTACCTGATCATTTTGGGAACCTTATTCGCGTGCTCCGCTATCGTGGCGCAGGATTACGGCGCGGGTCGCATCGAGCGGGTCCGCAGTTTCCTGCCTCAGGGATTGTGGGTGGCCGTGGCACTCAGTGCAGTGGTGACTCCGCTGTGCCTTGGCAGTAGCGCCTTCATTGGCATTCTGGGCCTTCCCCCCGAGACCGCCGCGAAAACCGCCGCTTATGTGAGCCGGGTTGGACTCGGCTTTCCCGCCTTGGGCATTTTCTTGGCGCTGCGCTATCACACTCAAGGGCTGGGCATCACCGCACCTTTTGCCATGGCGAGCGTCGTGGGCTTTATCGCCAACGTGCCACTGAACTACATGCTGATTTTTGGTGAATGGGGTGCACCCGAACTCGGCGCCGAAGGCTGCGGCCTTGCGACCGCGGCATCCATGTGGATCAGCACGATCATCATTTTACTTTACGTCCTGACAGCCCGCTCGATCCAGCCGTATCTTCCGGATCGCTGGCTAGAGGGGCCTGACTGGAGCCGAATTGCCGAGATTCTGGCCGTCGGTTTTCCGGTCGGCCTCACCTTTTTTTTGGAGACGGGCGTGTTTTCGGCAATCACCCTGCTTATCGCGACGCTCGGTGATTCGGCGGTGGCGGCACACCAAATTGCCATCAATGTGTGGGATGTTTTTTATATACCCATGATCAGTATTGGTAGCGCCATGGCAACCCGGATGGGCCATGCAATCGGAGCTCAAAATGCCCATGGCGTGCGCATGGCGCTCCGGGTGGGGGCTGCGCTGTCCACGCTCATTGGACTCCTGGCCATGCTGCTGCTACTGCTGTTCCCCGACGCGATCATTGGCTCCTACACCCAGTCGGGCGATATCCGCGACCTTGCCTTGAGATTGCTCCGTCTGGCGGCGCTGTTCATCATGATCGATGTCGTGCAGATTGTCGGATCCTTTGTGCTGCGCGCTTACAAAGAAACGCGCTTTCCCTTTTTGGTGGTGACCCTGTCGTATTGGGGGCTCGCCCTGCCATTGGGTTATCTTCTGGCCATTCACTGGGGTGACGGCACCCCCGAAGGCACCGTGGATTTTTGGTACACCACAATTCTGGGAATTGCAGTCGCCGCCGCGCTGATCACCTGGCGCGTAAGAAGGATTCTGCGGGCGCTGGACTAATAACGGTTTATCAGCGCTCGTTTTGGCACATTGAGCAGTTTTTACGGGCGCCAATTGTAATGTCATGGTGTTCCCCGGACCAGGCGTCTAGAAGTCGGAGCTGCCCCCAAGGAACGTTGGCGCCAAGGAGGTACTTGAGCGCCAGTAAACTCTGCTGGAGTGCCACCAACCCCACTACCGGACCGAGAATACCCAGCTCGGCGCAGCCCGCCTCCTGTATTTGATCCGCGTCCGCCACAAGGCAGTGGTAACAGCCCTGTTCACGCCCGCCGTCAAAAGCAGCCCACTGGCCGGAGGTGCGAGCCGCTGCACCCATGACCCAGGGCAACCCCGCCGCAAAGGTCGCCCGATCAATATCCAGTCGCGCCTGCAACGAATCCGTGGCATCGAGAACCAAATCAATATCTTCCAGCAGGCTGGGCGCAGAACCTGAGTCGAACCGGGTAACTCGAGCATCGACTGCCACGCCTGGGTTGCCCTCGACCAATCGTCTAGCCAACACGTCTGCCTTAAACTGACCCACATCCTGTTCTGTGTAGGCCAACTGGCGCGGCAAATTGCTGAGCTCAATATGATCATTATCTGCAATGCGGATAGCGCCTACACCCGCGCCCGCCAGATACTGCGCAATGGGGGTACCCAGGCCGCCCCCACCGATAATCAGCACGCGACCCCGCTTCAATCTCGACTGTCCCTCTAGATCCACTTCGGGCAGGATCAATTGACGTGCATAACGCGCCAACTCGGCGTCGGTTAGTTCAGCCATTGCCCCCCCGTCATACGCGCGTGCCCAGACCAATCCCGGCGAGTACTCACTTTGCTGAATCCCTTCGTTCTCAACAAACCTGCGACGAGCTCTGCCTGATCAAATCCATGCTCCAGCAGCAACCAACCCCCCGGCCGCAAAAAATCAGGTGCTCCTGCAACAATGTGATCAATCGACTCCAAACCCGTATGACCACCAATGAGGGCTAGCGCGGGCTCTGCCGGAAGGTCACCGCGGCTCAGGTGTGCATCGTTAGCCGCAATATAGGGCGGGTTTGATACCACCAGATCCCAGTAATTGGGCGGCACCTTCTCAAACCAGTCGCTGTACAACCAGTCAACCTCAAGCCCCAGTGACTCACCGTTAGCTCTGGCACAGGACAGGGCTTCCTGACAGCCATCGACCGCGCACATCTCCACCTGCGGTCGTTCGGATTTACACGCCAGCGCAATCGCGCCGCTGCCCGTGCCCAGATCCAATATTCGCTGTGCCCCCGCATCGATGCGTTCGATGGCCCATTCAACCAGGTGCTCCGTTTCTCGACGCGGGATCAAAACGTCTCGATTGACGTTCAACCGCAGGCTCCAGAAATCGCGATATCCCAGCAGGTAAGCAAGGGGCTCTCCCTCCGCACGCGCCCTGGCCTGCTCCATGAAATGCTCCGCACAGCTGTCATCCACAGGCTCGTCCCGATGAGCGAACAACCACGCACGATTGACTCGCAGCGCATTGGCTAGCAAGCCTTCGGCGTCTCCCCGATCAATAGCGACTTGCTGCAGTAACTCGCGGGCTGTCATTCGTCAGCCATTGCGGCAAGAAGATCCGCCTGATGCTCCTGCCTTAACGGGAGAATCAACGGATCGAGATCGCCGCTCACCACTTCGTCCAACTTATACAACGTCAAGTTAATCCGGTGGTCTGTGATACGCCCCTGCGGGAAATTATAGGTGCGAATGCGCTCCGAACGATCGCCCGACCCCACCAAAGAGCGGCGCTCCGAAGCCTGTGACTCCCTCTGACTGTCCTGCTCGGCAGACAGCAATTTTGCCTGCAGAAGTGACATAGCCCGGGCGCGATTCTTGTGTTGCGAGCGCTCGTCCTGACACTCGACAACGATGCCCGTTGGCAAATGGGTCAACCGCACAGCAGAGTCCGTTGTATTAACGTGCTGGCCACCGGCACCCGATGACCGAAAGGTATCAACCCGCAAGTCCTCTTTGCGGATCTCGATGTCGTTAACTTCCTCAGTTTCCGGCAATACGGCTACCGTACAAGCCGAGGTATGGATTCTCCCCTGAGATTCGGTCTCGGGCACACGCTGGACGCGATGGGCCCCGGATTCAAACTTCAGGTGGCTATAAACATCCTGACCGACAACCCGGCTAATCAGCTCTTTAAATCCGCCATGCTCACCCGCACGCTCGGAAAGTATCTCCACCGACCACCCTTTTTGCTCGGCATAGCGGTGATACATCCTGAACAGGTCACCAGAGAAAATGGCGGCCTCGTCACCACCGGTACCCGCTCGAATTTCCAGAAAGACGTTATTGCCATCACTCGGGTCCCGAGGCAACAGCAAGACTTGCAGCGACGACGCTATCGCCTCCAGACCTTGTTCGGCCTCGGTCGCTTCTTCAGACGCGAGCGCTCTCATGTCTATATCAGGGTCCTCGAGCATCTGCTTTGCATCTTCCAGTGAAATGTGAAGCTGCTGCCAGCGCCGGTACTGGATTACCACCTCGTTAAGATGCGCAAACTCCACAGAGAGATCTCTGAAGCGATTTTGGTCGTGGATCACCTCGGCATCGCCAAGCAGGGCCTCGACCTCCTGATGGCGGTCCGCCAATGCTTCAATCTTGGAAAGAAGAGATGCTTTCACTATCAGGACACCAAAGAGCGCTTATTGAAGGGTCGCGCCCTCGTCCCGCTCATCGTCAATATCTGTTAATCCCAGTATGGCGGCCAGCCTGGAGACATCCCGCTTACCGCCTTCTTTGGCGAGTTGACGGAGCCCGGCAGTGGGTGCGTGAATGAGTTTATTGGTTAGGTCGCGGGCCAGACGACCAACGACTTCCTCGGGATCAGCGCCTTTTTCCAACATCTTGAGTGCTTTGTCGAGTTCAGCCTGTTGTAGCGCCAGCGCCGAGTCGCGGTAGGTTTTGACAACATCTGCGGACTGTCGCTCCAACAGCCCGTCTTTGAGGGCTTCAATACCCGAGACAACAATCTCATCCGCCTTGCTGGCCTCGGACGCACGCAGCCGCAGATTCTCCTCAATCACTTCCCGCATATCATCAACGGTGTAGAGGTAAATATCGGGGATCTCGGCAACTTGGGGCTCAATATCTCGGGGCACAGCGAGATCAATCATGAGTACAGGCCGCCAGCGACGCGCTTTCACCGCCTCCTCTGCCGCCCCTTTCCCCAGAATCGGTAGCTGACTGCCCGTGGAACTTATGACGATGTCGGCATCGGGAAGACGCTGTGTCACGTCGGCGAGCAGGATCGCTTCTGCATCAAATTGCGAGGCCAGTTGCTCGGCACGCTCAAGGGTTCGGTTGGCAATAATCAGTTTCCCTAGTCCCGCATCTCGCAGATGCCGAGCGACCAACTCAATGGTTTCACCTGCACCCAGTAACAGGGCTGTGCTGCGCTCCATGTCGCTGAAAATCTGGCGCGCCAGATCAACCGCCGCATAAGCCACCGAGACCGGATTTTCACCAATGGCAGTGTCAGTGCGGACTTTTTTGGCGATTCTGAACGCCTCTGGAAAAATCATATTCAGATGAAACCCGACAGCACCGGCTTCTTGCGCCACAGCGAACGCTGACTTCATCTGGCCAAAGATCTGAGGCTCGCCGAGTACCATTGAATTCAAGCCAGCAGCGACCCTCACCAAATGGGAAGCCGCCGCTACGCCATGATTGCGGTAGACGGACGGTAGTAACTGATTCACATCGATACCATGGTGTGAAGCGAGCCAGTGGGACAGCTGATCGCTGACGACAACACCATCCACGTTTTCAGGTAGTACGCCGTAGAGCTCTGTTCTGTTGCAGGTGGACAGGATCACCGATTCACTGACCTGAGTATCTCGAATCAGCGCGCTCAATGAATCATTCACTTTTTCCGGCGCAAAAGCGATCTGCTCGCGCAACTCTACAGATGCCGAGTCATGATTCACTCCCACTACCACCAGCTTGTTCAACATCAGTCTGGCCGATACCCTCACCAGTCGTCGCAACTTGCTATCATAGCATTTACTGTTCACTAACTTGCTGCGGGAGCTGAAGCTCTTTGTGGCACTATGCTTGACCATGAATGGCTTCCGAACTACCGCTATTGCCCTCACTTTTGCCCTGACGGGTTGTGCAGGCGTCACACCTGACCCGATGGTGGTGGACGTTATTGCACCGGCCGTCTCGCCGGATGTGACCGAAGTACAGGGCGAACCCGCAGAGACACCGATTCCGACCGCGAGCTTGCTGCCGCTTCTGCAGGCGGAGTTTGCCTTGCGTCTTCGGGATTTTGATCAAGGACTCGCCTTGTTAACAGAACAGGCGATGACGCTGACGGACCCAGCGCTGGCGCGCCGTGCTCTGCGGCTAGCGGAATTCGTCAACGACAATGATCGGGCCTCAATGATGGCCGTGCGGCTGGTAGAACTGGACCCCAAAGACGGCGCTGCGGCTTCCGCAGCGTCAGGCTGGCTGGCCCGAACCGGCCGCCCGGTAGAGTCCTTATATTACGCTGGCATTGCCTATGAATTGGGTCATCCGGTCAACGTTGCCGCCCATCTTGGTAGCTACGAGCAACTCGACGGTGACGCGCAAGCTGCGGTTGCCGAGGCCATTCGTGCGCTGGCCACTCGATGGCCAGAGGATGACCAGATCGCCATTGCAGCGAGCTTGTTAGCGAGATTAGGCAAAGACTGGAAACTCGCGGAGTCATTGATTCGCCCCGTGCTGGAGCGCTCCCCTGAGGACATCAGGGCGGTCATGCTTTGGACCCAGCTGATGATTGATCAGTCATCAGAATCGCCTTTTACCCTAATTGCAAAGACCGTCGCTGCCTACCCGGACAATCAGGAATTGCGCCTGCAATATGCGCGACTGCTGGGGTCCGAGCGCGATTACGCCAGCGCACAACAACAGTTCTCGATTCTGCTTGAACGCGACCCCGATAACTCGGAGTTGCTCTCAACTGCTGCCCTGCTCGATTTTGAGTTGGAATACTTTGACGCCGCCCTGCAGAAGTTTCAGCAACTGATCACCCTTGAGGCCCGCCTCGATGAGGCGAATTACTACATCGGCCGGATCGAAATGGGCCGCGATCGCTACCCGGAGGCGATCGAAGCCTTCGCGGCGGTAGGGCCCTCACGTGAATTTCGCGATGCCAAAGCGCGGGCGTCTCAGTTGCTGATCGAGACGGCATTCGCCAATGACATCAAAGCCTTTTTTGACGAACAAAGACGGGCCTACCCCAGTGCGGCAGAGCAACTCTTTTTACTGGAGGCCGATTCCCTGCGTGACTGGACAGGAGAATCACTGAAGGCTTATGACCGTGGTTTAACGGCCTTCCCGCAGTCGTTTTCTCTGCTCTACGGGCGCGCCATGGTGCATGAATCTGAGGGTGAACTGGGCGCCATGGAAAACGATCTGCGCAGCATTCTCGTGCAAGATCCGAATCATGCCGCAACCCTGAATGCGCTGGGATATACGCTAACCAACCGTACCCAGCGCTATGAGGAAGCCGCCGATTTGATTGAGCGGGCGCTCTCCCTTTCCCCCGGTGATCCTGCCATTCTCGATAGTCTGGGGTGGGTCTATTACAAGCTAGGCCAATACGCCCAATCCGAAGTGCTGCTCCGCCAGGCGCACAATGCCTTCCCCGACCCAGAAGTCGCCGCGCATTTGGGGGAGGTGCTTTGGATGCAGGGAAGGCAGGTGGAAGCACGGGACATCTGGCGGGATGGACTGAGCCGGGTACCGGCTCACCCTATTATTCTTGAGGCATTAGAACGGTTAGGCGCTGACCCTCTGTGACACTTCTTTCGCGCTACCGGCATCGCGAATACCCCGTCCTCGCTTGCTATGCGCTAGCTGCCGCGCTGCTGCTGATATCAGGGTGTTCGACCGTGGGCTCAGACAGAGCTGATACCAAGCCGGCAGCAAACGCAGTGCCCACCGACCTGCCTCGCTGGAGCGCGAAGGGGAAGGTGTCTTTCTCTCTCGGAGATGAAACGGAAGCTGCACGGTTTCAATGGCGACGCAGTGACTCACAGACCGATGTCGTCACATTATCCGGCCCCTTTTCGCTCAGGAGCCAAATCGTTGAGCGCAGGGGTGACACCGTGTTGTGGCGGGACGGTGAGCAGGTTCAGCTGCTGTCGCAACTCAATCCGGATTCACCGGTCACCGCCGCACTGGTGTCCTTACCTTACGAGTCCATGGGAAGCTGGCTACTCGGCGCCAGTGCGGACGGACAGGAGTGGCAGGCCGTCGTCACTGCCTGGCAATCTGCCCCTCCCTGGAGCGCCCCCGCAAAGGTTACAATCCGGAGCGCCGGCATGGAAATCAAGGTCATCATCTCGCAATGGGAATTCAGCCCGCTACCGTGACAACGATTGAAGCCCGCTCTCCAGCCAAGCTCAATTTATTTCTCCATGTGACGGGTCGTCGTCCAGATGGATATCATTCTCTTCAGACGGTCTTTCAATTACTCAATTGGGGCGACGACATGCGCTTTGAGGCCCGCGAAGCGCCTGGCATCACGCTCTCGGGCGATACAGACGATATTGCGCCCGCAAATAACCTCATTCTCAAAGCCGCTACCGCCCTGGGTAGACCCGAGCGCGGCGCCCACATCCACATCCGTAAGCGCATCCCGCGAGGTGGTGGCTTGGGCGGCGGGAGCTCCAATGCCGCCACCACATTGTTGGCTCTCAATCGGTTGTGGCAGCTCAAGCTAGAGCAAAATGCGCTGCGGCAACTGGCGGCGCCTCTTGGAGCAGATGTCCCCGTTTTCGTTTCAGGACATAGCGCCTGGGCAGAGGGCACTGGAGAAATACTCTCACCCATCGCCTTACCCAAGCGCTGGTATGTCATCGCGCAACCCGCCTGCGAGGTGAGTACTGCCGAAATCTTCGCCCATCCTGAATTGACACGCCACACCGCGCCCATTACAGTGCAGGCCTTTTTTTCAGGGGCGGGACACAACGATTTGCAACCCGTTGTCTTGTCGCGTTACCCCGAAGTTCAGCGGGCATGGGAATGGCTCAATCAGCACTCCCCAACAGCAAGAATGACCGGCAGTGGCGCATGTCTTTTTGCCGCTCTGGAAACAGAGGAAGCGGCCCGCCGCATTGCTGTGGAGGCTCCCACCGGGTTGGAAGTTGCGGTAGCTGAAGGTTTGGACCGACTTCCCGAGATGCGGGAAGTCACTTAAAAGTTGTGTTGGGGCGTCGCCAAGTGGCAAGGCAGCGGGTTTTGATCCCGCCATTCGGAGGTTCGAATCCTCCCGCCCCAGCCATTTTTCATTGCGAGAGGTAAACCGATGTCATCGAAAATGATGGTGTTTACAGGAAATGCCAACCCGGCGCTCGGTCGCAAGGTTGCTGACCGGCTGTACCTCGCGATGGGGAATGCTGCTGTCAGTAAGTTTTCCGACGGCGAAATTACCGTTGAGCTCAACGAAAATGTACGCGGCAAAGATGTTTTTGTTCTGCAAAGTACCTGCCACCCTACCAACGACAATATTATCGAGCTATTGCTGATTATCGACGCCCTGCGTCGCGCTTCGGCAGGCCGGATTACCGCGGTGGTGCCCTACTTTGGTTATGCCCGGCAGGACCGGCGGGTGCGCTCTGCGAGGGTGCCCATCTCGGCTAAAGTGGTCGCTGACACCATGGTGGGTGTTGGTGTAGACCGGGTGCTCACCGTCGACCTGCACGCCGAACAGATTCAGGGCTTTTTTACCGTACCCGTCGATAATGTCTACGCATCGTCGATTCTTAACGCCGACATTATTCGTTGCGCCTACGAAAATCTGATTGTGGTGTCGCCCGATATCGGTGGTGTGGTGAGGGCTCGAGCCATTGCCAAGCAGTTGGACGACGCGGACCTGGCCATTATCGACAAACGCCGCCCGCGCGCTAACGAGGCCGAGGTCATGAACCTGATTGGCGATGTAGACGGTCGGACAGCGATTCTGGTGGATGATATGGTCGACACGGCGGGCACACTGTGCACCGCTGCCAACGCTCTTAAAGAGCGGGGCGCACTGAAAGTGGTGTCCTACTGCACTCACGCAGTGCTGTCCGGTAAGGCTTTGGAGAACCTAGAGCGTTCTCAACTCGATGAACTGGTAGTGACCGACACTATTCCGCTCTCGGCAGAGGCGCTGGCAGTGGACAAGATCCGCCAGCTCACCATCGCCGACCTGCTAGCGGAATCTATTCGTCGGGTTAGCAACGAAGAATCTATAAGCGCACTGTTTGATCTTTCTTAAACAGTGATTTACCCACTCACCACCGCGTCGGTCGCAGACAAAGTGGTGTTAACAAAGGAGCCAGACCATGTCTGAATCTTTTACTGTAGTTGCAGAGGCGCGAGCCGACGCGGGGAAAGGTGCGAGCCGCCGCCTACGTCGCCTCGAGGGCAAAATTCCCGCCGTCATTTACGGGGCAGAAAAGCCCGCCCAAAGCCTGACACTGATCCGCAAGGACTTTGAGCACATGCTGGAAAATGAAGCGTGCTTCAGTTCGATCCTTGAAGTGCAGGTGGGTGGTGAATCGCAAAACGCGATCATCAAGGATATCCAGCGTCATCCCGCAAAGGGCTTCCCGATGCACGCAGATTTTCTCCGCGTGCGAATGGATCAGGCCATTAAGGTTAACGTACCGCTCCACTTCCTCAACGAAGAGCAGTGTGCAGGCGTGAAGCTCGAAGGCGGCATGATTCAGAAACAGGCCACCGATATCGAAATCCAGTGTCTTCCCAAGGATCTACCTGAGTTTATCGAGGTCGATATGCTCGAGGTCGAACTGGGCCAAATCGTGCATCTGACCGACATCACTCTGCCCGAGGGCGTGACCTCCACTGCTTTGGAAGTGGGTGAAGACCACGACCTCGCCATCGCGTCCGTAGTAGCGCCGAGAGGCTCGAAAGAGGACGAGGAAGAAGTCGAAGAAGCGGTTGACGGTGAGGATGATGGCGATTCCGGGTCTGATGCAGAAGCATCGGCGTCTGACGATGCCGGAGACGGCGGCGAGGACTGATTAGCTCGTGTCTGCCATCCGGCTTATCGTCGGTCTCGGCAATCCCGGCGCACAATATGAGGGCACTCGGCATAACGCCGGTGCCTTTTTTGTGCGTCGTCTCGCCGCGCAATTTGACCTCAGTCTTGCGACTGATCGCAACGCACTGGGGGAATCCGCACGCGGAAATATCGCCGGTCATGACTTACGACTGCTGATTCCTGAGACCTTCATGAACGAGAGTGGCCGTTCAGTCGCGGCGATGGCGCGTTATTACCGGATCGATGCGGAGGAGATATTGATTGCCCACGACGAACTAGACGTGCCACCCGGTGAAGCGCGCTTCAAATGCGGTGGCGGTCACGGTGGTCACAACGGGCTGCGAGATATTATCCCGGCGCTCGGCGGCCAGCGAGAGTTCTGGAGACTGCGACTGGGTATCGGTCACCCCGGCTCGGCAAAGCAGGTTTCATCATGGGTTCTGAGCAAAGCCTCTGCGGATGACCAAACGGCCATTGAAGCGAGCACGGCGTCGGCGCTAGCCGCCCTCCCCTTGTTACTCGATGGTGAGAGCATCAAAGCCATGACAGCACTGCATAGCGAAAGCCATCAACCCGCCCGACCCAGAGAGGACTGAAAATATGGGAATCCAGTGTGGCATCGTCGGTTTGCCCAATGTCGGTAAGTCTACGCTGTTCAACGCGCTGACTCAGGCAGGTATCGACGCAGAGAATTTTCCTTTCTGCACGATCGAGCCCAACACCGGAGTGGTCTCCGTGCCTGACCCTAGACAGGGACAAATTAGCGGTCTGGTGAACCCCGAACGCACTATCCCTGCGACGATGGAATTCGTGGACATAGCGGGTTTGGTTGCAGGCGCCTCGAAGGGGGAAGGACTTGGCAACCAGTTTTTAGCCAATATTCGTGAGACGGATGCCATCGCCCACGTCGTTCGCTGCTTTGAAGATCCCAACGTCATTCATGTATCGAACCAGATCGATCCTCTATCTGATATTGAGACAATCAATACCGAGTTGGCACTGGCTGACCTCGAGTCCTGTGAAAAACAGCTTGCCAAAGTTGTGCGGACGGCAAAGAGTGGAGACAAGGAAGCCGTCGCACTGAAGGCGCTCCTCGAGGACAAACTCCTGCCGCAACTCAACGAGGCCCAACCGATCCGAGCGCTGAAGCTGGATGACAACGATTGGGCGCGCGTTAACACGCTACATCTTCTGACTACTAAGCCCACGATGTACATCGCCAATGTCGCCGAGGATGGCTTTGACAATAATCCGCACCTCGATGCGGTGCTGACCCACGCCTCCGACGAACGCGCCGGGGTAGTTGTGATCTGCAATAAGCTGGAGTCGGAGATCATCGAGCTGGCGGAAGAAGAAAAAATTGAATTCCTGGCCGAGATGGGCATGGAAGAACCCGGCCTCAATCGCGTTATCCGCGCGGGCTATGACTTACTCAATCTGCAGACCTATTTTACAGCCGGACCCAAGGAGGTTCGGGCGTGGACGGTTCGCGTTGGCGCCACCGCGCCGGAGGCTGCCGCGGTCATTCATACCGACTTCCAAAAAGGCTTTATCCGGGCCGAAGTTGTTGCATTTGATGACTACGTGGCTCATCGCGGCGAGCAAGGCGCAAAAGATGCGGGCAGGTGGCGGCTGGAGGGCAAGGACTACGTCGTAGCCGACGGCGACGTCATCCACTTCCGCTTCAATGTGTAAACCCTAACCACCTATCAATGCGCTGGTAATCGCTGCGCGTGTTTCCTCAGGCTGAATCACTGCATCGATCTCAAGATAACTCGCAGCCTCGGTCGCGCGCCCCTTGTCATACATGTCGGCCAACAGTGATTCGAACAATGCCTGCCGAGCCGTGTCATCCGGCGCCTCGGCGAGCTCCTGGCGGAACCCAAGATGCACCGCACCCTCGAGCCCCATCGCGCCAAACTCGCCCTGCGGCCAGCTCACCGCATAGCGAGGCACTTCAAAAGATCCGCCCGTCATCGCCATGGCACCCAGCCCATAAGCACGGCGCAAAAAGACCGCAACAATGGGCTGCGTGAGCGCAGCACCCGCAATGAAGAGATCCGACATGAGCCGAGGTGCACCCTCGGCCTCGCTCTCCGGACCCACCATGAAACCAGGCGTGTCGATAAAAGACACCACGGGCAAACGCCATCGCTCAGCGAGCTGATACAGCGCAGTGGCCTTAATAGCCGACTCGCCATCAATCGCGCCACCCAAATGACGGCAATCGCTTGCCAAAACGGCGACGGCGCGACCTTCAATGCGCGCGAGGCCGGTCACAATCGCCCGCCCCATGTCCGGGCGAGTCTCGATCAAAGAGCCAATATCGAATAAATGGTGGAGGATCTTGCGCGTATCAAAAGCATAGCGACGATTGGTCGGCATCAATGCGGGCAACTCAGTCTGGTCGTATGACTGCCAATCCGATAACGGTCCCTGTACACAGGCCAATACTCTTTTGGCCATTGCCGTCGCTTCTGCCTCATCGGCGACCACAATGTCGACAACGCCATTCTTACGATGCACCGAGACCGGACCGATATCCTGCGGCTTCCAGCTACCCAAACCACCGCCTTCGATCATGGCGGGACCCGCCATGCCAATGCAGCTTGCTTCGGTGGCAATACGCAGATCCGCCGCACCAAAAAGCGCCGCGTTACCAGCGAAGCAATAGCCATGATTCACCGCGATGCGAGGCACCTTTCCTGCCAGCGCGGCCCAACGATGGAAGGTAGGGACATTCAATCCTGCCATCGATACGAGTACATCGGTGTCACCGGGGCGCCCGCCTCCACCCTCGGTGTACATCACGATCGGCAAACCCCCTTCAGCCGCCAACCCCAGCAACCGGTCGATTTTGCGGTGATGGAAGTAACCCTGAGTGCCCGCCAAGACCGTGTAATCGTTGATAATCAGTGCGGTCTGGCTGTCAGCGATCGCGAAGAGATCGGCGTTGACAGGGCCAATCGCCGTAATGACCGCATCAGCGGCTGTCTCGGCGAAGAGCGCGTCTCCGTCGCGACGCGTGCGCTGTGCGGCGACCGCCAGCTGCCCATACTCGGAGACAGCGGTTCCGTCGATCAGATCCGCAAGATTTTCTCTCGCCGTGCGACCTTTTCGGGCACGCCGCTTTGCGACCGCCTCGGGTCGAGCCTCGTCAGCGGTTTTCGCAAGCCTGTCCTGTAACCCCGCATAGGGGTCGATCTTTTCATCGCTCATAGGGTGGCCTGTCTTGTTAAAACACGTGACTTACGGCAAATGGGCGTAAGCCAGTTGACTTCAATCGCGTAGTTTTGCAGAATCCGCCGCCTCACGGATTTCCTTTAGTGGCTACGTAGCTCAGCTGGTTAGAGCACAGCATTCATAATGCTGGGGTCGGTGGTTCAAGTCCACCCGTAGCTACCATCCTCCCTCTCCTCGTCAGGCAGCCTTTCCACGCTTTTTCTCGGTTTTGAGAGCCTCATTCAGGTCGATTAGTCAGATTTTCTAGTCACAGTCAGCCAAAACTTTTATGTTAGTCCGATAACACAGCTGTCGGAGACGTCCGTGAATCAGTGGCAACCCGTTATCATTAAAGTGAGCAAAGGGACGTTAGCGAATGACCGACTATGACCCCCTCGCCACTCTAAGCGACATCCATGCAAAGCGAGGGTATCTCCTGCCTCACCACGGCCTGATGGCGATTTCGACACCCCAGCTGCTGGAGCGCTACGACTCACTCTACTCCACGCTTACTCTGACAGAGCGACATCTCAGCCGCCACGCCCACGAATTTGTCTGGCTGGGAGTGTTAATCAGTTGCGAGGAGTCCCTGGGTAGTCATCATGTAAAACGTTTCGTAGACGCTGGAGGCGATGCCGAGGATCTTGGTCTCGTCACCGCGATCAGCGCGATGGCTAAGGGAAGCGAAGGCTACCTGTTTGTCGAAGATCATTGGGTTCCCCATCTCCCCACTGCCCGCCCGCGGGAACAATATCTCGCCGCATTTGAACAGGTCATTGGGCCGATCGCACCCGCACTGGCGCACATGACGGCCTGTGCAGTTCACACCTGCTCGGGTAACTGGCGGTGTCTCAAATGGCAAATTGAGGCGGCTTATCACGCAGGGGTTAACGAATTGGAGTTAGCGGAAGCACTCTCACTCGCCATGTTTCCCGGCAGCGTGCCGTACTACGTGCGCGCGGCCGAGGTCTGGCGACAGCTGATTGTCGACGACGGCGTGCCGGCGAGCGATCTATTCAAACAGTGGGCAAAGATCAGTGGCCAGGGCGGCTACGATGAGGCATCGGGATTCAAAGAGTGAACAGCCCGAGCCTTCCCTCTATAATTTGGTAAATCGGAAAATGTAGAGTAGTCATTATGTCTCGAGTGGTTGTCGCAGGAGTCGTTGAGTTCCCACCTGAAGTGCGGGATGAGGCCCTAGTCAAAGCCAAGGCTCTCATCGAGGGCGCGTACACTGAAAAAGGCTGTGTTCACTACCTCTGGACTGCTGACCTCAACCACCCCGGTCGCGTCGTCGTGTATGAGGAATGGGAGAGCGGGGCTGATTTGGAGGCCCACCTAAAGGGTGAGTGGTACCTCAACATGTTCGGGCACCTCGCGCAGTACAACATACTCAGCGCGGAGACCAATAAGTTTCGGGTGGAAGTCAAAGAGCCCGTCTATGGCGAAGAGGGCGTCGCCACCGGATACTTTTCGGACGAGGTCGGCGGTTAGGTTAAGCCGCTGTTATTTCGGAGGTCTGACCGCGCTATGCAATAGCGCGCGCAGCAGATCGAAGTGGCCTATACCAACCCTCTCTGTTCCGAGCCCCTCAGCAACTGGGGGCCGGCTCGCGGGACCTTACTGGCCCTTCCAGGACTGAATTTTTCGATAGATCGTTGAAGGCGCCACCTGCAATTGCTTGGCGGCNCGATTCACNCTNCCATCGCAGGCGGCAATCGCCGATTCAATCGCCTTTTTCTCGGTAATCCAGAGAGGCTCTATCGCAGTGTCACCGCCGATAACGAAGGGAGCACCTGGCTCCTGCGGCAGGCCATCGGTTTCAACCGCGATCTCGGTACCCGAGATAATGCGGTACACCGCCGCTTCNGTGATCTCTTCCGCTGGACCCAACAAAACCAGCTGCCGCATCGCGTTTTCTAGCTGACGCACATTGCCGGGCCAGGAATAATGTTTAAGCGCATGAGCCGCGGCCTCACTGAGCTCAACGGGAGCCTTGCCTTCCTCCTTCGCAATCTGAGCCAGAAAAACCTGCGCCAAAAGCAATACATCTTCAGACCGCTCCCGAACGGGAGGCATTCTTANCGGAACAACGTGGAGNCGGTAGTACAGATCCTCACGCANCCTGCCCTCGCGCATCTCAAACAAGGGATCGCGGTTAGTGGATGCAATNATGCGAACGTCGGCTGCGATCTCCTGGGTCGCGCCGACCGGACGATACGTCCCGTGCTGGATCAACCTGAGCAGCGTCGATTGGGCCTCAAAGCTGAGGCTACAGACCTCATCAAGAAACAGTGAACCGCCCACGGCCTCCGCAACCAAACCGTTTCCCTGCCCATCTCCGAATAGCGCGCGCTCTAGCTGGTCCGCCGAAAGCGCTGCACAATCAACCACAACAAAGGGGCCTGGCGCGCGAGCGGACAGCTGATGAATCGCCCGAGCCGCAAGTTCCTTACCGGTACCACTTTCGCCCATGACGAATGCAGTCGCCAACGTGCCCGCCAGTGATTCTACGGTTTCAAAAACCGTCTGCATGGCNGGAGATTGGCCCTGTAGAGGCCCGAGTCGCTCGCGTTTTACCGAGAGGCTCTCGACCTGCTGGCTCAATGCCAGTTTGTCTGCGGCATTAAGCAGGGTGACTCTGAGTCGTGCTGCATCGAAGGGCTTGTTCAGAAAATCATCGGCGCCGTTCTCAATTGCCTGCTCGGCATAATCGGCGCCGTGGCCTGTCATCACAACGACCGCGGGACGCGGAGAAATACCCCGCACATCGTCCATCAGGTCGAGGCCATTGCCATCGGGCAACTCGATATCTAACAAAATAAGTTGCGGGCTCAGCTCAACCAACATCTCTCGGGCAGCCGCCAACGTTTCGACGGCTGTCACCTCTAGGCCACTGCCATCGAGGTAATGGGAGTAGATTACACAAAGGGTTGCACTGTCCTCAACGATGAGGGTCTTCACGCCAGTTCCGCCTCCTGCGGATACCAAGTAACGGGTGCCAAGACCTAGGTAAAGTCTCTGAAATCCGCCTGTCCTGTGATCAGACGGAGAGTACCAGTTTTTGATCGGTCTGGGCGTGTATCCAATAGAGCACAGCGGTCAGCAACAGCACCGCTCCCACCTGATGGGTGGCGGCCATTGGAATAGACACCTGCGTCAGCACCGTCCCGATTCCCANTACCAGCTGGAAACTCAGCGCCAGTAACATTAATCCTGCGCCCCGGCGAACGCGGGTGTCGTCGCTGGCGCGAAGACTCTGCACACCGAGAAACAAAACCAGCAGTGCAACGGCATACGCCAACATCCTATGGTTGAAGTGAATGGTGGCAACCCCTTCAAAAGTCGCCTGCCATCCCTCGGCGTAATAACCCATGGGCACAAATGTCTCGCCCATCATCGGCCAGGTGGGATACGCAAACCCCGCATCAGTACCCGCCATAAACCCGCCGGATAAGATAAGCGTATAAACGCCCAGAACCAGCACCCACCCCGCGACATTCACCTCTTTCAATGCCGGCTGTAGGCCTGTGCGGACACGGAGCACCAGCCACGTCATCAGAGCATATATCGCCACGGCGACGCCTAAATGCGCTGTCAACCGGTATTGGGATACCGAGGGCCTGTCAACCAGACCACTCTTCACCATATACCAACCGAGAAGGCCCTGGGCCGCTCCCATAATGAGCAGCAGAATGAGCGTGGGCAGCAATTGCGGTGCAATCATTTTGCGCAGCGCAAAGATCACTAACGGCACGAAATACATCAAGCCAATCAAGCGTCCAAGCACCCTGTGTAGATACTCAAACCAGAAGATCTGTTTGAAGCCCGCCAGATCCATGCCTTGATTAATTTTTTGATACTCAGGATATTGCTGATAGGTGGCGAACGTCTCTAGCCACTGGGACTCGCTGAGAGGCGGAATCACTCCCATAATGGGTCGCCAGTCCACCATCGACAGACCTGATTCGGTTAGTCGGGTGACGCCTCCCAGTAAAATCATCCCCAGAATCGTGACGGCGCAGACCGCCAGCCATCCCGCTATCCAGCGCGCATTGTCTTGCGCGTCCCTTGTNGCTGTCGCCATGGTGCTTCCCCCCAGAGGANTCATTCTAACCAAATCCGCGCAAAGTATGTTTTCTGTCCTACACTGTGCGGCTCTCTGGAGGACCCTCATGCCTTATATCCGCCTCGACCAGATCGAGTTTAGTATCGGCACCCAGATACTGCTCGATAAGGTGAGTCTTACCCTCGATAAAGGCGAGCGGCTGGGGCTGCTCGGTCGAAATGGTGCGGGCAAGTCGACCCTAATGCGGATTCTTTCGGGAGAATTGGCGGCGGAAGATGGCGAGCGCTGGATTGATCCGAACATCAAGATTGCTCGGCTTGAGCAAGCACTCCCCGACAACCAAGACACAACCGTCTTTGATTATGTCGCAACAGGTCTGGCTGAGACCGGAGCCCTCCTCTCTCGCTATCACGCNCTCATCGCTGAAGGCTCAGAGAATGCGCTGACCGAAATGAGTCAGATTCAATCAGAGCTTGAGCACCTCGGAGGCTGGTCTATGGAGCAGCGGATCGCGAAAGTGCTCCAGCAACTNGAGCTTGCTGCAGACGAGCCCCTTTCCACGTTGTCAGGAGGCTGGCGACGGCGCGCCGCGCTAGCCCGTGCCCTCGTCATCGAGCCCGATGTGCTCCTGCTCGATGAGCCTACCAATCACCTNGATATTCCTTGTATCGACTGGCTCGAGCAACAGGTTGGCCAATTCGAGGGCGCTATCGTGTTGATNACACACGATCGCCGCTTTTTACAACGCGTCTGCAACCGTATTGGCGAATTGGACAGAGGGCATCTGACGCTGTGGCAGGCGGACTACGGGAAATTCCTGACCCTGCGAGAACAAAAGGCCGAGGTCGAGGCAAGAGCCGATGCGCTGTTCGATAAAAAGCTGGCGCAGGAAGAGACCTGGATCCGGCAGGGCATCAAGGCGCGCCGCACCCGCAACGAGGGCCGCGTCAGGGCGCTGAAAACAATGCGCAACGAACGTGCGCAGCGGCGTGTGGCACAAGGTAAGGGTCAATTTAAACTGGAAGAAGCCAACCGCTCGGGCCGTCGCGTGGCCGAGGCTCGAGACATCACCTTCGGCTATGACGACGAGAAGGTGGTGANACATTTCTCTACCATTATCCAACGCGGTGACCGGGTGGGCATCGTTGGCAGCAATGGTGTTGGCAAAAGTACCGTCATCAAGCTGTTGTTGGGCGAGCTCACCCCCGATCAAGGCGATGTGCTGCTCGGAACACAACTGGAGATTGCTTACTCCGACCAACTGCGAGGCGAGCTCGACCCAAACAAGGATCTGATCGATAACATCTGTGGTGGACAGCAGTTCATTGAAATCAACGGTCAGCGCCGGCACGCTATTAGCTATCTGGGCGACTTCCTGTTCGCGCCTGATCGCATTCGAACTCCGGTAAAAGCGCTTTCTGGCGGCGAAATCAACCGCGCCATTTTGGCGAGATTGTTCACGCGCCCTGCCAATTTGCTGGTTCTAGATGAGCCCACTAATGACCTTGATATCGAAACACTGGAGTTACTCGAAGAGATCCTGCTGGAATTTAAAGGCACCATTATTTTGGTGAGCCACGACCGACACTTTCTCGACAAGGTCGTCACCAGTCTGCTGGTCATGAAAGGCAACAGCGAGATCGAAGAGCAGGCTGGAAGTTATGCTGACTGGGAGGCAAGGGGTGGCCAACTCACCCCAGCAACACCTGCTCTACCCGCGTCGGGCGCATCGCAACAAGCGCAAGCAGAGACGTTGCCTACTCAGGCCGAGCCCCTGCCGAATCATGCAGAGCTGACTCGCCCTNAGAAGCAAAAGCTCAGTTATCGAGAACAGCGGGAGCTCGACGGGTTGCCGGCTCATATTGAGGCGCTGGAGGCGCGCCACACAGCGCTACTCGCAGCGATTTCGGAAAAGGATTTCTATGAGCAGGCTCAGGAGCACATCTCTGAAGCGCTCACCGCGGTCACTGAGTCTGAGCGCGCGTTAGATGCAGCGCTTGAGCGCCTGATCGAGCTAGAGGGTTAAACCCCGCTCCCTGGACAATTGGGTCGGTTTCAACCGAGTGGGCCGCTCGGCGCCTAGAGCACCGAAGCGACCGCCTCGACCACGCGGCTCAGGTTATGGGCATTGAGCCCGGCGATGTTAATGCGAGAAGAATCCAGAATATAGACAGACTGCTGCTCTCTCAGGCGCTGCGCCTGTTCAACCGACAGCCCCAGAAACGAGAACATACCGTGCTCGGTGCCGATAAAATCAAAGTCGCGACCCGTAGCTGACGTCAACGCATCTCGGAAATCGCCCCTCAGCCCGTTAATCCGTTCACAGATTTGTGCCAGTTCGGCCTGCCATGCTGATTTTAACTCTGGCGAGGACAATACCCGACCCGCCAGCAATGCTCCGTGGGCGGGAGGCATGGAATAGACCCGCCGCGCTGCCGATATTGCCTGACTGGCCATCGCCTCCGCTGCGCGGGCGTCACCCCCAACGAACAGCACCGCACCCGCGCGCTCCCGGTAAAGGCCGATATTTTTAGAGGAAGACACCGCAATGATCATTTCGGGCACGCGCTCGAGTAACGCGCGTATGCCGGCCGCATCCTCGTCAAGACCGGCTCCCATACCCTGATAGGCAAAATCGACCATCGGTAACAGCCCTCGCTGGGCTATCAAATCGGCCAGCACACCCCACTGTTCCAGCGTGGGATCGACCCCACTGGGGTTGTGACAGCAACCATGAAGCAACACCACATCACCCGGCGAGGCAGCGTCGAGGTCCGCCAACATCGACGCAAAGTCCAGTCCCTTAAGCTCGGGTGAATAATATCGGTAGGTCTTAAAATGCAGTCCCACCGAACCCATGAGAGGAATATGAACCGGCCAGGTCGGGTCACTCACCCATACGGTTGCGTCTGGTGCAGCGGCGAAGAGTACTTCGGCGCCTAGTCTGACTGCCCCGCAGCCCCCGGGGGTTTGTACCGCCGAGCTGCGATCACCCAGCCTTGCCATGCCGGCCTCGCCCAGCACCAGCGCACGAATACCTGCCAGATAATCTGGATCCCCTTGGGGCGGCATATAAACCTTGGTTTGCTCCTCGCTGACCAGCGCCTGCTGCGCGTGCTGCACTGCCTCAAACACCGGACATAACCCGGTCTCATCCATGTAAACGCCCAATGTGAGATCCACCTTGTTCGGATTGGGATCGGCACGACAGGCCGCGGCCAGACCAAGAATGGAATCAGGCGGGAGCACAGGAAGGGAATCAAACATGGCGAAAACTCTGGAAATTGAAATCTGGCAGAGCGCAAGAGTATGCGCGACTACCCGAGGACGCCACAAGCCCTGTTATTCTGTGCACCGACCCATCAACGACCCCGAACGTCATGCCTCACCCTGAGCAACCCGATCACACCAACAGTGCGGACCCCTCGCCGACCACTGGTCAACGCGAGGACCCACCCACTGACACATCGCACCGTCGGGACGACCTCTTTGCCGCACCGCTATCGGATCCCGGGCTCTTCCGATTCAATGCTTCCGTGGCCTCGGTGTTCCCCGACATGATTAACCGCTCGGTGCCGGGCTATGCCACAGTTGTCGCCATGACGGGTGTATTGGCTGCGCAGCACGCGCGCCCAGGTTCCCATATTTATGATCTGGGATGTTCCTGGGGTGCCTCGCTACTCTCCGCAGCCCGAGAGCCCGCTTGCGATCGCTGTGAACTCATCGGTATTGATAACTCGCAAGCCATGCTCTCTGAAGCGCGCAGGCATTTGCAGCAGTTTCCGGAAGGAAACCGCATTGCCCTGCAGCAGGCTGACGTGATCGACGCCCCGCTGCAAAACGCCAGCGTCGTGATCATGAACTACACGCTTCAGTTCATTCCCGTCGCCGAACGAGAGCCCCTGCTCAGACGGATACGCGCCGCGATGGCGCCCGGCGATGTCATGATCCTCTCGGAAAAACTGACTCTGCCCGACCAGCACTTGAATGATTATTTGATCGCGCTGCACCACGACTTCAAGCGCCAGCAGGGCTATAGCGATCTAGAAATTGCGCAAAAACGGCAGGCGCTTGAAGACGTATTGGTACCGGAGACCCGGCAAGCCCATGTCGAGCGCCTGCAAAAAGTTGGCTTCAGCCGATGCGATATCTGGTTCCAGTGCCTGAACTTCGCCTCCTTAATCGCCATCGCATGATCCTTCCTCCCGAACTCGCCGCGGATTGGGACGCGCTGAGCAGACGCTGGACCACCGGGCCTTTGCATGAGTGGCTCAACATGCTCCCAGAACAGTTCATCTCTGGCCTAGCACCCGAACGCTACGGCGATCTGCCACGGTGGCGCACGGCACTCGCCAGCCTGCCATCGCTCCCGGCGGGAACCGTGCAACTGAATACCCCACGTGTGGGGCTGTCGGGCTACGCGCCTGATACGACCCTACAGGCACTGGAGACGGCACTGATGGGACTTCACCCCTGGCGCAAGGGCCCCTTTGAACTGTTTGGCCTGCACATTGATACCGAATGGCGGTCTGACTGGAAGTGGGATCGGCTGGCCGGCGCGCTCGAGCCCCTTGACGGTAAGCGCGTGCTCGACGTCGGCTGCGGGAACGGTTACCACTGCTGGCGTCTGCTCGGTGCCGGCGCGGCGGAAGTCATTGGCATTGATCCGACACCGCTGTTCATTCTGCAGTTCAAGGCACTTCAGCATTATCTGCAGCAACCGGGCATTCATGTATTACCCATGGCTTTGGAGTCGATGCCTGAGCAATTGCCTGCCTTCGATACCGTATTATCAATGGGTGTGCTGTATCACCGCCGCGACCCCCAGGCACACCTCGATAGCCTTAAGCACAAGCTGGTACCCGGGGGGCAACTGGTTTTGGAAACCCTGGTCATTGAAGGAGACGATCAGGCCCTCCTTGTGCCCGATGGCCGTTACGCCCGCATGGGTAACGTGTGGCAGTTGCCAAGCGCAGGATTGGTCAGAAACTGGCTAGCCGACATCGGATTCGCTGAACCGCGCATTATCGATGTTGGCGTCACCTCGTTAGATGAACAGCGCCGCACGGCGTGGATGACGTTTCACTCGCTGGAACAATTTTTGGATCCGGCTGACCACAGCCTCACTGCAGAGGGCCTTCCTGCGCCCCGCCGGGCCTTGCTGGTAGCGCAGCGCCCTGGGTAGTAGTCGATCAGTCCTGATTTACGGTGATACTGAGTATTGGAGCCCTTGGCGAGCCTCAGTCGTCGCTCTGGGAGGGCGCTGCCGGTTGCGGCGTCAACGGGAAGGCTGCAATTTTGGCGCTGCCACCCTCTGAAATCCGGGCCGCACCCTCTTTATCCACTTCGTCAATGCGGACAATCGACTGCAGGGGAATATAGCTGCGCTTCACACCGGAGAACTCGTTTTTGAGCTTCTCTTCGCCGGGGTCAACGAGAATCTGCGAGCGCTCACCGAACACCAGCTCTTCGATCTCGACAAAGCCCCACATATCGCTTTGGTAGATCTGGCGCGCGAAGACCTCGTAGACCTGTCCTCCATTATGAAATATGACTTTGTAAAGGGGCTGAGACGACATACTGGCTCCCGGTAAACCGAGGTGGTGCGGCAAAAAGGGGCGGAATGGTAACACTTTGCGCACAAACCTCCACCATCTGACAAAAATTTCGCCGCTCAGGCGCTATACTCCGCGCCCACAGCGCTTTTACGGCAACCCAGACAGTAAAAACGAATGAGTCATTCAGGCAACAAAAAGCTATTTGTCGAGACACACGGCTGTCAGATGAACGAATACGACTCGGCGCGTATGGCTGATCTGCTGGGTGCCAGCCATGGGCTCGAGCAGACCGACTCGGCCGATGAGGCTGACGTGTTGCTCCTGAATACCTGTTCAATCCGCGAAAAAGCACAGGAAAAGGTTTTTCACCAATTAGGCCGCTGGAAGCATCTGAAAAAGGAAAAGCCGGACCTGATCATTGGTGTCGGCGGTTGCGTCGCGAGTCAAGAAGGGGCCGAGATTGGAAAGCGTGCGCCCTATGTCGATTTGATCTTTGGCCCGCAAACACTCCATCGACTGCCGGAAATGATAGAGAATCGGCGCCGCGGCGAAACCCTCGTAGTCGATGTCAGTTTTCCCGAGATCGAAAAATTTGATCGCCTTCCTGAACCGAGTGTCGAGGGACCGACTGCTTTCGTATCGATCATGGAAGGCTGCAGCAAGTACTGTACGTTTTGCGTGGTGCCTTACACCCGCGGTGAAGAGGTCTCTCGGCCGGTCGATGACGTGATCGCAGAGGTAGCGGGGCTGGCCGACCGCGGTGTCAAAGAGGTCAATTTGCTCGGACAGAATGTGAATGCTTACCGCGGACAGAACCACCTCGACGAAGTCGTCGACTTCGCCGAGCTACTGCACCTGGTGAATTTAGTGCCGGGTATAGAGCGCATTCGTTACACCACCTCGCACCCGGTCGAGTTCACCGACGCTATTGTTGCCTGCTATGCGGAAATTCCGGCTCTGGTTGACCATTTACACCTGCCCGTGCAGAGCGGCTCCGATCGCGTGCTGATGGCCATGAAACGTGGTCACACCGCGCTGGAATACAAATCCATCATCCGTGCGCTGCGCAAGCTCCGACCCAATATTTCACTGTCCTCCGATTTCATCATCGGCTTTCCCGGTGAAACCGAAGCCGACTTCGCCGCCACGATGAAACTAATTGAAGAGATTGGTTTCGATACGTCTTTCAGCTTCATTTACAGCGCCCGGCCAGGCACGCCCGCGGCCGAACTTCGCGATGAGGTCCCGGAGGAAATCAAAAAGCAGCGGCTGCATATTCTGCAGGCGCGCATCGCACAGCAGGCGCAGCAGATTGCCGAATCGATGGTCGGGACCACCCAGAGCATATTGGTCACCGGCTATGCAAAAAGGGACCCGGGACAGCTGTCGGGCCGCACCGAGAATAACCGCGTGGTGAACTTCCCCTCGCAGAATACGGCGCTCATTGGGCACTTCGCAGATGTTGAGATCTTGGCCGCCTACACCAACTCGCTTTTGGGTCGCCTGAGCGAGGTGCCTTAATCCCTGACTCGGGAGTTGACTCAGCCCGCAAGGCGAGTATCTTTTCCTTCCCAAGATGAAAGAGGCGGCGTGAAAACCGTTGGACACAGAGCAATCGGCGCCCGAGGCCAACCCCTCAGGTATGGCCTCACACATCACACTCTCACTCGAACCAAACGATGCGCGCAATCTGGCGGCCCTCTGCGGACAGCTGGACGGTCATCTGCGTCAGATTGAAAAGCGTCTGGATATCACAATTGATAACCGCAGTAATCATTTCGAACTGCGCGGCGCTCATGAGAGGTGTCAAATGGCCGCCTCCCTCTTGTCCTCGCTCTATACCGACATAGAAAACGGCGCGCAATTGAGTCCGGAGAGTATTCATCTGCGACTTCAGGAGGCGGATCTGGAGATGCTGACTGAGCGCCAGGGAACAGATCTCGACGCCGACACCATCGGCCTGATTCGCACCAAGCGACTCTCGGTGAGACCGCGCGGGCTCAATCAGCGCCAGTACGTGTCGGCCATCGGTACCCATGACATCAATTTTGGTATGGGTCCAGCTGGTACTGGAAAAACCTATCTCGCTGTCGCCTGTGCGGTACGCGCGCTGCTTAACGAACAGGTAAAACGCATCCTGCTGGTGCGTCCCGCAGTAGAAGCCGGCGAACGCCTGGGGTTCCTACCCGGTGACCTGTCCCAGAAAGTCGACCCTTATCTCAGACCGCTGTATGACGCGCTATACGAAATGCTGGGCTTCGAGACGGTCAATAAGTATATCGAGCGCCATATTATCGAGGTCGCGCCCCTGGCCTTTATGCGCGGCCGCACCCTCAATCATGCCTTCATCATTCTGGATGAGGCGCAGAACACGACGAAGGAGCAAATGAAAATGTTCCTGACGCGAATTGGTTTCGGGTCCACTGCGGTGGTCACAGGCGATACCAGTCAGATTGATCTTCCCAAAGGGACCCAAAGTGGTCTGACCCATGCCGCGACGGTACTCGAAGACGTGGACGGTATTACCTTTACCCGGTTTGGTAACAAAGACGTGGTCCGGCACCCGCTCGTGCAGCGAGTCGTCAGCGCGTACGACGCCTACGAACAGCGCAGTGTCTCACCCCGAAACGAGGGTCCTCCGTGAACCTCCTGTTATCCGTTGACCGCTCCACGCATCTCCCCTCGCCCACTGATGACGAGATTCGATCTTGGGTGAGCCATGCGCTGGCACAAACGGAGCGGTTATCGGACGATATTCCCGAATTATCGGTTCGCATCACAGACAACGATGAAGCGGCACACTTTAATCAAACCTATCGGGCTCAATCGGGTCCCACCAACGTACTGTCCTTCGCCGCAGATTTGCCTCCCGAGGCCGACTGCGGCCTGCTAGGCGATCTGGTGATCTGCGCGCCGCTGGTGCAGAAAGAGGCCGCTCAACAACAGAAATCTGAGCAAGCGCACTGGGCACACCTTGTGATCCATGGCGTCTTGCATTTGCTGGGACACGACCATCAAATCCCCGCCGAAGCGGCGCAAATGGAATTATTGGAAATTGATTTACTCAGCCGCCTTGGCTTCCCCAACCCCTATGAAACTGAACAGCCCCCGGAGGGCGTAAGATCGTGAATGATGATCGTAAGCTGGAATCGGAAGAGCGATCCTGGCTGGACCGCCTGGCGCATTTCATCAGCGGAGAACCCCAGAACAAGTCTGACCTCGAAGGCGTATTGTCGCTGGCAGAGGAGCACGAGATCATCGACGAGGACGCTCGCAAAATCATGGAGGGCGCTTTATTGGTGACCGACATGCAGGTGCGGGACATCATGATTCCCCGCGCTCAGATGGTGGTGATTGACTCGGACCAGCCGCTTCAGGATGCACTCCCCCAGATCATACGGGCCGGCCACTCTCGCTATCCGGTCATTGGCGACGGCATTGATGATGTCATCGGCATTCTGCTGGCCAAGGACCTCCTGCCACTGATTCAAACTGACAGGGAGGTCCCGCGCATCACTGAGTTGATGCGGCCGGTGATTGCCGTCCCGGAGAGTAAGCGACTGAATGTATTGCTGAGGGAGTTTCGGCAAAACCGCAACCATATGGCGATCGTCATTGACGAGTATGGAGGTATCGCTGGCCTCATCACCATCGAAGACGTGCTCGAAGAAATCGTCGGCGAAATTGAAGATGAAACCGATGTTGAAGAGGGTCAACTAATCCGCCCAGTTAATGACACTTCCTTCATAGTGGAAGCACTCACGCCGATTGAAGATTTCAATGAATTCTTTAGTACAACCTTTAGCGACGAAGAATTCGACACGATTGGCGGCTTAGTGATCAACGCCTTTGGACAGCTCCCAACCCGCAATCAATCGATCCGTCTCGATCAGTTCGATTTCAAGGTGATTCATGCTGACGAGCGAAGGCTGACCCGGTTACGTGTCACGACCGGCGACGTACCCGACCCATCAGATTAATGCTCCGTCGTAGCCCCCACTGGAGCCTTGCTCTCATAGCGGGCCTCGTTTTTCCATTGGGACTGGCGCCCTTCGATTTCTGGCCCATTATTCCGCTAAGCGCCGGCCTACTTTACGCCTTACTGAGCCAGTCCGGCAGAACCACTCCAGTGCGCATTGGCTTGGCCTATGGCGCCGGCTTTTTCGGTGCGGGCGTGTCTTGGGTCTATGTCAGCATCCACGTTTATGGCAATACCCCCGTTTGGTTGGCCATTAGCCTGACCACCCTATTCTGTGGGGGCCTGGCACTTCTCTTTGCCGCACAAGCCCGTCTTTTCGGGCGTCTCGCCAGCAAACATGCCGCCTGGAAAATCGCCCAGTTTGCCTCGCTGTGGGTATTATTTGAGTGGCTGAGGAGTTGGCTGCTGACGGGCTTTCCCTGGGCCTATGCCGGTTACGGCGCGCTGGACTCGCCCCTTGCAGGCTGGATTCCTATCGTCGGGGTTTACGGGTGCTCATGGTTACTGGTGTTACTCGGCTGCCTCTGGGTCGAGGCGCTTCGTCAGCCGCGAATTCTCTCTCGGTGGGCCATCGCTGCCGTGGGAACCGGCCTCGTGACCGCGTCCGGCGTGCTGTGGGAAGGCATCACTTGGACCACAGCACAGGGCGAGGCATTGACTGTCGCGGTGGTCCAACCCAACGTGCCACTCAAAGAGAAATGGGATCCCCGGCAACGCCCGCATATTCTGGCTGAGTTCAGTGAACTAACAACAGGGTTGCATCAAAATTATGACCTGGTGGTTTGGCCCGAATCGGCATTGCCGGGTTATCGGGATAGGCTCCGGGCCGTCATGGACCCCATTGACCAGCAGGCAGAGATGAGTGGCAGCACGCTCATCACAGGAATACCCACCCGTGATTCGACGGGACGTTACAACAGTATCGTTGCGCTGGGTGCGGGATCCGGCACCTATCACAAACAAAAACTGGTCCCCTTTGGCGAATACGTTCCCCTAGAGCGCTGGCTCCGCGGCCTGATTGCTTTTTTTGATTTACCCATGTCACAGTTTAGTGCGGGACCTGCCAATCAACGTCCTCTCATGGCGGGTGACGTCAGCATAGCTCCCTTCATTTGCTACGAGGTGGTCTACCCGGATTTCGTTCAGCGCTATGGTTCGACCGCCGCCTTACTGGTCACCATAAGCAACGACACTTGGTTTGGTAAGAGTGTGGGCCCCTGGCAGCACTTTCAAATGGCTCGCTACCGCGCGGTAGAACTGGAACGTGACCTGATCCGGGGCACCAATGATGGTGTGAGCGCACTGATCAGTGCCGAGGGGTTGATCACGTCGAGCGCTGAACAGTTCAGAGAAGCCGTCATCACGGGTAACGTGCAGCCTCGTACCGGGCAGACCCCTTTCGCACTGACCGGCAGTTTACCGGTGTGGGTTTTCTCACTGATCATGCTGGTATTGGGCCGAGATCGGGCGTAATACTGGTAAACTCTGCGCGGCCCAAGTCACCGATTGCTGCACACCTGCTGCGGCACGACGACACAAGCAAGACACCTCAATACGACTGATACCGAGGAACGATGAGCCAGGAATATACACCGCAGACTTTGGAGCTGGCGCTTCAGGCTCAATGGGCCGATACGGGCCGCTTTGCCGTGCAGCCGGACACTGCGCGGGAGAAGTTTTACTGTCTCGCAATGTTCCCCTATCCCAGCGGCAAGCTTCACATGGGCCATGTCCGCAACTACACGATTGCGGACGTGATTGCGCGTTACCAGCGCATGCAAGGAAAAAACGTCCTCCAGCCAATGGGTTGGGATGCGTTTGGGCTACCGGCGGAGAATGCCGCCATTGCCAACAATGTTCCTCCGGCTGAGTGGACCCGAGAAAATATTGCTCATATGCGCGCGCAGTTACAACGCCTGGGCTACGCGTACGACTGGGATCGGGAAATCGCAACCTGTGACCCTCAGTACTATCAGTGGGAACAGTGGTTTTTTACGCAGCTTTACGAAAAGGGTCTGGTCTACAAAAAGATGGCCACCGTCAACTGGGACCCCGTGGATCAGACGGTATTGGCAAACGAGCAGGTCATTGACGGGCGTGGCTGGCGTTCCGGCGCGCTGGTTGAGCGCCGCGAGATACCCCAGTGGTTTATTAGCATTACATCGTATGCGGAAGAACTGCTGGACGGTCTGGACACGCTTGATGGCTGGCCTGAAGCCGTGCGGACCATGCAACGTAATTGGATCGGCAAAAGCCAAGGCGTGGAACTGGCTTTTGGTCTGGAAACGCCCATTGCCGATCTCGATAAAATTGAGGTCTTTACCACGCGGCCGGACACCCTCCATGGCGTGACCTATATTAGCCTTGCGGCGGAGCACCCGATTACCCTAGCACTGGCCGAGAAGCATCCCCCGCTCGAGCATTTTATCGACACCTGCAAGCGGACATCCGTCGCCGAGGCAGATATGGCACAAGCTGAAAAGCTGGGGATGGATACCGGGCTGCGCGCGAGGCACCCACTTAGCGGTGAGGCAATACCGGTATGGGTCGCCAACTACGTGCTGATGGATTACGGTTCGGGCGCCGTCATGGCCGTACCCGCTCATGATGAAAGAGATTGGGAATTTGCTCGTAAATACGACCTCCCGCTGAAAACGGTGATCTGCGATCACGAAGGCAATCCGGCCGATACCCAGTCAGGGGCCTACACCGAGAAAGGCGCGCTCACGGCGTCGCCCGGTTTCGACGGTTGTAGCTTTGAGGAAGCTTTCGAGGGTATTGCTGCCCGCCTTGAAGAGACCGGAATGGGCCGCACTACAACCCAGTTTCGACTGCGCGATTGGGGGGTCTCACGCCAACGCTACTGGGGTACCCCGATCCCCATGCTCAACCTGGCAGAGGGCGGCGACATACCCATCCCGGCTGATCGCCTCCCCTCGCTACTACCGGAAGACGTTGCGATGAACGGCGTCACCTCGCCGATCAAAGCGGACCCCGAGTGGCGAAAGTTTGAACTGGCTGGCGACGCCTGCGAGCGCGAGACCGATACTTTCGATACTTTTGTGCAATCCTCCTGGTATTACGCTCGGTTTACCTGCCCGAACTATACCGAGGGCATGCTCGACAGCGAGCAGGCGAATTACTGGCTGCCGGTTGATCAGTATGTCGGAGGTATCGAGCACGCCATTTTGCACCTGCTGTATTCGCGCTTCTTCCACAAGTTGATGCGGGATGCCGGTCTCGTATCGAGTGACGAGCCCTTCAAGCGGCTTCTCACTCAGGGCATGGTGCTGAAGGACGGCGCCAAGATGTCGAAATCGCGGGGTAATACTGTCGATCCACAGACGCTGATTGACCGCTATGGCGCAGATACCGTGCGCTTATTTAGCATGTTTGCAGCGCCTCCAGAACAATCTCTCGAATGGTCAGACTCGGGCGTAGAGGGAGCCAACCGCTTCATCAGGCGACTATGGCGACTGGTGCACGACTTCGATTCAACCAAAGCCGCTGTGCCGTCGTCTGATGCGCTCAGCGGCGAGCAGAAAAATTTGCGCCGTAAAATTCATGAGACCATTGCCAAGGTCGATGATGATTATGGTCGCCGCCAAACCTTTAACACCGCCGTCGCTGCCATCATGGAGCTTTGCAACGAGCTGGGGAGACACCCCTCAGAGGACGGCAGTGATCACGCCATCATCAGCGAGGGGCTTCATGCAGTGCTGCAAATGCTGTGGCCCATAACACCGCACCTCAGTGAACACCTTTGGCCGGTGCTGACGGGCAGTGCTTTTATCGAGAGTCAGTGGCCCGAGTTGGACGAAACCGCATTGAGCCGAGATGAACTCGAGATCGTGGTGCAGGTCAATGGTAAGGTGCGAGGAAAGATTAAAGTACCGGCGTCAGCGGATAATGCCGAAATCGAATCGACGGCAAAGAGCCAGGAAAACGTGCACCGCTTTCTGGCTGACAAAACGATCCGCAAAGTGATTGTGGTACCCCAGAAACTAGTGAATATCGTCGCGCAATGACAACGCTGAAGTCCATCCAATATCGCCCCCTGTCCAGAGTCGTCTGGTTATTTTCAAGCCTGTTATTTTTTGTGGGCTGCGGGTTTCAGCTCAAGGGAAGCGACACTGAAAGTGGCGAGGCTCAGCTCGATGGCGTGACCATTCAGTTGATCAGCAGCCGGTCGCGATCAGAGCTCACCCGGGAAGTATCGCGAGCGCTGACGGCAATCGGNCTGNTTCTGGTCACNGATGCAGAGNANGANGCCNTGCTGGNNCTCACACTNCANCCCGAGCAGTTTTCGCAGCGCAATGTATCGCTGACGGCNCAGGCTCGAGCNGCAGAACTNGAGCTCACGCTCGCCGCTGACTTCACNCTCGTGCNACCNGANCGGGATAGGATTGACGCCCGCGCTACGGTCACNCGTCAGATGCTCAACGACCCGCGCAATGTGGTGGGNAAAACCGAGGAAATACGNCTTNTGAGGGANGAAATGCGGCNAGATCTTGCCGCCCAGATAGCCCGTCGCCTCAGCCATAGCCTGGCCAACTAATGCAACTGAAGCCGGCGCAACTCGAGAACCACCTTACCAACCAGCTGAGCCCCTGCTACCTCATTTCCGGAGACGAGCCCCTGCTCGTTCAGGAGTGTGCCGATGCTGTCCGGAGCGCTGCGCGTGAAGCCGGCTGCACAGAACGGCAACGCATCCATATTGCCAGCAAGGATGACTGGCTGGAGTTGAAACATGCCGCTGGCGCGCTGTCGCTCTTTGCCGACCGAAAATTAATCGAAATACAGCTCCCCAGTGGCAAGCCCGGAACGGAAGGTAGCAAAGCGATACAAGAGTATCTCGGTAGTGANCCAGAAGATGTGCTGCTCATTGTGAGCGGACGCATTGACAAACAATCCCAGAAAAGTAANTGGCACCTCGCCNTGGACAGTGCCGGCGTGGTGGTACCCATTTGGCCGGTGTCACCAGGCGAGCTATCTGGCTGGATCACTGCTCGAATGAACGCGGCTGGGCTCTCTGCCGAGACCGACGCTGTGGCACTCCTGGCTGAGCGATTGGAGGGCAACCTCCTCGCGGCCGCTCAGGAGATCGAAAAGTTGAGACTGCTGCACGGCGAGCAAGTGATCACCGCGGCCATGATCGCGGATACCGTGTCAGACAACGCGCGCTACGATGCGTTCAGNCTGGTCGACGTCGCCCTCTCCGGGGACGCTCGTGGCGCGGTGAGGACNCTGAGAGGTTTGAGATCAGAAGCGATTCAACCGCCGGTGCTGCTNTGGGCCGTTTCGCGAGAAGTGCGGTTACTCGCCGATCTGAAGCGCGATGTCGTAGGCGGTGCTTCTGTCAATAGTGCGCTCGACCGGCGCGGCGTTTGGCGCAACCGGCAATCTTTGGTNCGCAGTGCGATCAATCGCCTTAGCGGCCGCGATCTTGCACAAATGCAGGCGCTCAGTTTTCAGGTGGATGGCGCCAGCAAAGGTTTTCTNAGCGGCGAACCCTGGAGTTTGCTGGAAACTCTTGTTGTCGTGATGGCTCAAGGGTTATCNGATGTCAGGACGTCGGAGCGTCTTGCATAAAGGCCAGCCACCAAACAGACGCCCACCGCCCCCGCGACTAGCGATACCCGGGAAAAGCCAAACCCATCGACTCCGGCACCCAGGAGTGCCGCGCCAAGCGCGGGTGCTCCCATCGCGAGCATCGTCCAGACGCTCATGACACGACCTCGGTACTCACTTTTGGCAGTGAGCTGAATGAGCGTCTGCGACCCGGTACCGGCTATCGTGGTGACAACACTCAGACCGGATATCCATACCGCCAAGCCGGTCAATCCGGTGAACCANCGCAAGCTGATNAGGCTCAAGGCAGCCAGCGCAATCGCCACACANACCAGTGTCAGCAAGCGACTCAGATCCGCGGCCTGCCGGCTCACCAACAAGCCCCCCAGAACAGAACCCAGACCGGCCATAGCGACCAGCACCGCCAAGTCGGCCGACCCACCCTGCAATATCTGTCCCGACAGTGCAGGCAGAAGCTCGATAATCGTGCGCCCCAGCAAACCATTTAAAGCGGTCAGTGCCAGCAAAAGTCTGAGATCTGTGCGTTGCAACAGGTGCCGAAANCCCGCCACCAGTTGGTCAGGGTAGGAGGTAGGCGGCCCTGCCGGCGCATCACGCTCTACCGTCAGCCNTGACAGACCCCAGAAAGACCCCATGAACAGCAGCATAGCGACCATCCATGCGGCGCTGATATTGGCCTGTGCGACTAGCGCNGCCCCCAGAGCAGGTCCCACCATGCGAGCAATATTGAAGGACATGGCAGAGTAACCCACTGCACTGGGCAAGGCTTCTCGGGGTACCAATAAAGGCACCAGTGCCAGTCGCATCGGCGAATGCAATGACGTAGCGACGCCCAGCGTCGCCGCCAAAATCAGAAGCGCGGTGCGGTCATACCACCCCGACCAGGTGGCGACAGCGCCCGTCAAGGTAATCGCGCTGTGAATGAGCATGGACAAACGCAGACCCTGCCGCGGATTGACCCTGTCAGACAAAATACCAAACCAGGGTGAGAGGAGCAGCGCCGGTGCGAGCATCAGCGCCCCGACCAGGCCCACCCACGTCGCCGAATGGGTCAGCTCCCATGCGCTCCATCCGAGCAGAAAGCGCAGCACCCACGCACCCAGACTCGAAAACCAGCTGACCGGGTAATANCGCCGAAAACGCGGATCTGACAGGGCCGAGCGATGGACCTGTCGCGTTTCACGACAGTCCGAAAAATTCTCACTTGATTTTTTCATCACGCTCAAATACTGTTTATTTATACAGTATTGTTGGCGTTATGGCCGAATCACCTGCACACCCTACTTCGGCGACGGTGATCTGACACAACAGCACGGAATACATGGAATAGGAGTACATCATGAACTATCTACTTGAAGATATTTTCCGCCGTGCCGACACCTGGCGAGGCATGGATCAACACGGCATGGATCAACACGGCATGGCGCCATCCGGGGTCGGCCAGCAGAACCGGGCTTTTCTGCACCCCGATACCTTAGCTGCAAACGGCGAAAAAGCTGCAAACGGCGAAACGCAGGCTTTTTCCGGCATCAGAACAGGCTTTGATGCGCTAGATGCGCAATTGTATAACAGCGGCTGGCCACTCGGGGGGTCTATTGAAGTCATCAGTGACCAGTGTGGACTGGACGCTATGGGCGTGTTCATGCCCATGATGAAGCGCCTGTCCGGCCAAGGCCGCTGGCAGGTATTTATTGACCCTCCCTACACGCCTTATGCCCCACTCCTTACCAGTGAGGGGATCGATCTTCAGGAAATCATGCTGGTACATCCCCGAAGCCGCGACGAGATTCTGTGGTCAACGGAACAGGCTCTACGCAGCAGCACCTGCAGTGCGGTGTTTGTCTGGCTTGGTGCGACAGATTANCGCTACGCCGAGCTACGTAAAATACAGCTGGCCGCCGCCAGCAACGGAACACTCGCCGTGCTGTTTCGATCTTCCGACGCGGTGGAACAGGCCTCTCCGGCCAGCTTGAAGATCCAGCTTGATGGCTATCGTCAGATCAAGATTCTCAAGCAACGAGGTGGCCGCCGGAGCCCGACCATCCCCTTACCTGCNGACGAGTCACTACCCACTACNCCACCGATATGGGCATCGATAGAGGCATCAGAAAATCTTCAGAGTCGCTCGGACTTTCGACCTTCTGCCTAAGCGGCGACCTGCCATCAAAGGGCACAACGCTGACCACAGCTTGTTGTAGCGCCCAGCTGACAGTCAAAAAGTTGGGCCTTGCTTAAATTTGAATAAAAAAAGCCCCGCAACAGCGGGGCCTCTTCTCTCGAGCGAGTCGCCTCTACTGCGCGGTGCTCACGACGACGTTTCCGGAGTCTTCAATATCAAACCGGTCCGCGTCCATCACTTTGGTCCATGCGCTGGCAAAATCTTTGACGAAACGCTGACGGCTCTCGTCGAAGGCGTAAAACTCCACCACCGCACGCAGCTCAGAATTAGATCCAAATACCAGATCGAATTCAGTTGCTGTCCACTTCAAGGCACCTGTCTGACGATCGCGGCCTTCAAACACATAAGCTTCTGCAGAAGGCCCCCATACGGTNTTCATGTCGAGCAGATTGACAAAGAAGTCATTGCTCAGAACGCCGGGGCGGTCGGTCAANACGCCATGNTCACTTCCATCCGCGTTGGCATTCATCCCACGTAGACCACCCAGTAATGCGGTCATCTCTGACACGGTCAGATTAAGCATATCTGCCTTGTCAATCAGCGCTTGGGCCGGTGTCATAAAGCCCAGATCGGCCATGTAGTTTCGGAAGCCATCCTGACGCGGTTCCAACACGGACATCGACATGACATCCACGGAGCCTTCAGTTGCATCAACACGACCCGGGGTGAAAGGAATCGAAACTTCCACACCAAACGCTTCCGCAGCCTGCTCAACCGCCACATTTCCTGCGAGGACGACCACGTCTGCCAACGAAACCTGCTTACCGCGAGAGAGCTCACTATTGAACTCATCTTGTACCTCTTCGAGTACCGTGATCACCTCGGAGAGCGCGGCAGGATTATTAATGGCCCACTGGTTCTGCGGCGCCAGGCGGATACGCGCGCCATTAGCGCCACCCCGCATATCGGTGCNGCGGTAGGTTGACGCCGAAGCCCACGCCGTACTCACCAGCTGGGTATTGTCCAGCCCACTCTCAGCAATCGCTGCCTTTAGCTTGCGAACATCACGATCGCTGATCAGCTTGTAGTCGCGCGCTGGCAGTGGATCTTGCCAAGCAAGCACCTCGTCGGGCACATCGTCACCGAGGTAACGAATCTTCGGTCCCATATCGCGGTGGGTCAGCTTGAACCATGCCTTGGCGAAGGCCAACTCAAACTCCTCGGGATTGGCGAGGAATCGCTGCGAGATCTCACGATAGCTGGGATCAAACTTTAACGACAGGTCGGTAGTAAACATAACCGGCGCGTGACCCACACCCTCAAGGTGTGCATCGGGCACTGTGCCAGCTGCCGCACCATCCTTGGGTTGCCACTGCAAAGCACCGGCAGGACTGCGGGTTTGCTCCCACTCGTAAGCGAACAGATTGGCTAAATACATGATGGACCACTGGGTGGGCGTCGCGGTCCAAGCTCCCTCGAGACCGGAGGTCACCGTGTCTTCAGCATTACCTTTGCCACACCTGTTCTTCCAACCAATGCCCTGTTCAACAATCGCCTCACCGGTGGGTTCGGGGCCGACACAGTCATCAGGCTTGTGCGCGCCATGCGCCTTGCCGAAAGAGTGNCCGCCCGCGATCAGCGCCACCGTCTCTTCGTCATTCATTGCCATGCGGCCGAAGGTCTCGCGAATATCGTATGCGGCCAATAGCGGATCAGGGTTGCCGTTGGGGCCTTCGGGGTTCACGTAAATCAGACCCATCTGCACTGCGGCCAATCCTGAGCGCAGTTGCCGACCCTCGGCGTANCGTTCGTCAGCCANCATCTTGGCTTCGGGCCCCCAGTAAACCCATTCAGGCTCCCAATCATCGGTGCGNCCGCCCGCAAAACCAAAAGTCGTAAAACCCATATTTTCCATTGCTACGTTGCCCGCGAGCACCATCAGGTCGGCCCAGGAAATCTGGTTGCCGTATTGTTGCTTGATGGGCCATAACAGGCGACGAGCCTTGTCGAGGTTGCCGTTATCGGGCCAGCTGTTNAGCGGCTCAAACCGCTGCTGACCACCATCAGCGCCACCGCGACCGTCGGTGGTGCGATAGGTCCCGGCACTGTGCCACGCCATACGAACGAAAAAAGGCCCGTAGTTACCATAATCGGCCGGCCACCATGGCTGCGAGGTGGTCAGTGTCTCATTGATATCGGCCTTCAGCGCTTCGAGGTCGAGTCGCGCAAATTCCGCTGCGTAATCAAAATCTGCTCCTAGCGGATTAGCGCTGTGTTCATTCTGTCGCAAAGGCGTCAGGTCAAGACTGGCAGGCCACCAGGCCTGCGTGCTTTTGGGTGTNCTGCGTGCCATCGATTCAACGACGGGCAGAGCCACTAGCGCCGCNGCCAATGCGGTGTGCACGATCGCTGTTTTCATTAACGTCACTTTCATCATGCTGTCCTCAAATAAAATAGGTACCACACCGCACACTGTAGTCACTTCGCGGTCGCATTGAAAAGCTGATTGTTTCGGAAAGGACAATCGATTTTTACGATCATTAATATCGCGCACGGTTCCGTTAGGCCTGGCAAACGAGACCACCGTGCGCTGCAAACTCTGGCTAATAGAGAGCCTTCAGCCAGGGGAGAGCCCTAGCGACTCGCGAGAGTCGTCTGTATCAAGGCCTGTATAGTGGCTTCGAGCTGGTCGAGCGGTACCGCGCCGGAGCCGAGCACCGCGTCATGAAAAGCGCGAATATCAAAACGATCCCCCAACGCCTCCTGCGCCAGCTCCCGTAACTCGACAATCCGCAACTTACCAATCATGTAGGCAGTCGCCTGGCCCGGCATGGCGATATAGCGCTCGATAGCACGCTGGCAGTCGTACTCCGCGTTCGGCGTGTTGGCGACGAGATACGCGACCGCTTGTTCCCGCGACCATTGCTTGTGATGCAGGCCCGTATCCACCACCAACCGAGCGGCGCGCCACAGTTCCATCGCCAACCGCCCAAAATTGGAATACGGATCCTGATAGAAACCCATTTCTCGCGCCAGATACTCAGAATATAAGCCCCACCCCTCGCTAAAAGCGGTAAAGCTGGTGTGGCGCTGGAAATCGGGCACATCGCCCAACTCTGCCGAAATTGAGCGTTGTAGATGATGCCCCGGCAAACCCTCATGAAATGCCAGTGCCTCGAGATCTGTGGTTGGCATCGAGTTCATATCGTAGAGGTTGGCGTAATAGATGCCCGGGCGCGAACCGTCTGGAGGCGGGCTTTGATAGAAGGCCTTGCCAGCGGATTGCTCGCGATAAGCCTCAACCCGCTTAACGATCAAATCAGATTGGGGCAACAGACCAAAATAATCTGGGAGCCTCTGGGCCATATTGTCGATGGCAGTCCGCGCTGCAGTGAGATACGCGATTCGGCCCTCTTCGGTATTGGGGTAGCGTAATGAGGCATCCTGTCGGACCTGATCGAGAAAGGCTGCGAGGTCACCCTCCTCGCCCAACTCGTCCATAACCGCTCGCATCTCGTTATGCAGGCGCGCAACATTGGCAAGACCGGATTGATGNATTTCCTCTGGAGTCAGATCGGTTGTTGTAAACACCTTTAATCGGTTGGCGTAAAATGCATTACCGTCAGGGAATCGCCAGACGCCGTCTTCTGGAGGTGCCATACCCTTTTGTGATTCAACCGCTGCAATCAGGCGTTGATAGGCGGGCTTGACCGACGTGANTAATGCGNTTCGTGCGGCCTCTTGAAGACGCTCAACCACCGCAGGCTCCAGCCTGAGTGGCGCCAGCTTGTCGTTAAAATCGGACCAGATAATGGACGACGTGCCGGTGTCGTCAAAGGGCACACCTACGAGCACATTGCCCGCGGATTCTGTGATCTGCGGAATCATCCAGTCGACCAGATACAAGCCCTTATCCATTCTGATCTGGATCTGCTCTATGACACCGTCAAAATACTGGGGCAGGTTATGGAGCCTCGCGATGTAATCATCAGCGTCCTGCTCTGAGGAGATGGTATGCACGTTCACCAGTAAACTGATCGGGCTGGTATGGGGTCCACGGAACTGATGAATCACATAGCGATGGTGTCGAAAACGCTCGCCGGCCAGTGTGCGCTCTAGATCAAGCCGATACAGTCGGTAGGAAAGTTGCCGCTCGGGTGAAAGTTGGGCGGTATCGATACCCTCTAAAAACGCCAGACGTTGACGGATCGTTTCCAGAGACTCCAATTGAAAAGACTCAGATACATCGTTCCATTGATCCTGCCGATCTTTAATACCAAGGTAGCTGGCACTGGCCGGGTAGCGAGCCAGATCCTCCTCCCAGGTAGCGGTAAAGAAATCCTCCAGTCGCTGCTGCTCGGCTGATATTGGCGAGGCTGTGGCAACGACAGATTCCGGGTGATCCGTCGACTCGGCGCAGGACACTAATAGCACGAGCGCGCACAACCACAGCGCTCGATGCCATCGCGCCAGACAAAAAGAAACCATCTGCGGCATATGCAAACACAATAGCGCGCTACGTAATCCTCCTTGATATAAGTGATTCATCGGTCTCTCCCTGATTGGACCTCGTGCAAAGCAACACCACAGCATATTTTTACAGAATTGATGCGCTTTCNGGATACTCCTGAATGGGGAGTTACAGGCTTGGCCATAATACTGTATAAAAATACAGTATTATGGGGCGATGTCGCTCTGGCTTTGCCTTCGTTTTGATTTGCTGCCACTGGAAGCACTGCTGAAACAGCAGGGTCATGCCTGTCATGCAGCCACCATCGTCGTCGCCCAGCGGCGGGTGTTGGCCTGTGACGAACAGGCCAGTCTTGCCGGGGTAATACCAGCGCAAAACATCAGTACGGCACAAGCATTGCTCGCACACAGCGAATACCGGCTGNTAGAACGCTCACGGGAAACAGAACAGACCCTGCTACAACAACTCGCTATCTGGGCTTATGGACTGTCACCCCACCTTGAGCCGTGGCAAGACAACGCATTGATGATTGAAATTGGTAGCTGTCTGCGACTGCATCATGGACTCGATGCCCTCCTGAACCACGTCAACAATGAAATGAACTTACGTGGATTGACTGTCGCCATCGGTGTCGCAGAAACACGCACTGCGGCCTGGCTATTGAGCCATACCGAGCACGGCCTCGGTTGCTACCCCGAGCAGCCACTCACCGAACGACTGGCCTCTTTACCCCTCCATCTGATCAAAGCCGAGTTCCCAAAAGTTGTCGAAAGACTCGAGAAGACCGGCATACGGGACTTTCGGCAATTACTTGATATACCCCTTTCCGCGCTGGGGAAACGTTGTGGGAAATCCTTTCTGAATTGGCTCAATCAATTAACAGGCAGGCAGCAAGAACCGATCATCACGTATCAGCCTCCCACACACTTTGAAGACACGCTCTGGTTNGGCTTCGATATTCAGAATCGNCAAGAACTNCATCCCGCCATGAGGCGCCTGCTGAGCCATTTCTGTCAATTTCTGATGAATACACAGTGCGTCAGTGGCGTGATTGAGTGGCGCTATTTNTTACCGCAGCGTCGCTTACAGCCGCCGCCGCAAGGGAACCCCGTCGCGCCCTTCAAGGTTTTTTCCGATACCGCCCGCCAAAACGCCGAACTCTGGTTCGAATTGTCCTGTTTACAACTCGATAACCAGTCACTCCCCGAGGGTATCGAAGGCCTCTCACTCATCGTTGAACAGCTCGAGGAAGCCTCTGCCACACCAGAGGATTTATTTCATGTGGGCGTGAATCCGGTATCACGGCACGAACTGGTCGATCGCCTACGGAGTCGACTCGGACTCCAGGCTGTCGGCTATCTCGACTCCCGCCCCGAGCATCTCCCGGAGGATGCCGTCATGGAAACCCATACNCTGCGGTCGCAGGGCAACCCNGATGAAGATCCGTTGAGGCAGCGCCCTTTCTGGCTACTACCAGAGCCTCAACCTATCCATGAGAACGCTGATCAGCTTTACTGGAATGGTGCGCTGGACATGCTTCANGGGCCAGAGCGCATCGAAGACCAATGGTGGAGTACGCCTGTCAGTCGGGATTACTACATCGCCTGTACACCCCAAAAGCAGCCTATCTGGATATATCAGGATCGACACAACCGACGTTGGTATCTACACGGGCTCTTTGCTTAAGTGCGCGGGCCGCCTGTGCCAGCTCATCTAAAGTTGGCTGACTTCAGGGTCTTTTTGCGAAACACCTCACTGACTGCTCGCCACCCTCTCGGTAGGGCTATCCGGCCAGACCAGTCCGGCCGGATCAAATCCCAGCTCGGTAATGGTCGCCAAAAATTGTTCACGCAACGTATTGCTGATCTGAGGTGTTCGTGCGAGCAACCACAGATAATCACGGTTAAAGCCTGAAACAAAGGCGTAGTCGTAGTCCTCACCCAGCTCGAACACAATATAGCTACCGTAAAAAGGCCCAAAGAAAGACACTTTCAAGTGAGCAACATCCGGAGACTGAANAAAGCGCGCAACCCCCTCTGCCTCGCGCCACTCGCTCTTCTCACTATCAAACCCTCGATTCAGGACCGCAATACTGCCATCGGGATTAGTGCGATACGTCGCAGTGACCTGACTGAGACCCCGCTCGAAACGATGGTCCAGCCGCGCGATCTCATGCCAGGTACCCAGATAACGGTTCTGATCGAACGCTGTGACGGGCTCAATACCATCGGGCACCCCGGTACAGGCAGCCAAAAACAGGCACATCAGACTGATCACTACATGGCGACCGCGTTGTAGATAGCTCACTGTCACTCTCCTTTTGCTACAGACTCCGAGCTGTGATCGAAGACCTCACTGATCACGGCTACGGTGAAAAACAGTCTACGCTATTTCATGACAGCGCTTTTCAAGCAGGTACATACACAGATAGAATACTGTTTATTTATACAGTATTTTTATCGTGTATGCAGAACTTCATTGCCTGAGTCACTACAGCTTTCTGCGTGGCGCCTCTGCACCGGATGAACTCGTCAGTCGGGCCGTTAACTGCGGCTATCATGCTTTAGCCATTACCGATGAGTGTTCTCTTGCAGGCGTTGTAAAGGCCCATGTCGCCGCGAAAGAACAGGGGCTAAAGCTGATTATTGGTAGCGAGTTCACCCTGACCGAAGGGATTCGATTGGTAGCACTGGTACCCAACCGTGAAGCCTACGGAGAACTCTCGGGGCTCATCAGTCGTGCCCGCCGACGTAGTGGCAAGGGGGAATACATCGTTCACCTGCGCGACGTGATTTTTCATCTCAAGCGCTGCCTGCTCATTCTGTTACCCGATGACACCGACAACCAGAAAGTTCACCTNCAGCAACTCGCAAGATTATGNAAAGACCGTGTCTGGGTCGGTGTCAGCCGCCTACTCGGTAATGATGAATGGCGGCGCTTCAAGCACCGCTACCATCTAGCGCAGACCCTTGAGATTCCCATGGTAGCGTGTGGCGAAGTCCAGATGCACAGCGCCAAACGCAAGGCCTTACATGATGTCCTTACCGCCATCAAAATCCAGACTCCGGTGCAGCAACTGGGGCACCGGCGGTTGATCAACAGTCAGCAACACCTGCGCACACTCAAGTCATTGATCTCGCTCTATCCCGAAACACTCATCAACGAGACACGGCATATCGCCGATCGCTGCCAGTTTAGTCTCGACGAACTACGTTACGAGTACCCCGAGGAGGTCGTTCCGTCAAATCACACCGCCAACAGCTATCTCCGACAGGAGGTGGCGACCGGTGCAAAACGGCGATGGCCGGAGGGTGTGCCGGAAACGATCCAAACGCGGATTCATCAGGAACTCGATCTAATCACCGAACTCTCCTATGAATATTACTTCCTCACCGTTTATGACATCGTCCGATTCGCCAAGTCACGACATATTCTCTGCCAGGGCAGAGGCTCTGCCGCNAATTCTGTTGTCTGCTANTGCCTGCATATCACCGAAGTCTCGCCCGAGCAGATTTCGCTCCTNTTCGANCGATTCATCTCCCGGGAGCGGGATGAGCCCCCGGACATTGACGTGGACTTTGAGCATGAGCGGCGTGAAGAAGTCATCCAATACATCTACGAGAAATACACCCGCCGCCGCGCCGCGCTTGCAGCCACCGTGATTACCTACCGTTCGCGCAGCGCCGTACGCGACGTCGGCAAGGCCATGGGATTTGATGCCAGCTTTATCGACGAGCTGGCGAACTCCCTGTCCTGGTGGAATCGGGAGCGAGAACTGGCTAACCGCTTCCAGCAACAAGGTCTGACACGCTCGGGGCAACTCGCGGAGCACTTTATGACGAGGGTCCAGGAGATACTGGGGTTCCCGCGCCATCTCTCACAACATGTCGGTGGATTTGTGATCAGTCGCGGACCAATTTCAAATCTGGTCCCGGTCGAGAATGCGAGCATGCCAGACCGCACGGTTATTCAGTGGGATAAAGAAGATATCGAGGCGCTGGGGCTACTCAAGGTCGACATCCTCGCGCTTGGCATGCTCTCGGCCATTCGCAAAACACTGGAAATGGTCAACCGGGANCACCCTGCTATCCGCTGTATACAGGATATCCCGCGGGAAGATGCCACCACTTATCGAATGCTGCAACGGGCCGACACACTNGGCGTCTTTCAAATAGAGTCCCGCGCACAAATGTCCATGTTGCCGCGACTGAAACCCGTCTGTTTTTACGATCTGGTGATCGAAATCGCCATTGTGCGGCCTGGCCCTATTCAGGGCGATATGGTCCACCCATACCTACGCCGTAAAGCTGGACTGGAAGCCGTCAGCTACCCCAACAAAGACATCGAGTCAGTCCTGTCGCGCACGCTAGGGGTCCCTATTTTTCAAGAGCAGGTTATCCGTCTGGCCATGGTCGCCGCCGGATTCAGCGGCGGAGAAGCCGACGCACTGAGGCGCGCTATCAGTAACTGGGGAAAGAACAGCAAGCTGCTTACCTTTGAGCACAAACTCAAACAGGGCATGATCAATAAGGGATACACACCGGAGTTTGCTGAGCGGCTGTTCAATCAGATCAAAGGATTTGGTGGCTACGGATTTCCAGAGTCACACTCTGCAAGCTTTGCCTTACTGGCCTATGTATCTTCCTGGCTGAANTGCCATCACNCGGCTGCGTTCTATGTTGGACTGCTCAATAGCCAGCCAATGGGCTTTTATTCGCCTTCACANTTGATACAGGATGCGCGACGACACCATATTCTGGTCTTGCCCGTTGATGTCAATCACAGCAGCTGGGACCATCAACTGCTGTCTGCAGCAAACCANCAGCAGCCGCCCATCAGGCTGGGAATGAGATTAATCAAAGGCCTCAGTGAGACAGCAGGGAAACGTATTAATGCGGCACAGCGCGAACACGCCTTCTCTGATGTCGCAGATTTACGACAGCGAGCATCGCTCGATCGCAGTCATCTGGAAGCACTCGCCGCCGCCGATGCACTCACCAGTATCAGTGGCCATCGCTACCAATCCCACTGGCAGACTATGGCGTTAGAAGATCACCGCCCGCTACTCTCNGATGATCCCGGATTGCGTCATCATCATGATGACGGGGTCGTCTTGCCAGCACCTGGTCTGGCCGAAGAAGTGATTGCAGACTATCAGAGCACAGGTCTGACTCTGCGTGCGCACCCACTGGCGCTGCTGCGCCAACAGCGACCCTTTGATCAATGCAGGCGGCAAACGGAACTCGAGACGCTAGGCAATCACCGCTTCGTGCGAGTGGCAGGCCTAGTGACCTGTCGCCAACGACCGGGCACCGCATCGGGAGTGGTATTTCTGACGCTTGAAGATGAAACCGGAAATATCAATGTCATCGTGTGGCCCGCTATACAAGAGCGCTACCGACAAAGCTTGATGACTGCCCAGCTACTGCTGGTCAAAGGAACGGTAGAATCACGTGAAGGCGTCGTCCACGTGATAGCCGGAACACTCGAGGATTGCAGCGAACACTTGNCTGCATTGACCGTNCAATCCAGGGACTTTCATTGACCGGCGCTGATCTGCCTTGATCAGGCGATCTTTTACGGCAATGTGGGTTATGGAAACACTCGCCAGCGCGCCCTAATCGACGTCAGACCGCACCTCGGCTTCTAGCCNGCCTCCGGCGTCCTCCCGCAAACGAAATTCAATCGGCCGGCAGCAGACCTGACAATCCTCTATGTAGTCGACACCCACATCCTCAGGNTTCAGCAAGACCTCAACCGACTCACCGCAGTAGGGGCAGTAAATACTGCTTTCCTGCAACCCCGGGTTAATCATGCGTCATTAACTGGCCTCTTGAAGCGCCGCAGACTCAGCCACCACCACTGCACGCTCTAGCACCAGTGAATCGTCCTCTATCGGATCATCGCGGAACATCTTGCGGTCTTTTCGATAGTTCTGCGGATTCATCCAAGGCATCTGATCACCCTGCTTCGGGAAGCGATGCATCACACGCTGCATGTAACCAGCGGAAAAATCGTCGATCCAAAAACGCTGGCTCATTGACCCGGAAAGTTCCTCGGCGATGCGAGGCGTTGCCGTTGTCTTACCGGTCACACGCATTTGATTGAGTAGTCTGCAGACCCAGGTAGCAATCAAATCCGCGCGCAACGTCCAGGACGCATTGATATAGCCNAATGTGTGCACCATGTTGGGAACGTTCGAGCACATCATGCCCTTGTAGGTCCACTCATTGGCAAGATCGATGGTCTCACCATCGAGGGTNAACTCGGCCCCCCCCAGAACGACCAACTCGAGCCCGGTTGCGCAAACAACAATGTCAGCGTCGAGATGCTCACCCGACACCAACTGCACACCTTGCTCGGTAATCTTTTCGATATGGTCAGTCACCACTGACGCCTTACCCGACTGAATCGCGCGNAACAAATCGTCGTCGGGCACCAAACACAGGCGCTGATCCCAGGGGTTGTAACGTGGGCTGAAATGCTTCTCTACATCCACCATTTCACCGATTTCGTCGCGGACCTTTTTCAGCAGAGAGCGCTTCAAAATGCCCGGAGCCACCCGACTGAGCTTATACATCCACTGCTGCCAAATCGTATTGCGCCATCGAACAAGCCGATATGCGAGCTTCGGTGGCAGACGGCGGCGGAGCCAATTGGCAAGGCCATCAACAGACGGTCTTGAGACCACGTAGGTAGGTGACCGCTGCAGCATGGTCACATGTGCCGCCTGTCTAGACATATTAGGGACCAGCGTCATCGCCGTCGCCCCCGAACCGATCACCACCACTTTCTTTTCAGCATAATTCAGGTTATCTGGCCAGAACTGGGGGTGAATCCACTCCCCTTTAAACGACCCCTTACCCTCAAAATCAGGCTCGTAACCCTGGTCATAGCTGTAATAGCCCGCGCACATCATCAGAAAACCACAGCGGTANCGCCGAACACCTTCTGGCGTTTCAACCGTTAGCTGCCATTGGCTGCGCTCACTGCACCAGTCTGCAGCAAGGAGCTTTTGGCTAAAGCGGATACGCTCGCGAAGGCGGTGCTCGTCGGCTGTTTCGTTGACATAGCTGAGAATAGAGGGGCCGTCGGCAATGCTTTTTTCCGCTTCCCACGGCTTAAAGTCGTACCCCAACGTGTGCATGTCGCTGTCAGAACGGATCCCGGGATAGCGGAACAAGTCCCAGGTCCCGCCGATCGCCTCGCGACGCTCAAGTAAGATGAAGTCACGGTCTGGACAGTCACGCTGAAGGCGAACCGCGGTGCCTATGCCCGATAGACCAGCGCCAATAATGATGACATCGAATGCTTCCGCATCTGCCTGCTGCATGGCAGGAATGTCGACAGTTGAGTTCATCGGGCTCTCCATTAACCCCTGAAAAAGCGGTTTAAGTCCTACCTACCCGACGCACTGCTGGCGCATCCTAGGCGTGCCTCTTCAGGCCATTCAGACCCAAACAGACGTCTGTTCAAGGGCGAGCTTTGTGTTGGGCTACTGTACACGGTTTTATCATGACCGGCGTTAGCCACGAAGGCACTAAGGGAGCATCAGATCTGGCACTACTGGTGCTCACGCCCTTTGTTAGCCGCAATACGCAATCGCAGTGCATTCAGCTTAATAAAGCCCTCAGCATCCGCTTGGTCATATGCACCACCATCGGCTTCAAATGTCGCAATATTTTCGTCAAATAGTGAATCAGACGACTGTCGGCCGGTAACCGTAACATTGCCCTTGTAAAGTGACACTCTGACCTCACCGTTGACCACCGACTGCGTTTGATCAATGGCCGCCTGCAACATATCGCGTTCGGGGGACCACCAATAGCCGTTATAGATCAGCTTGGCATAACGGGGCATCAACTCATCCTTCAGATGGGCTACCTCGCGATCCAGCGTGATCGACTCGATCGCCCGATGTGCACGCAGCAAAATACTGCCGCCCGGAGTCTCGTAACAGCCACGAGACTTCATTCCGACGTAGCGATTTTCAACAATATCCGCGCGACCAATCCCGTTGGCACCCCCCCGCTCATTCAATTTAGCCAGCACCTGCGCCGGCGTCAGGGGTTGTCCATCGATAGCCACTACATCCCCTTGCTGGAATGTGAGCGTCAATTCCTCGGCTTGGTCGGGAGCGTTTTCCGGGCTCACGGTCCAGCGCCACATATCCTCCTCCGGCGGCACCCAGGGATCCTCCAGCACGTCGCCTTCATAGGAAATATGCAAGAGGTTGGCATCCATGGAATACGGTGACTTTTTCTGCGCATTGGCAAAATCTACGGGGATGCTGTGCTGCTCGCAGTAGGCCATTAATGCCTCCCGCGAATTGAGATCCCACTCACGCCAGGGAGCAATCACGTTAATTCCGGGTTTAAGTGCGTATGCCCCCAGCTCGAAGCGCACCTGGTCATTGCCTTTACCGGTCGCGCCGTGGGCGATCGCGTCTGCCCCGGTTTCATTGGCAATTTCAACCAGGCGTTGGGCAATGAGGGGCCTTGCGATCGAGGTGCCCAAAAGATACTCACCCTCATAGACCGTATTGGCTCGAAACATCGGAAACACGAAGTCGCGCACAAACGGTTCTCGAAGATCCTCGATGTAGATCTCCTTCACACCAAGCGCCTGGGCCTTGGCATGCGCAGGCTCGACCTCCTCACCCTGGCCAATGTCCGCCGTGAAGGTGACTACTTCGCACTGATAGGTTTCCTGCAACCAACGCACGATAACGGAGGTATCTAAACCTCCCGAATACGCCAGAACGACTTTATTGATCGCCGCCATAACTCTGCCTACGAAAAACGGGGGGCGTAGTGTACGTCTGCGGTTGGCTCTGCGCCATAGAGGAAGCTGGCATCCACCGACCTCTGCTACACTGCACCCAGTTTATAGGCGCCCGCAAACATGACTTCGCTAAACCTGACATTACCCGATGATTGGCATATTCATCTGCGAGACGAAGCCGCACTGAGCACAACGGTGCCCGATGTNGCGCGCTGGGCGGGACGGGCGATTGTTATGCCGAACCTGACGCCACCCGTATTGAGCGTGGCCGATGCCCTGAAGTATCGAGAGAGAATTCTGGCCCATGTCCCTGAGGGCAATAGTTTTGAGCCACTGATGACTCTGTATCTCACTGACCATACAACACAGACCATGGTGTCAGACGCCGCAGCCAGCCCTTTTGTGCACGGCATCAAGCTCTATCCCGCCGGCGCCACCACCAATTCCGACGCCGGTGTAACCGCCCTAGAGGCTCTCTACCCGGTCATCGAAGCCATGCAGACTCACGACGTCCCGCTGCTCATTCATGGCGAAGTCACTGACCCCAACTGTGACATTTTTGACCGCGAAAAAGCCTTCATTGATTCGGCACTGATCCCCCTTTTGGCCCAATTCCCCGCTTTGCGGGTCGTGTTTGAACACATCACTACCAGAGATGCGGTCAAGTTCGTCGAGGCTGCTGGCGAGAACGTCGCCGCTACGGTCACCGCACACCACCTGCTTTACAACCGCAACGACATGCTGGTGGGCGGCGTCAAACCCCACTTGTTCTGCCTGCCCGTGCTAAAACGAGACCAGCATCAGCTGGCGCTGCGCAAGGCAGTGACCTCTGGTAGCCCCCGATTCTTTCTCGGTACCGACTCAGCTCCCCATACCCGGGATGAAAAGGAATCGAGCTGCGGCTGCGCAGGTTGCTACACCGCCCACGCGGCACTCGCGCTTTATGCCGAGGTATTTGACGAAGAGGGGGCTCTAGATCGTCTGGAGGCCTTCGCCAGCTTTCATGGTCCAGATTTCTACCGTCTGCCGCGCAATACGTCGTCGGTGACGCTCAGCAAGATCCCGCAGGCAGTCCCAGCTAACTTTCAGCTGGGAACCGACACATTGATTCCGATTCGTGCTGGAGAAAGCGTGGGCTGGACGGTGACACCGACATCCTGATGACGACCCCGAATCCACCATCGATTCGAGATCGTTTCCG
>NYTG01000050.1 GCA_002683395.1 Halieaceae bacterium | reverse complement strand
GCTTCTAGGGAAGCTGTACGAGCATATAGGAAAAATGGGTAAAAGTCAAGCTGTTGACCAAGTCATCTTGGGATCGTGGTCGCTGAACTTGCCCTGCGTTACCTCGTGGAAGCTGTGGGTGAGGATTTGCTTCATTTCTGCCTTCTTGGATATGTGCTTCCACCAGAGCCTTCGTTTGACGCCTAAAAGCCTTTATTGAGAATTGAGCCTGTTAGTAGCCATTACTGGACGCGCAGGCACAATTGGGTTTGGATCGAAGTGAAATTTTAAAAAAGGAAAAATTATGTTCAGTCACATCATGCTCGGCGCTAACGATATTGACGCCTCCAAGAAATTCTATGATGCCGTCCTCGGTGCATTGGGATGTAAGCCGGGAGTAATAGATCCAAAGGGCCGGTGCTTTTATTTTCATGAAGGCGCTGCTTTTGGTTTGAGTGTGCCTATCGATGGGGATCCTGCTAACCATGGGAACGGCAGTACTGTTGGTTTTAGCGTGGCAAGCACTGATCAGGCGGATGCCTGGCACGCCGCAGGTTTAGCTAACGGTGGCAGTGCTTGTGAAGATCCTCCGGGAGTTCGCGCCGACAATAATTTGTACCTGGCTTACTTAAGGGATCCCACTGGGAACAAAATATGTGCGTTGAAACGGATGGATTGAGAGCGGAGGGATAACACGAGCGCCATGAAGTGGTGGGCGCAGCGGGACTTGAACCTCCGGCCTGCGGATTAACCGCCGTTTTTTATGCGGTGACGCGGACTCACCCCCACAAGGGGGGGTTCGAAAAGAAGTAATTAGGGTGAAGCGGTTCACAGGTGGACAAGGTGTACAGGGGCGCTTGTATGTTGACCCATGTGCATACCGTTACGGTAACCAACCGTATTCCTACCGGGGGCTAACATTGCACCAGCCCTGTCCACCCTGTCCCTACTGAAGCAGTGTGCTGTCTTTGAGCGTGATCCCAAAGAAAACCGGCTCGATACAAAACAACCCCTTTGCACCGATCGCGTATGCGGTGCATTAGGGTTTTTTTTGGGGGTCATATTTTGGGTCAGGAGGGCCAAAATTGGGTCAGAAATCGTCCTGAAACCTTTTGATTATGGAGTTTGTGGCCCGCCCGGCAGGATTCGAACCTGCAACCTACGGCTTAGAAGGCCGTTGCACTATCCGGTTGTGCTACGGGCGGCGGGGGCGAAGTATCCCACTCCAGACGAGTTGGGCCAAGTCGAAGACGTGTTATTGAAAGCCGCTTAGCCTCGAGAGCCCACCGCGCCAGCCAGTAAGGTNCGCACGCTGTGGTCTAGTAGGACTTCAGGCTCGATCGATCGGTCAAACAGGTTGATGAGTTGGCTGGCCTCGAGTGTGGCAATGCCATGGGTCATGGACCAAATCTGGGTGGCAAGTTGTAGGCTGTTGATAGGCGCATGGCTATGGGTCTCGCAGAACACCTCCACCAAGTTCACCAAAACCATAAAGCCGCCATGGTCCTCTGCGACGTTCTCGCGAATTTCTTCGATATCGCCACGGTCGTCCCACATCAACGAGAAGAATGCGCGTTTTTTTCGCGCATAGCTTAGGTAGGTGTGCCCCATAGCCAAAATGCCCTCTATNGAGCCAGTGGGGTGTTGCGAGGCGGTTATGGCGGCCTCGGCACCGAGTCCAAGAATGGCCAGCTGCCTGACAGCGCGCAAAAGTTCTTCTTTGTCGGCAAAGTGCCGATAGGGCGCCGCGGCGCTGACACCGGCTCTTGCCGCAGCTTCNGCCNTTGAAAACTCGAGGGTGCCGTCACGCTCGATCAGCTCTGCGGCGGCGATGATGAGCGCGTTGCGCAGATCACCGTGATGATAGTTGCAGCGGACATCAGTCATGCGGCCTCCCTCAATGAAGCGCGCGGCGCTGTCTCTGCCGGCGACCCATTCTTCAGGAAGTGGCGTCCGGGATGCATCAACAGGGTGTAGAGGGGCGGCACAAGATAGAACGACACAATGGTCGAGAGCAGCACACCACCGGCGATCGCCATCGCGAAGGGTGGCCAGAACTGACTGCCCTCCAATATCAGTGGCAGGAAACCGCCAAAAGTAGTGACGGTGGTCGAGACAATGTGCCGGCTCGCGTCCATGACCACATCGACAATGGCGTCAGGATCACCTGCCGTCGCGCGCTCATTTAATTTGAGGCCGCTCAAAATGATGATGGCCGCATTGATTGAGACGCCGACCGAACCAATTACGCCAATCAGGGCCTGAATGCCCAGCGGGTATTGGAAGACGGCCAGCGCCAGCAGGCTCAGTCCAAAGGAGCANCCNGTCACACCAAAAGCGATACCCGTCAGCCGCCANGANTTGAAGGTCAGCAAAATGGTGGCCAGCATCGCAGCAATAATGGTTCCCAGCGGGGCCGTTAAGTCCTCCACCAGTTCCCCGCGCTCCTGACTGTCNCCACCGAACTCCAGGCGATAGCCGGTTGGNAGAGGGATAGGATGGGTGTCTAGGTCGNNTGCCAGCATNTTTAGNGCTTCTTCTGGCAGAACNCCCCGCTTGAGNNATCCNTGAACACTGTTCAGCCGGTCGCCGTTTTTTCGTGCAATAGGGCTTTCATCGGGCACCAGCGAGACCGTGCCCAGTGCACTAAGCGGTATGGCAGGTATCAGGGTGTCGCTCCCCGGGTTGCGGATTGGAATCCGGATGTTGGTCAGGTCGTCGGCGCTGTCCCATTCCTGACGTTTGAGAATGGCGCGCACGGGGAGCCGCTCCGTGCCTTCTAGCAGCTCGCCACCGACCCGGCCTTTGAGCGCGCTCTGAATACCCCTCGCTACGTCGGCTTTACTGAGTCCTGCTCTTTTGAGAGCCGACTCGTCGAGATCAAAGACCACCTTAGGTGGTGCGGGTGCCATAAGAAGTTTTGTGTGCGTAACGTCCGGCAGAGCAGCCATACGCTGGCGAAATTGCTCGCCAAGTGACTTGAGCAGATCGGTGCTGGGCCCGAACAGGCGGACCTCTAACGGCGCCTCGACGGGAGGCCCCTGATCAATGCCGCGCACCAAAATTTGCGCCTCGGGAAATTCTCGATCAATTTCTCGCTGCAGGCGCATAATCAGTGAGTCGGTTTGATTTTCATCGGTGGTAAGCACCAACGCCCGGGACCAGCTTGGCACGCCTTTTACGTTGGCGCGCAGGTTGTAATAAAACTCAGGCGGACTCTCGCCGATAGACCAGTCTACGCGTCGAATGAGCGGCTCGGAGCGTAATTTTTGGTCAACCTCTGTGACCAAACTTAGCGAGTCTTCAATCGAGGTACCCTCCGGCAATTTGACGTCGAGGTACATTTGATCGCGATCGGTNCCCGGNAAAAACTGCAGCGTGAGCGTGCTCAGACTCAGGTATCCGGTTATGGGGAGTGTTAGNGCNAGCGCAAATGCTCCCNAGAGGGTTGCGAATAGACCAGTTGAGNGANCGACGAAAANTAGCGGTGAGTCGAGGGTTGTNTGCGCCGGCTCGCCACCAGCGGCGNTCNAGCGCGATGCCTGAGGGCAACCATCGAGAAGCCAGTACTGGCGTGATAGCAATCGCCAGTAAAAATGAAGACACCAACATTGCAATNACNGCNACTGCNATGGATCCGAGAAAGTCGCCCCCAGCGCCGGGCAGCATGACCANCGGCAGAAAAGCGAGAACGGTGGTGAGGGTGGACGACATAAGTGGAATACGCATGCGCGACACCGCGCCTTTCATCGCCTCGGTAGGGGGCAGTCCATTCAACAGTCGTTTGCGAATCTCATCGGTCATAACGATGGANCCGTCGACCAGTAAACCCAGCGCCACGACTAGCCCGGTTACCGACATGTGTTGGATGGGTATTTTGAGATAAAAGAGAGCAATCATGGACATCAGCGTGCACAGTGGCAGGATCACCGCAACGACCAAGGCTGCGCGCCACCCAAGAGTGACCAGCAATACGGTTAAAACGAGNGCGATACCCATGAGGAGATTTTTGCCGACGTTTTGCAGGCGCTCGCTGGTATAGCCAGCTTGATCAAAACTGGTCTCGATAGTGACGCCGTCAGGCGCACTCGCGCTATAGGCTGCGAGAAACTGATCAAACCGCGTGCCGTAGCGATCGACCTGATAGCCCGGCTGCATTTCGACCGCAATTAANACAGAGCGNTGGCCATTTGAGAGCGACAGGCTTTGCAGTGGNGTCACCTCTGATTTGCTGACCTCGCCAAGATCCGANATGCGGATTGCTCTCCCATCGGGCAAGCCCCTGACGATGACATTTCGCACTGACTCAAGGTCGGTAAACTCGCCCGTCAGCTCGACNGTGAGGGCGGCTCCTGCTCCGGTTAACTGCCCCGCAGGGGNGCGCGCGTCGGCCTCGGCCAGGGCGACGGCCACCTCGTCGATTGAAATACCCAGCATTGACAGTCTGNTTTCGTCGAGCTCTACCCGCACCTCCTCAATGGGGAGGCCGTAAANCATCACGCGGCGAGTCATCGGCACGCCGCGTGCCGCGTCAGCGAAGAGGAGAGATTGTCGGCGCAACTGAGCGGGCGACAGCGGACGATCTTCGGTGCCCTTGATGGCAACAATCTTGACGAATTCAGTCCAGAGTTCGTCATCAAAATCCGGTGGAGAGCTACCTGGTGGTAGCGTCAGCGCGACCCGATCAACCACGTCCCGCAGCTCCGCCATGATTTGAGTCAAGCGTGCTGGCGGTGCCTTATAGTCGACCTCGACAAAAATCAGTGACACACCCGCCGCGGANCTGCCGTCGACTTCCATCACATCCGGCTCTTCGCGCAAGGCGTCTACCATTGGTTTGGTGATCAGTGCTTCGACCCGAGCGGGGCTCGCGCCGGGAAAGAAAATTTGTACCTTGGCAAACCACGGCGTAATGGCGGGATCTTCTTTGCGCGCCATGCCGCTCATGCTCGTGTAGCCGACTACGACAACCGCTAAAATCACCAGTGCGAGGTANCGCGAATTAGCATGGAGAAGCTTGGCAATCATGAGCCGGACAGCGNNTCGTTAGGGCGGGCTTGACTGAAGANAGGCTCGACCAGGTCTCCGGGGCTGATGCGTTGCAAGCCGGAGGCGACGACCGACACTTCAGGGGGCAGGGTACCCCTGACGAATACCTCGCTGCCACGCGTGTACAGTATCTCGACGCTTTCACGTCGGGCGCGCTGCCTTCCCTCGCTGTCAGGAGTGATGGTCAATACGTCCCAGAGCCCGCGCGACGCCTCCAGTAGCGACGTGACGGGTAACCAGCCGCCTGAAGACCCTACGGTCTCTGCAACCTGCAGGGCTGCCGATTCGCCGACGGCGACGGAAGTGTCGTCGGGCATATCAAAAACAGCTCCGACGGTTAGCGTGGCGGAGTCGATGTCATCCCTGATCGAGCGCAGTACGGCGGTGACCTGCTCGCTCTGTAGGGAGAGCGTGTAAGGGTTACCCGTAATCAATTTTCGAGCGACATGCGGCGGGACCCCGACATGCGCTTCGCGACCCGTTGCGGTGACCAGTCTCATAACGGGCGTGCCGGGCGCCACGACNGCACCGGTTTGNACCAGACGTTCNGCGACGACGGCTTCNTAGGGGGCTAGCAGGGTGCTTTTTTCGAGTTCAAGCNGCGCAGACTGACGCTGTGCCGCAGCAGTATTTTCAGCAGCGGTCAGCGCCTGCACGGTGAATCGCGCGTCGTCATAGTCTTGCTGAGAGGCTGATCCATCCTNGANCAGGCTTGCGATGCGGTTTGCTCGCGCCTCNGCCTGTGCGCGTTCCGCGACGACCCGATCGTAGGCAGCGGCAGCCGCATCCAGGCGCGTTTGCCGNCGATCAATCCCTAATTGTGCGAGCGCATCTCCCGCTGAAACGCGCATTCCCTCTGTCGCGGTGAGCGAGGTGAGTACTCCGGCCACCTCAAAGCCCAACACACTATCGGAGCCTGCGCGCACGACGCCAAGGTAGGTTGCCTTACGGACATAGNATGCTTGCTCCCGATACGTCGTGGCAGCCACCGGCATAGGTGTCCGCTCGGCAGAGGTGGTGGTGACCTTATTGGCTTTGATCAGCGCAGTGCCGCCCAGCGTGAGTAGCACGGCCAAAGCCACCGCCCACAACGATTGCACTAGATTCGGGTTCACAAGAACGCTCCCGCTATCCTGAAGACAGTTGTTTGAGACTCGCCAATGTTAATGCTATTCACATAAAATGTAAATACGACTAACATTGCTCGGNCGCCGGTTTTATCTTCTCCTCAGCTTGCGCGCCCGTTGTGATTTCGCGACACTAACGCCCCCTGCCGCGAGGTGGGCTCTGTGGTGACTCGGATGGTCCCCTCGCAGCGATAGGTGATGAACTCCGCCAGGCCCGGAAGGGAGCAACGGTAGTTACTGATTCGGGTGCCGGGGTGTGGCTGTCCGAGTCGCCTCCTTTAATCACGGATGGCTTGGCATGGCTCATCAGGTTCTGGCCCGCAAGTGGCGACCCGGCAACTTCTCCGAGATGGTCGGGCAGCAACACGTTCTGCAGGCCTTGGTGAACGCGCTGGAGTCCGGTCGACTGCACCATGCCTACCTTTTCACCGGCACGCGCGGTGTCGGTAAAACCACTGTGGCGCGGATTCTCGCAAAGTGTCTCAACTGCGATGGTGGTGTGACGGCAACACCGTGTGGAGAATGCGGCGCCTGTTTAGAGATCGCGGAGGGCCGCTCGGTTGATTTGATCGAGGTCGATGCGGCCTCCAAAACCAAGGTGGAAGATACCCGCGAGCTGTTGGAAAACGTCCAGTACACGCCAACGCGGGCGCGCTATAAAATTTATTTAATTGACGAGGTGCACATGCTGTCTAATCACAGCTTTAACGCCTTGCTGAAAACCTTGGAAGAACCGCCGCCGCACGCCATGTTTCTGCTGGCGACCACTGACCCACAAAAACTGCCGGCAACCGTGCTGTCTCGCTGCCTACAGTTTAATCTCAAGAACATGCAGCCTGAGCAGATTGTGGCTCACCTCGAGCATATTCTGACTACTGAGGTCGTCAGCGCTGACCCAGAGGCGTTGGCGCTGATTGGGCGCGCTGCAGAGGGCTCCATGCGCGATGCGTTAAGCCTGACCGATCAGGCAATCGCCTACGGAGAAGGAAAACTCGTGGGTGCCGAAGTGGCCGAGATGCTGGGCACGGTGGATCGCGGACAGGTGCTGGAGCTGGTGGCGGCGATTCTGGATGAAGATCCCGCGGCTGTTCTGGCTTTGGTCTCGCAGATCGCTGAGCACGCTCCGGATTTTGTGTCGACGCTGGATGAGTTAAGCAGCATCTTGCATCAGATGACGATCGCCCAGACGGTCCCCGGGGCGCTCGATACCAGCTGGCCGGATCAGGCGCGTATCGTCGAATTGGCGGCTAGTGCTACTGTCGATGACACTCAGTTGTTCTGGCAAATGGCCGTATCGGGTCGCAGGGAAGTGCATCTTGCGTCATCGGCACGGGCCGGGCTTGAGATGATTCTGCTCCGCATGATTGCCTTCCGGCCCGCTGCGGTGATTCAGTCTCAGGCGGCGGTGGGGGACCCCCCGGTAAAAAAGCCTGATCCACCGGCGATGCCGGTGGGTTCGGACGCAGAGCCAAATACGAAACCAGATACAAAACCCTCTCTCTCTGTTAGTTCGGCGTTGAAGTCGGGCGCTGCGCCACAGGGTAGCGGTGAGCAGCCGGCCAGCGAGACGCCGACACCCGACATGCCGGCAGATGCCGCGAAGCAGCCACCTCCGCAGGACAGCCCTGCAGGCTTATTTGACGAGCCGGCCGACGGGCCTTTGGCGAATGGTCACGCGTCCGCTGGGTTGGGGCTCGAGCAGCTGACAAGCGAGGGGTGGCCGACGCTGTTTGACCGTTTGCAGTTCACAGGGATTTTGCACAATATTGCATTGAATCTGGAGCTGTCGGAGGTATCCGGGTCCGCGCTCTCGTTCAGCCTCGCCGAGGGGGAGGCGACCCTGCTCAATGACCGACACCCGGCACAGTTCACCCAGGCTTTATGTCAGCAGCTTGGGCAGGTGGTCACGGCGACGATTACGGTGATCAACCATAGTGGGCGGACGCCCGCTGCGCATCGGGCGGCAGCAGCAGCGGCTCGGTTAGCTGACGCTGAGCAGGCGATCTCCAGCGATGACGCGCTGCACGGGCTATTAAAGGCTTTCGATGCCCAGATTATTCCAGGTAGTCTTCGGCCTAATATGGCTGAAGGGGAGCCCACCGGGGACGGTGCCGAGACGGAAGGGCGCGTGTGAGTGGCGATAGCCGCTGTGATACGCAATCTCATTATTTATGGTTAAATGATTGATTTAAATGAAGTTAAGTCCCTCTATTGAGGCATTAATTGAAGGTTTGAGGCATTTGCCAGGCGTCGGGCCAAAGTCGGCGCAACGGATGACCCTACATTTGCTCGAGCGTGATCGCGAGGGGGCCCAGCAGATCGCCGAGGCCATTGCGGTGGCGCTATCCAAGGTCAAAAACTGCAGCCGGTGCCGAAATTTTACGGAGCTTGAGGTCTGTGAGATCTGCTCGGACCCCAAGCGCGACCCGACCACGTTGTGTGTAGTGGAGGCTCCGGCAGATGTGATGGCAATCGAGCAGAGCGGAAGCTTCCGTGGACACTATTATGTACTGATGGGCCACCTCTCTCCGATCGATGCCATCGGGCCCGAGCAACTCGGCTTGGACGCCTTATGTGATCGCTTCACCAGTGGTGAAATCAGCGAGGTAATTTTGGCGACGAATCCGACGGTAGAGGGAGAGGCGACGGCCTATTACATCAGCGAGCGGGCCCGCAATGCAGCGGTAACGGTGTCGCGCATTGCCCACGGCGTGCCGCTCGGTGGTGAATTGGAATATACCGATGCCAATACGTTGGCGCACGCGCTCAGTGGTAGAACGGTGGTACGCGAATGAGCGGGAATCTTATCAATACGAGCGACGAGCTGAACGCCTTGCTCGCTGATAACCGCCATCACTCGTTGGTGGCAGTGGATACGGAGTTTCGACGTCGCGATACTTTTTTTCCTCAGGTGGCGCTGGTGCAGTTGTGTTGGGGCGAGACGGCGTATCTCGTTGATCCGCTGCAGCTTGAGGACCTTGCCGCGTTGAGACGTTTCCTCGTTGACCCTGAGCAAACCAAGCTGATTCATAGTGCAAGTGAGGATCTTGAGGTGTTTTCGCACTGGCTCGGCATCTTGCCTGCGCCGCTGTTCGATACTCAGCGTGCAGCCGCGCTAGTCGGCTTGGGTAGCGGGCTGAGCTACCGTGCATTGGTGGCCGAATTTTTTGATATCGATTTACCCAAGGACGAAACGCAGTCCGACTGGCTCCAGCGGCCGTTGACCTCGGCGCAGGCTGAGTATGCGGCTCAGGATGTCAGTTACCTGCACCCGATGGGCGCGCAATTGCGAGACCGGGCGGCTGCGCTCAATCGGCTCGACTGGGTGCTCGAAGAAGGTGCCCGTATGCGGCCCGGTGGAAGGGCGCCCATTACCAAATTTAAAACGGCCTACCGTCTGTCCCCGAATCAACAGAGAGCGCTCGCCGAGCTGGTGGAGTGGCGTGATGAAGAGGCTCGGCGACGAGATCGTCCCCGGAGCTGGATTTTAAATGACAAGGTCGTCATGGCGGCGGCTCGAGAGTTGCCGCGCTCAGTGCGAGAGCTGTCCAATATTGAAGATATGCCCCAAGGGTTGGTGCGCCGGGCAGGAGATGATCTGGTGGCGCGCATCGTATCGGCAGCCGATGACCCGCTGCCCGTGTCGCCACAGCTGATTCCGAAGCCCCTCTCCGGCGAGCAACGCAGCCGATTGGGAGCGCTCTCCGAGCGCCTTAAGGCGATCGCTGAATCCATGGATGTTCCGCCCGAAGTGCTGATGCCCAAGGCTGACCTTGAGCATTTGATTCGTCAGGAGGCCGACGCCTCTCTGCCCGCACCCGATGCTTGGACGGGTTGGCGCGAGGCAACCGTGTTGGAGCCACTGCGACAGTGGTTAGGGGAGCGCACCGCATGACNGCATTGCCCGATTCCTTGCTGGTCGATGTATTCAAAACCGCACGCAGGCCGGAGACTTTTTTATTTTTACCGCAAGGACTGGCTCTCGCGGACTGGCCTGAGGGGTTAGCTGACGTCTTTACACCTGCCGAGAAGGTCCTGTCCTTGAACCTCAGCGCACGGCAACCGTTGGCTGCGCAGCCTGCGAGTCGGGTGATGGAGGAGATTGCCTCTAGGGGTTATTTTCTGCAGTTACCGCCNGACCCCGTTAAATCGGCTGCCGCTNAGGAGCTCCCCCCATGCTAACCACACAGTCTTACCTTATCGCCATGTTGTTGTATTGGGTCGCGGCGGTCATCGGGCTGGTGCTGATGCGTCGGCTTTGGTTTAAAAAGCCGGTAACCCGCTCGGGGGGTGCCGTATTGGGGTTGATCGGAGGGCTGCTGTTGACGCCGGCCTTTCCCGGGCCAGACGTGGCCTCAATGGCGCCTGCACTGATCGTTGTAATCTTTAACACCCTATTCGGCGAGGGGCTTTCATCGGCCACTCTTCCAGCGCTATGGCTATTGGTCGGCGTGTGTCTCGGGGTGATTGCCGGGTCTTGGCGGGCGGGTAAGCCGGCCGCTCTGTGAGTGGTTTGTCATGCCCACTTCGGTTAGTCTGCTCGCCCCCGTAAAATCAGATACGAGAGATCCCTGATATGAAGTTTGAAGGAACAGAGCGTTACGTTGCGACTGATGATTTGCGCATGGCCGTCGATGCGGCAGTGGCGCTGCAGCGGCCATTATTGATCAAGGGTGAGCCCGGCACCGGAAAGACTATGCTCGCGGAAGAGGTGGCGGCCGGCTTGGGCAAGCAACTCATCCAGTGGCACATCAAGTCGACGACCAAGGCTCAACAGGGTTTGTANGAGTACGACGCGGTTTCGCGTCTGCGTGACTCACAGCTGGGTGACGGCAAAGTGGAAGACATCAGCCAGTACATCAAACGCGGCAAGCTATGGGAGGCNTTNGCCTCTGAAGAGCAGGTGGTATTGCTGATCGACGAGGTCGACAAGGCAGATATCGAGTTTCCGAACGATCTGCTGGTCGAGCTCGATCGCATGGAGTTCTTTGTCTACGAGACAGGCGAAACCATCAAAGCCAAGCATCGCCCGATCATTATTATCACCTCCAATAACGAGAAGGAACTGCCGGACGCGTTTTTGCGCCGCTGCTTTTTCCACTTCATTAATTTTCCTAACAAGGAAACGATGAAGGAAATTATTGCCGTGCATTACCCCAAAATTAAGAAGAGCCTGGTTCAGGAAGCGATGGAGGTCTTTTTTGAGCTGCGCGAGATCCCGGGTTTAAAGAAAAAGCCCTCTACCTCGGAATTGATCGACTGGCTCAAGCTGCTGATGGCAGACGATATCCCTGACGAGATTCTTAAAAATCGCGACCAGACCAAGGCGATACCCCCACTTTATGGTGCATTGCTGAAGAACGAGCAGGACGTGCAGCTTCTGGAGCGCCTGGCATTTATGCATCGTCGCGAGGCGCGCTGAATCCGTGTTGGTCAATTTTTTCCATGTGNTAAAGGACAACGGTGTACCGGTTACGCCGAGGGAGCTCCTCGATTTGCTCGAGGCAATGGAGCGTCGTCTGGCATTTGGTGACATGGACGATTTTTACTCGCTGTCCCGCGCCATTCTGGTTAAGGACGAGAAGTACTACGATCGGTTTGATCGGGCATTCGGGCTGCATTTTCAGGATCTTGAAGCGTTGGACGATGTGATTGAAGCCATGATTCCCGATGACTGGCTGCGTTCGGAGTTTATGAAGCAGCTGTCTGAGGAAGACAAGGCCAAGATCGAAAGCCTTGGCGGCTTGGAGGAGTTGATCGAGCAGTTTAAAGAGCGCCTCGAGGAGCAAAAAAAGCGACATTCGGGGGGCAATAAGTGGATCGGTACAGAGGGTACATCACCTTTTGGTAACGACGGCTACCACCCGGAAGGCATCCGAGTCGGTGGAGAAAGCAAAAATAAGCGGGCGGTGAAGGTTTGGGATCGGAGGGATTTCAAAAACCTCGATGACGGTGTCGAGCTGGGGACGCGCAACATCAAAATTGCCATGCGGCGCCTGCGAAAATTTGCCCGAACCGGAGCNACCGAAGAGCTCGATCTCGATGACACCATCAAGTCAACGGCGCGCAANGCGGGCCTGCTCGATATCAANATGGTGCCGGAGCGGCACAATGCGGTGAAGGTGCTCTTGTTTCTTGATGTAGGAGGGTCAATGGACCCTCACGTGAAGGTGTGCGAGGAGCTTTTCTCTGCCGCTCGGACCGAATTCAAACACCTGGAGTATTTTTACTTTCACAATTTTGTTTACGAGAGCGTCTGGAAGAACAACATACGACGCTTCAACGAGCGCACGTCCACGCTCGACCTGATGCACAAATATGCTCACGACTACAAAGTGGTATTTGTGGGTGACGCCTCAATGTCGCCATACGAAATCATGCAGCCAGGCGGTTCGGTAGAGCACTGGAACGAAGAGTCTGGTGAGCTGTGGATGCACAGGCTCCGAGAAACTTACGAAAAGTGCATCTGGATTAATCCCGTGCCCGAAGATGAGTGGGAGTACACCCAGTCGATCGGCATCACCCGCCAAGTCATGGAGGGTAAGATGTATCCCCTGACCCTGCGCGGTCTGGAAGAAGGCATGTCTTACCTGTCCAAATAGCTGGAGCGGCGCCCCTTTTGCTTCCTATTGCTCGACAGGTTGAGTGCGGGTCAAAACGGGATCTGAAAGGGCGCCACAGCCCTGGGTTTTGGCTACACTAGCCATTGCGATTAAAACTAAAATTTGTCTGGGGGATGCCATGTCCGGTGCGCTACGTTTGATTGTTATGTCTGTCTTGGCTTTGATGCTGGCTGCTTGCGGTGACCAGACAGACGATACCTCGATAACATCCGGCGGGGTCGAGGGTAGTGCGCCCGCAGCGCAGGTCGACACCGATCGGATCAAAGCCGCGGCCGACGAGCCGGAAATGTGGCTAACCTATGGTGGGACCTACGACGAGCAGCGCCATTCGGCGCTGGGACAGATCAATCGCGATACGTTGCCCGAGTTAGGTGTGGGTTGGGTGTATGAGACGGCCAAGCCCCGGGGTGCCGAGGCCACGCCGATCGTGGTGGATGGCGTCATGTATGTCTCCAGCGCCTGGTCTGTGGTGTACGCGCTCGATGCAAAAACCGGCGAGGAGCTGTGGGTCTATGACCCTGAGGTGTCGGGAAAAGATGCCGCCAAAGGGTGCTGCGATGTGGTTAACCGGGGCGTCGCCGTGCATAACGGGAAGGTATTTATCGGGGTGTTTGACGGTCGCCTGGAGGCGCTCGACGCCGCGACGGGAGCGGTTGTCTGGAGCGAGGTGACCGTTGATCAAAGTAAGCCCTATACGATCACCGGCGCCCCCCGGGTGTTCAAGAATAAGGTCATTATTGGTAACGCAGGCGCTGAGCTGGGTGTGCGGGGTTATGTCACCGCCTATGACGTGGATTCGGGTGAGTTGGTGTGGCGTTTCTATACGGTCCCCAACCCCGACAAGAAACCGGATGGCGCGGCTTCTGACGCTATCCTTGCGAAGCTCGCCAATGAGACCTGGGGTGATGACGGTGCCTGGGTGACGGATGGGGGAGGGGGCACNGCCTGGGACTCGATTGTTTATGACACGGTGAATGACCAGATCCTGATAGGCGTGGGAAATGGTTCTCCCTGGAATCCAGACCTACGTGACCCGAACAGTGACGGCGACAACTTATTCCTGTCATCTATTCTCGCGGTCGACGCCGATACGGGAGCCTACCGCTGGCACTACCAGACCACCCCTCGAGATCGATGGGACTACACCGCCACGCAGCAGATTATGTTGGCGGATCTGCCTCTCGGGGAGAAGGGTGCCAGCCGGCGAGTCATCATGCAGGCCCCTAAGAACGGATTCTTCTATGTGCTGGATGCGGCTGACGGCGAATTGATATCGGCAACGCCTTTTACTAATCAAAACTGGACAACGGGAGAGTTTGACGAGAACGGAAGGCCCGTGCTCATCGAAGAAGCGGTGGATATGGCGCTCACCGTTGTGATCCCTGGGCCCACTGGAGCACATAACTGGCATCCCATGGCGTTTAATCCCGATACGGGGCTGGTCTACATTCCGGTCAATGAGATTCCGTTTTTCTACGATAAGACACGCAATGTTGAGGACAGCAAGTCNTGGTGGAACATTGGGTACGACGCAGCAGCGGGATGGCCGGTGGAGTACCCGGCAGGCACCGTAGAGGCGGTCGCCGATCTGGACGGCGGCTCCTTGCTCGCTTGGGACCCAGTGAAAGCGGAGCCCCGATGGGCGGTGCCTTTTCCGCTACCGCTGAATGGCGGCGTGTTGAGCACGGATGCGGGCCTGGTTTTTCAGGGCAATAAATTTGGCGATTTGGTGGCCTACGATGCTGAAACGGGTGAGCGCATGTGGTCTCGTCAGTTGGTGGGTAACGCCGCCGCCGCTCCGATGACCTATGAGATAGAGGGCGAGCAGTACCTCAGCGTGCTCTCGGGCTGGGGCAGCGTATCCAATCTGATTGCGGGTTTTACCTACGGCGAGGCGGCGGGTCGAGAGCCTGCACGAGTCATTACCTTCAAGCTTGGTGGAAACGAAATGATGCCGGTGCCATTGGCGGATCAGGTGGCCGCAACACCCAAGTCATCGATGTTTGGAGAGCCAGACCAGCACCAGCTCGGTATGCAGCGCTTTGCGGAGAACTGTCACTTCTGTCACGGTGCTTTTGCGATCAGTGGCGGCGTGATACCCGATCTTCGCTGGTCAGCGATTTCAGCGAGCGAGCAGGCTTGGGATCAGGTGGTTCGGGAAGGGGCGCTGGAAAAGCAGGGTATGGTTTCTTTTTCGGGCCATCTTACCAAGGAAGACACGGACGCAATCCGCGCTTATGTCATTCAGCAGGCCTGGCTGGCGGTAGCCAACGGTGATGCCACGCCACCAGAGGGAAGCTAATAACTAACCGCTCAGGTTGCTGATCGTAAGCCGGTCTCTCAGCCTNGAGGCCGTCCGAGGTGGAAGGCCGCCAGCGACGCAGTCACCGCAACGTTCAACGACTCGACTCCGTTGGCCATGGGAACACTGAGCTCGGTGTCCGCCATTGCCAGCACGTCGGCTCCCACGCCCTCACTCTCCCCGCCCAAGACGCAGACCATAGAGGCTTCTGGTTGGTAGTCGAAGAGAGACTCCGGCGCTGACGCCTGTAAAACGGCGACGCGATAGCCCTGCGTTTTGAGTGTGGATACCGCGCTGGTCGTTGTGTCGCAGCGAATAATGGGTGCCCGGAAGACGTTTCCCGCCGACGCTTTTATGACCAATGGCCCGAGTGAGGCGATGCCTCGTTTTGGATACAGTAGACCGTCGATAGCCGCGGCGGCGGCGGATCGAATAATCATGCCCACATTTTGCGGATTGGTGACGCCGTCGATTGCCAGCAANGTGCGTGGTTTTTGCGGTAGCGCCAAAAACGCCTCGAGCGACAGAAAGCCCGGGCAAATCACGTCGAGTGCAACGCCCTGATCNTGGCGCCCATTTTTCGAGATGCGCGACAGGGCCTGACGGTCGTGGTAGCGGACGGCAACCTCTCGCTTTTCCGCTGCCGCAATGATTTGCGCGATAATGCCGGTGGGCCGGTTGCTGTCAGNAAGGTGCAGGCAGTGGATGGCAAGCGAGGGGTCCATCAGTGCCTCTAATGCGGGCTTGCGCCCGTAAAGGGTGAGGCCCTCGCTGGGGTTCCATGCTGTGATGGTATGGTCAGGCATGCTTGCTAACACCGGAGATTTCACTATGCATCCGCTGATACTCTACACCACATCAGGTTGCCACCTGTGTGAGCACGCTGAAGCGATTCTCGAAGCGGGCGGGCATGTTTTTCAACCCCAAGACATTGCCGACGATCTTGAATTGATGGAGCGCTACGGGGTGCGTATACCTGTTGTCCGAGATCGGGCAGGCCGGGAGTTAGGGTGGCCCTTTGACGGAACGCAACTCGAAGCGTTTCTGAGNGGCGCCTTGCCCTGAAATGGCGGGTCAGGACTCGGCGTCTACTTTGACAGCGAGTACGTCGCAGTCCGCACCGTGCATGACGCCATCGGTTGTGGAACCCAGTAAAAGTGCCAGCCCCCAGCGCGCGTGACTACCGACAACAATCAGATCAGCGGTAACCGCTTTGGCCTGGGTCGGAATTTCGGACTCTGGTCGGCCGGTCACGAGGTGCCGGTTGGCTTCGGGAACGGAAAGTCCCACGCAGAGTCTATCGAGCTGCTCCTTCGCCTGNTCCTGAATTTCCTCTTGAATCGCTGAAAAATCCATCGGGATATCGCCACCATAGGTGATGGCGAGGGGTTCGATAACGTGCAGTACATGCAGCTGGGCTGAATTCTGCCCGGCGAGCGAGGCGGCTCGTTGCACAACCGCTTCGGTGGTGGCGCCGAGATCCACTGCCACGAGAATGTTCTGGTAGGGCATACTTTCCCCGCTACTGAAGTTCCNTTGCGGTAAATGTAGTCAAAAACAACAAGTTTGTCTTGTCGGAGTGAGGTCTTGGTTTACGTATTAATTGTATTGGGTCTGGCGGTGGTAATAGCGCCGCTGATGTCTGTTATGCCCAGCAAAGCGCAACGTCAAAAAGCGGCGCTGCGTGACGAGGCACGAAGCTGCGCCCTGCGCGTGAGCCTGCGGCCTTTGCCCGCAATACCGGCCAGATTCCGATTTGCGCACGATGGCGAGCTTGCGTGCTACGAGCGTCGATTGCAGGGGGGCTTGCAGCCGCCCGGTAGCGGCGAGGATTTTGTCTATGCGGGGGGTGTCTGGTCACCCACCAAAGGCGTGGCCTCTGCACCGGTTTGGCTGGCAAGTCTGCCCTTGGGAGCCGTCTTTGTAGCGCTCTCGGAGCACACTGTCAGTATTTTCTGGGACGAAAAAGAGGGATCAGAAGGGCTGTTGAAGATAAAACAAGCAATTGATTTAATTGAATAAATACTCGTTTCCAGACCCCGGCGTCTCGGCTGAACGTAATGCCCTCACCCCTTGACCCAGAGCCTTTTCGCCCTTATAGATGCCCACCTTCTGGCGTCAGATCAGCTATCTTGATCGTCCCTTTAACGCAGGCAAGCGCATTTTATGGGTAAAGCACTGGTCATAGTGGAGTCGCCCGCCAAGGCGAAAACCATTAACAAGTATCTCGGCAAGGACTTTATTGTGAAGTCCAGCGTTGGGCATATCCGTGATCTGCCTACGTCGGGTAGTGCCAAGCCTTCGGACCCAAAGGAGCGCGCCGCACAGGCTGCCATCACACGCAAAATGGCGCCCGATGAAAAGCTGCGCTACCAGACTCGCAAAAAGCGTGAACAGTTGGTACGTCGCATGGGTATCGACCCGGACAAGGGCTGGGAAGCGCGCTATGAGATTTTGCCGGGTAAAGAAAAGGTGGTCAGTGAGCTGAAGAAGCTGGCCAAAAACAGCGACGCGATTTATCTGGCGACGGATTTGGATCGTGAAGGTGAGGCCATTGCTTGGCACTTGCAGGAAGCCATAGGGGGTGACACCAGTCGCTACCATCGCGTGGTGTTTAACGAGATTACGCAAAAAGCGATTCAGGAAGCCTTCAAGCAGCCCGGCGAGCTCGATATCGCTCGGGTTCACGCGCAGCAGGCGCGACGATTCCTCGACCGGGTCGTTGGGTTCGAGGTCAGTCCCTTGTTGTGGGCCAAAGTCGCTCGCGGCTTGTCGGCTGGACGAGTGCAATCTGTTGCCGTGCGGTTAATTGTCGAGCGTGAGCGGGAGATTCGGGCGTTCGTGCCGGAGGAATACTGGGAAGTTCATGCACTGTTAAAGTCGGATGATATTGATCCGATTCGGTTCCTGGTGACGCATCGTGGCGGGCAGAAGTTTGAGCCGAAAACGGAGGCAGAGGCAGAAGCCGCCGTCGCAGCGATGCGCGAGGGTGCCTTCACGGTTACCGATCTCGAGTCTCGAAAAACCAGTTCGAAGCCGTCTGCACCTTTTATTACTTCAACGCTGCAGCAAGCGGCCAGCACGCGCATGGGATTTGGGGTCAAAAAGACGATGATCCTCGCTCAGCGCCTCTATGAGGCGGGCTACATAACCTATATGCGTACCGACTCCACCAATCTCAGTGATGAGGCGGTAAGCACCTGCCGGACGCTTATTCAAAAGGACTTTTCATCCGAGTACTTGCCAGCCGAGCCTATTCGCTATGGGTCGCGGGAAGGTGCGCAGGAAGCGCATGAGGCGATCCGCCCCTCCGACGTNAGATTGCGGAGCCATCAATTGTCGGGCATGGAGCCCGATGCCGAGCGCCTCTACGATCTTATCTGGCGACAGTTCGTGGCGTGTCAGATGACGCCGGCTCGCTATCTGTCAACAACTCTGGTGGTCACCGCTGCCGACTGCCGACTGACTGCGAAGGGTCGCGTTGTTGAGTTTGATGGTTTCACGCGCGTTCAGGCACCCGCAGCCCGCAAGGGCGATGACGCGGTGTTGCCGCCTCTGGCCGTTGGCGATGGTTTGATTGTGTCCGAGTTTGATCCCAAACAGCATTTTACTAAGCCGCCGGCTCGCTACGGCGAGGCCAGTCTGGTTCGGGAGCTTGAGAAGCGGGGTATTGGCCGGCCCTCTACCTATGCGGCGATTATTTCTACTATTCAGGATCGGGGCTACGTACGTCTCGAAAATCGTCGTTTGTATGCCGAGAAAATGGGCGACATCGTTACTGAACGCCTGCAAGGCAGTTTCAGCGATTTGCTGGACTACGGTTTTACCGCGCAGATGGAAGAGCGGCTGGATGAGGTTGCGCAAGGGTCGCTGTCGTGGACCGATCTCTTAAACGAGTTCTACGCCGAATTCAGCGGCACGTTGGTAAAGGCGGCAAACGATGGCCCTGACGGAATGCAGCCAAACGATCCCACGCCTACAGGAATTCCTTGCGGAGATTGTGGTCGTCCGATGCAAATTCGCACCGCGAGTACGGGTGTGTTTATGGGATGCTCTGGCTACAGCCTCCCGCCCAAAGAGCGCTGCAAAAATACGGTGAATCTGATTCCCGGTGACGAGGCGATCAGTGTCGATGCGGATGACGAAGCNGAATCCCGTTTGCTGCTGAGCAAGCGACGCTGCGTGAAGTGCCACACCGCTATGGACAGCTACCTGATTGATGAATCCCGCAAGCTCCATGTCTGCGGCAGCAATCCGGACTGCGATGGCTACGAGGTTGAACAGGGTCAGTTCCGCATCAAGGGATACGACGGTCCTGTGATTGAGTGCGACAAGTGCGGTGCCGATATGCAGCTCAAGACCGGACGTTTTGGCAAATACTTTGGCTGCACCGAATCTTCCTGCACCAATACACGAAAGCTACTCAGAAGTGGTGAGGCCGCCCCACCCAAAATGGACCCGGTACCGATGCCCGAGCTGCAGTGTGNGAANGTCGAGGATCACTACGTGCTGCGTGATGGCGCCTCGGGAATCTTTTTGGCGGCGAGCCAGTTTCCCAGGCACCGTGAAACCCGGCCGCCCTTTGTCGACGAGCTGCTGCCGCATCAGGCGGAGATCGATCCCAAGCATCACTACCTTTTCGACGCGCCGCGAATCGACGATCAGGGCAATCGCAGCCAGATCCGCTATAGCCGCAAGACCAAAGAGCAATATGTGATGTCGGAGCGGGACGGCAAACCAAGCGGTTGGAGGGCACTGTTTGCCGATGGTCGTTGGGTTGAAGAAGGCAGCGCCAAGAAAGCCAAGGCAAAGCGCAAGGCCAAGCCCAAGACAAAATCCAAGGCCAAGGCCAAGGCCAAGGCGAAGCCGGTTCCCAAAGCTGAAACGAGCGAGGTATCGGCCGCGGACGAGAGCGCCGATTGAGCCACCCGCTGGCGTACGCCAACCAAAGTCTTTATCACGCCAGTATTTTACTGTCGGGTTGGCAGCGCGCACTCACAGAAGAGAACCTGCCTGAAAGACAGATTACACTGGCTTACGCACCCGCTGTGCAGACCCGCTTGCTGGATAGTTATGGTTGGCTGCTGCTGGCGGCGTGCCGTATTCGTCAGGCCCCCGACAAACCACCGCATTCGGTTCGTGACCTGCCGACTTTGCCAGCGGGACTTGTGCACCCTGCCGAAGTTGAGACCTGTGCTCAGCTCGAGCAGGGCGGTTGGGTGGCGGCACTTCAGGCCCCTCTCACTGAGACGCCGGCTGTTAGACGCTCAGACAGTCTCGCGGTAGAGCAGGGGATATCGAGGGAGCAGTTTGAGGACTGGTCTCAAAAGCTGGTGTCGCTGGCACAGCAGATCGCCGACGCCGTGGACGAGTCGTAATCCGTTGGCATTTAGGCTGCCGAGTGGCAGATGCCCGCTCAGAGTGTTACCGTAAAGCCACGCCGTCAGCACTAGGCTGCGGTGACTCTTTTACAAAGAGAGGTTATTGAGTGTCTACATCTTTACTTGAAATCGTAGATCTGGGTGATGGTGAAGTGGTGCTTCAGCGCGTGGAAGGTGATTCTGAGCCGTTGGTGAGCATTCAGTTTTCTGAGGAGGCGAATACCTACCTCATGGGCAACAACCTGGAAATTGCCAAGGTCATGATTCAGGCTGGTATTGAGGCGGCGGCGCAGTTGGCTGAGGTGAACAACCTCGAAATCGAGACCGCTGAGATGTCAGAGACCCGCACGCTGCACTGAGTTAGCGGCGCGCGACTACAGCGGAGCGATCGACTCCGTCTTTTTTTCAGGAGCCCGCACAGGCCGCTCCAGGGTCTTCTTCCCCCAAATTCCGTCACGGCATGACAGTTACGCTACTCGGGCACGTGGGTGAGGGGGTTGCGGAGCAATCGGCGACTCAGCGCGCTGTCGCAGATGCACTGCTCGATTAGTTGACTCGATTCTCGTTGATGACGCTAACGCTGAGCGCAAGATCAGCTTTGTTGACGGATGACCCCCACACTGATTCCCTCGATCGCGCACTCTGTGTGGCGCAAGTCGACCACGATGGGCTCGTAGTTGGGGTTTTCAGGCAGTAATTTCAGGGTATGTTGGCCTGACCGCTTGAGCCGCTTGACGGTAACTTCGTCCTCGATGCGCGCCACAACGACTTGGCCATCTCGTGCGGTCGGGGTGTTGTGGACCGCCAGCAGGTCTCCATCGAGTATGCCGATGTCTTTCATGCTGTCGCCCGTCACCCTCAGCAGGTAGTCGGCCTGGGGTGAAAAGAACCCGGGCGAAAGCTCACAGTAATCCTCAATATGCTCGGTGGCGAGCACAGGGGAGCCCGCGGCTACGCGACCGATAATCGGCAGCCCGGTCATTTCTGTGAGTCGTATGCCGCGCGATGCGCCGGCGATCATCTCGATAGCGCCCTTGCGCGCCAGCGCCCGTAAGTGCTCTTCCGCCGCGTTGGCTGACTTGAATCCCAACTCACGGGCGATGTCGGCCCGGGTCGGAGGGTAGCCGGTATCGGCAACGTATCGCCGGATCACGTCGAGTACTTGTTCTTGGCGTGCAGTGAGTTTCATGAGCTTATCCCCCTTATCGTGTGCTGATGATATATACAGTCTGTGTTTTTGTACAGCATCGTGATTAGCGTGATAAAGGGTGCGGTAGGATAGGGGGATTATCAAACTGGACGGGTTCATAATGTTGTTTTTACAGGAGCTTCTAGCGCCTATAGCGGAGATGCTGCATCTTCCGATTGGGATAGTCGTGTTTGCTGTGCTCATCGTGATTGGCGCATTGGGACACCTCACGATTTATCGGGTGGTGCGCAAACTCACCACAGCGGCGGATCGCACGGAAACCCGGTGGGATGACGTTGTGCTCTACGCGATCTTTCCGCCCATTCAATGGGTGATGTGGGTGGTGCTGGGGCTGTTGGCGCTCAGCCTGTTTCCCGCGCTCGATGGCATTCGCGAGGGCCTCCTGCGCTTGTCTGATACGGCGCTGCTGGTGCTCTTCGGTTGGCTGGCGCACCGACTGAGTCGCGGTATCGAAGAGGAGCTGCTCGGGGAGCACCGTGGGGCGGTTGAATCGAGTGACCGCGCCACGATCAGTGCGGTGGCTCGTCTCAGTCGTATTGCCTTGTGGGCGGTGGCGGGGATCATGATCTTGCAGTCGGCTGGCGTATCAGTATCCGGTCTGCTCGCTTTTGGTGGTGTGGGCGGTATCGCGGTCGGTTTTGCCGCGCGCGATTTGTTGGCGAACTTTCTCGGTGGGCTGAGTATTTTTCTCGACAGGCCCTTTGCGGTGGGAGATTGGATTCGTTCGCCAGACAGAGAGGTTGAGGGGACCGTTGAAGATGTGGGTTGGCGTGTGACGCGTATTCGGACCTTCGATCAGCGTCCGCTGTACGTACCCAATTCGGTTTTTTCGACGGTCGCGATTGAGAACCCGTCGCGCATGCTCAATCGGCGGATCAACGAGACGATAGGTATTCGTTACGACGACGCCGCGGCGATGGCACCGATTGTGGCCGATGTGAAAGAGATGCTCAGACAGCATGACGATATCGACAAAGGCCGCACGTTGATGGTCAACTTTGTCTCCTGCGGCGCTTCCTCTCTGGACTTCTTCATCTACACTTTCACGCGAACCACAGACTGGGCGACCTATCACGGCGTCAAACAGGATGTACTGCTGAGGATTCTGGAGATTATCGACGGTCACGGTGCCGAGGTGGCCTTCCCAACGCGAACCTTGTTGTTGAATCCGCCTGAGCCGGACGCCACCGGAGGTCAGCCCTGAGGTGCGGGAGCGCTCGGTATTGCCGGCGCAATATTGGCGGCTGATTCTGCGCTCACTGGCGTGATGGACGATGCGTCGAGCAGGATTTTGCCGCGATAAAAGAGCTCGTACCAGGTGAGCTCACGCCAGATGGCCAGCACTTTGATGACCGGGTGGTCGTAATAGCGCAAACGATTTTCTGTGAGGGGGATGGTATCGGCTACCTGTATGAGGTGCCGCCATGGCCACTCGGGTCGCGCTGACGGGGCGCTTACTGTGTCGAATGGATTGCTCGCGCGTGCCGGAGCCGATGCGGACGCTGGAGCGATGATCTCTCTCCAGGTGAATTCCTGTTCTGTCAATGCTACTGCGTTGGCGTCAAATGACGATGCGGTCTCGTCCCCCATGTCAAAGTTCACCGCTATCTCTGGCTCCAGAAACGTAATGCGCTGCGGAGATGGGGGTGGTCCCGGCATCGCAAAAATCTCTGGCAGGTAGCGCCCGTCGGTATTGGCCCAGAAATTGAGCCCCAGCCGCCAGTGGTTATCTCGGGGTATGAGCTGAATAAAGCCTTGCACCAGCGGGTAGCCGGTATCGCTGTCCGTTTCCAGCAGGATGGGTAACGTCTCGCTATCGGGCCCCTGGAGCCATGACGCCGACGCGATTACCTCGTCCTCGCTGCTTTGGCGGTAACGCCTGAGACCGGCTGCTAATTGATCGAGTGGCAGCTGCACGAAGGGGGCGGGGGTGGGGATCGGACGGACGGCCACGGTGACCGGTTTGAGTGTCAGGGCTTCCACCGGCCGCGCAAAAGGAATGTTGACTGCGGGTGAATCGGCCTGAGGCGCTGGCCCCGCTATTCCCAGTGACTCGAGAGCCAGTAGCGATGAGGTTTCCGCCTCAGGAGGGGCGATATCCTCAAAGGGTAGCAAGGGTGCGGGAGTCAAAGCCGCCGCCTCATCGGGAGCGTCTTCAGGCTCGGTTTCCGTGGGCCGCAGGCTCGATGTGTCTGTGCCCTGACTGATTTCGATCAGCTCCTCGATGAGGCTCATGTCCCCCTCGGTCAGCAGGTCGGAGGGAGCCTCCCAATTTGGTGGGGGCGGAGCAGGCAGCCGCACGGTCAGGTGCCCCGAGGGGCTGCTGGCCACCATGGCGTCGAGATGTGCTGCTGCCAGTGCCATACGGGTGCTTTCGTCCCGCAGCCAGCGCCAGCGGGCGGGGTAGCCTACGGTGGGCAGTAACGGCCAGGTTTCGCTGTCCAGTGTTTCGGCGCGGGTATCCATCATCACCACCACCTCGAACTGGTACCAGCCCGAGTGCTTAAAACCGCCAGCCAAGGGAGCACCATGGAGTGGCGTGGCGCCCAACGCTAGCCAAACGATCAAGCTTGGCCAGCAGCGGCTCATCGTGGCGGTCACGCGGCCTCCAGCCAGGGTGACATCAGATTTTCAAGAAATTCGGCGCGCGAGAGGAGGGTTGGCAGGGCTTTTTTTACCCTAAGCTTGCCGCTCCCTGAGAGGCTATAGCACTGTGGATCGGATTGAATCAGGTTCACGATAGCAGCGGGTTCGACGACCGTGGCAGAAGTGAACTCGATACTACCACCCTCGTCCGTCATATCGATTTCACTGATGCCCAGACGCTGCGCGCGAACCCTGAGCAAAGCGGCGGTGAAGAGGTTTTTTACGGGCTCAGGCAACAGACCGAAACGGTCGATCATCTCCACCTGAATCTCTCGTAACTGGTCTGCGCTGTTGGCCTGAGCGATTCGCTTATAGAGGACCAGTCGAGTGGTGATATCGGGCAGGTAGTCTTCGGTGATCAGCGCGGGCACATGCAGCTTCACCTCGGTACCCGTATCCAGTGGCTGATCAATGTCGGGTATGTCGCCCCGGCGAAGGGCTGCGACGGCACTTTCGAGCATGTTCAGGTAGAGCGAGAATCCAACTTGATGAATTTGCCCTGACTGCTCCGCGCCCAAGAGCTCCCCCGCACCGCGGATTTCCATGTCATGGGAGGCTATCTGATATCCGGCGCCCAGATCTCCAGCGGCCTCGATTGCCTCGAGGCGCTTCTGTGCGTCAGATGTAATCAGGGATCGCGGTGGACTGAGCAGATAGGCGTAGGCCTGATGGTGGGAGCGACCCACACGACCGCGGAGCTGATGCAGTTGAGCCAGTCCAAACTTGTCGGCGCGCTCAATAATAATGGTGTTGGCGTTGGGTATGTCGATTCCCGTTTCGATGATGGTTGAGCAGATCAGAATGTGGTGGTGCTGATGGTAAAAATCGGACATGACCTTCTCGAGCGCCTGCTCCCGGAGTTGACCATGGGCGACGCCGATTGATAGCTCGGGCAGCAGCTCACCAAGCTTCCGCGCGCTCTCCTCGATGGTTTTGACTTCGTTGTGCAGGTAAAACACCTGTCCACCGCGCAGCGTTTCCCGCAAGACCGCTTCCTTTACCAAGGCAATAGTGTGTTCGCGGATGAAGGTTTTAATAGACAGCCTTCGCGCCGGGGGAGTGGCAATAATCGAGAGATCTCTCAGCCCGCCAAGGGCCATATTCAGGGTTCGCGGGATGGGCGTGGCGGTCATGGTCAGGATGTCGACCTCAGCCCGCAGTGCTTTGATGGCGTCCTTTTGCTTGACGCCAAAGCGATGTTCCTCGTCGATGATCAGGAGTCCCAGGTCACGAAACCCGAAATCACTCTGCAGCAGTTTGTGNGTGCCGATCAGAATGTCGACCTCGCCGCTTTGGACGCGCGCGATGATCCCGTCAAGGTCTTTGGCNGACTGGAAGCGTGAGACGACCTCGACGGTGTAAGGCCAGTCTGCAAATCGGTCTCTGAAATTGTCGTGGTGTTGGTTGGCGAGCAGGGTGGTCGGCACCAAAATCGCGCTTTGGCGGCCGTTCTGGGCGGCAATGAACGCCGCGCGCATGGCGACCTCGGTTTTGCCAAATCCCACGTCGCCGCAGACCAGGCGGTCCATCACTTTGGGGGCGCACATGTCGGCCCGGACCGCCTCTATTGCGGCCGCCTGGTCGGGNGTTTCCTCGAACGGAAAGCTCTCACAGAACCGTTGCCACTTAGACTCGTCGAGCTCGTGGGCATGCCCGGTGCGGGCTTCTCGTCGCGCGTACACCTCCAGTAGCTGTGCAGCAACGTCAGCGGCGCGCTGGCGCGCNCGGCGACGGGCCTTTTCCCACTGNTCACTNCCAAGTCGNTGCAAGGGTGCGGTGTCGGGATCACCTGCCGTGTAGCGACTGATCAGGTGGAGTGACCCGACGGGCACATACAGCTTGTTTCCCTCGGCGTACTCAAGCAGCAGGAACTCCGCTGGGTCGCCGTCGATATTCAGGACCTGAAGCCCGAGATAACGACCGACACCGTGTTCGATGTGAACGACCGGTAGGCCCTGCCGCAGCTCAGTAAGATCGCGAATGATCGCNTCGGTATCGGTCTCTTCCTGCGTTTTGCGCCGCCGCCGCTGCGCCACCCGCTGTCCAAATAGCTGGGCTTCGCTGACCAGCGTGGGCAGCCCCGGGCCGGCGTAAACGCCCCGGTCCACTGGCGCCACGGTCACGGCAAAGGACATGCCGCTCTCGAGGAAGCTCGGCCAGTTTGCGCTGGGTTCGGGGTGTAAGCCAGCCTTGGCCAGGTTCTCCAGCAAGACTTCTTTACGACCCTGACTCTCAGCGCAAAGCAATACCGGGCCTTGGTGATCCTCAATAAATCGTTTCAGTTTTTCCTGATACGAACCGGGGCCATCTGAATCGGTGAGCTGAGGTGGTGGCTTGAGCTGCGTGCGCGCGTGCGCGGGGGACTGCTCATCAAGCTTCAACTCCAGTACGCAATATTGACCGAGGTTGGCATAAATTTCCTCGACCGGCATAAAGCCTCGCTGCGGCGGGAGCAGCGGGCGCCTCGGATCGATACCGTATTCCTCGAAGCGGCTGGTAATTTCATGCCAATAACGCTGNGCCGCGCTGTGATGGTCGCCCAGCAGNATGAGGGCGGNCCCATCCGGCAGGTAATCAAAGACGGTGCCGCAGCGTTCAAAAAAAAGCGGAAGGTAGTATTCGGCGCCACCCGGTACGCGGCCAGCGCTGATCTCGGTGAAAGCGGGGCATAGATCAGCATCCCCTTCGAAACTGTCATACCAGGCCATCTGAAAGCGATGAATCGCCTCGCCCCCGATCGGAAATTCCCGCGCAGGCATCAACTTAATCTGCTCGACTCGGTCAACGGTGCGCTGCGTCTCCGGGTCAAAGGTCCGCAGCGTCTCGACCTCATCATCGAGCAGGTCAATTCGATAGGGCTGTTCGCTGCCCATGGGAAACACGTCCAGAAGCGCTCCGCGCACGGCGAACTCACCGTGTTCGAAGACGGTCTCAACCGCTCGGTAGCCGTTGAGCGTCAGGCTCTTGGCGAAGGCGTCGGGGTCAAAGGTATCGCCAATGCGCAAGTCGAGCGTATTACCCTCGACGTAATGCTGGGGAGGGGTGCGCAGCATGGCGGTAGTGATCGGCAGAATCACGATCCCCCGGGTCAGTCTCGGGAGTTCATACAGCGTGCGCAGCCGCTGCGACACAATGTCCTGGTGGGGCGAAAAGTGGTCGTAGGGAAGAGTCTCCCAGTCGGGCAGCGTGAATACGGGCATGGAATCGGTGAGGAACAGCGGTAATTCTCGCTCGAGAATATGCGCCTCTGCCGAGTTCGCCACCAACACCACCAGTGGTCGGCCCTCGTTGGCGACAGACGCCAACTCGGCGATCGCTGCGGAGCTGGCCGCGCCGGGCACCGGACCGAGCGCGGTGCGGGTACCGGGTGCTTCAGGCCAAGGTGTGTCGGTAATCAGATCGCGGAACATAGAATGAGTCGTCGGTTCGAGCTCGTATTCTAGAGGCCAGCTTCGCCTGCAACCACCAAAATAGTGCGTTAAAGGTTGCCTCAGTGAGGCCGCAGATCCGATAATACGCGCCGACCTGATTTTCCAGCCGGCAGCCAGAGAACGTCAAGAGGAGCCCCTGTGACAGAAGAAAGAAAACGACCGCGCCCCGAAGATTATTTTTCTGACTGGAAAGAGCGGGAGGCGCTGGCNGAGGCCATGATCCCNGTGGTGGGCACGCTGTCNCGCGAACGCAATGTGAAGTGCTACATATANGGTCGNTCACTGGTGAATCAATCNGTNCTCGANATCATGAAGAGCCANCGNTGGGTGCGGCAGATGGAGGNCAACGANCTNTCNGAGTTTGAGACCNCTCCGGTCCTTNANGTGNTGAGCCANCTCAANCTNGGTCCCTGCCACCTNGATATTGGCCGNCTTGCNGTCGCCTANTACGACAAGGGCGCGGGCGAAGGGCTGTCCATTGAGGAGTATGTTGCTCAGGAACTGGATTATCTGATTGATTCCACTCAAAAGCCCGTCGACGAGCCCGTTGATGTGGTGTTGTACGGGTTTGGTCGTATCGGACGTCTCATGGCGCGGATACTCATCGCCAAAACGGATGGTGGCGACAGCCTCCGGTTGCGTGCAGTGGTGGTGCGACGGGGCAAGGCAGAGGACGATCTCCTCAAGCGCGCGAGCCTGCTGCGCAGAGACTCTGTGCACGGAGTTTTTCAGGGCACGATCCGCGTTGATGAAGAGCGACAGGCTTTCGTCGCCAACGGCAATGAGATCAAGGTCATTTATGCCGACGCACCCGAAGAGATCGACTACACCGAATATGGCATCAATCGCTGTATTGTGATCGACAATACCGGCGTCTGGCGTGATCAAGCGGGTCTGTCTCGGCACCTTCAGGCCAACGGTGTGGCGAAGGTTATTTTGACGGCGCCCGGGAAGGACGGTATTAAAAATATCGTCGCCGGCATCAACGACGGTGAGATTTCGGCGGACGATAAGGTGCTGTCAGCAGCCTCGTGTACCACGAATGCCATTGTGCCCGTGCTGAAAGCGGCGGATGACCAATATGGCATCACTGCAGGCCACGTTGAGACAGTGCACGCCTACACGAATGACCAGAACCTGATCGACAACTATCATAAAGCCGAGCGGCGCGGACGCAGTGCGGCGTTGAATATGGTGCTGACCGAAACCGGAGCCGCCAAGGCGGTGGCGAAGGTCCTGCCGCAGCTTGAGGGTAAGCTCACTGGCAATGCGATTCGGGTGCCCACCCCGAATGTGTCGATGGCGATCCTGAATCTCACGCTTAATCAGGCGACCACCCGCGACGAGCTGAATGAATTCATGCGCGAAATCGCGCTGCATTCCACCATGAAGAAGCAGATTGATTATTCGAATTCGCCCGAGGTGGTCTCCAGTGACTTTGTCGGCTCCCGGGCAGCCTGCGTATTCGATGCCAAGGCCACGATTGTGAACGGCAAGCAGGCAGTGCTCTACCTCTGGTACGACAACGAATACGGCTACAGCTGTCAGGTATACCGGGTGCTGGAACAAATGGCCGGTATTCGCTACCAAACATACCCTGCAAATGGGCCTTACCCACTCTGATTTAAGGCGACGGGCCGGGTTGGCCTTGGCAGGGCAAGTCGAATAGAATACGCGCGACCGAGGAGAGCCAGATGGCCCGGCCTTCAGAAGCCCCCGGTCTGCAGTACGTGCACCACCGTCTGGGGGGGTCTACCCCGATTGTGACAGTGTCAGCGGCGCTTCGAAGTGGATACTTCATCTGAGCGGTGCGGGCGAAGGCATGCGTGGTGGAAAACGCGGTAACGCAAATGAGCATCGACATGATAAAAATCAAACGTGGTCTGGATATCCCTCTCGCTGGTGCGCCATCAGCAGAGATAGAGAGTGCGCCTGCCACACGGGCGGTAGCGCTGCTGGGCGGCGATTATCACGGCATGAAGCCCACCATGGCAGTGCAGGTGGGAGACGTCGTGAAGCGTGGTGACCTGCTTTTTACCGATAAGAAATGCGAAGGGGTCCGTTACACGGCCCCTGCGGGTGGACGTGTGGCGTCGATTAATCGCGGCGCGCAGCGAGCTTTCCAGTCTGTCGTGATTGAAATTGATGGCGACGAGCCTGCACTCTTTCAGCAGTATTCGTCCGAGGCGGCTCGCGAATTGTCGCCTGAGACCATCAAGCAGCAGCTGATCGAGTCCGGGCAGTGGACGGCGTTGAAGGCGCGTCCATTTGGCCGCGTGGCCGACCCTGCCACGACGCCTGCCGGCTTGTTTATTACCGCGATCGATACGCATCCCCATGCGCCCGACCCAGAGCAGCTGATCGCACTCGAGGCCGAAGCCTTTGAAGTGGGACAAGTGCTGTTGGCCAATATGGTGGCTTGCCCGGTTTATCTCTGCGCGGCCCCCGNCGCTCAGATGCCCCAGGCGGCNCATGAGCGCCTGTCGAGACACGACTTTTCCGGTCCCCACCCCGCAGGGCTGGCTGGCACTCACGTGCATTTTTTAATGGGGGCGTCGGTCGAAAAGATTGCCTGGACCATTGGCTATCAGGATGTGATCGCGATGGGTCGCTTGTTCCTTGACGGTGCGCTGTATACCGATCGCATTATTTCGTTGGCGGGGCCTGCCGTGAGCCGCCCGCGACTGGTATCGAGTCGGGTGGGCGCAGATTTGCAGGCATTGGTGGCGGGCGANCAGCACGCCGAAGAGGCGAGACTATTATCGGGTTCCGTTCTGGGGGGGCGCGCGGTGCAGAGCGATACCGCGTACCTCGGTCGTTACCATCAACAAGTCTCCTTGCTACCCGAGGGACGAGATCGCGCCTTCATGGGGTGGTTATCACTAGGACTGCAGAAGCATTCGGTAATGGGGATTTATTTATCGAGCTGGCNGGGCAGCAAGCCGCTGGCCATGTCGACCAATACCAACGGCTCGGAGCGCGCGATGGTGCCGGTCGGCGCCTANGAAAAAGTCATGCCGCTAGATATTTTGCCGACGCAGCTGCTGCGGGCACTGCTGGTAGGCGATACCGAGACTGCTCAGGCATTGGGCTGTCTCGAGCTTGATGAAGAAGATTTGGCGCTCTGCACCTATGTGTGCCCGGGCAAGTATGAGTACGGCGGAATTCTCAGGGATAACCTGACGCAGATCGAGAAGGAAGGCTGAANCATGGGACTCAGACAGCAACTNGATGCCATTGAACCCCACTTTAAATCCGGGGGGAGATTTGAGAGCTGGTACGCGCTCTACGAGGCAGTCGACACGATTTTTTACTCACCCGGNAGCGTGACCCGCGCGAATGCGCATGTACGCGATGGCATTGATCTGAANCGCATCATGATCACGGTGTGGTTTGCGACGTTTCCGGCGATGTTTTACGGCATGTACAACCTTGGCCTGCAGGCCAACGACGTGCTGGCGATCTCCGGTGGAGCCTTGGATGGTTGGCGCGGCGGCTTAGTCTCCGCGTTGGGCGGGCATGATCCTGCCAATACCTGGCACAACATGCTCTATGGCATGGTGCATTTTTTGCCACTGTACCTGGTGACCTTCCTGGTTGGCGGGTTCTGGGAAGTGCTGTTTGCCATGCGTCGTGGGCACGAGGTCAATGAAGGCTTTTTTGTGACCTCGATCCTGTTCACGCTGACCTTGCCGCCGGATCTGCCCCTTTGGCAGGCCGCGATGGGTATCAGCTTNGGTGTCGTGATTGGCAAAGAAGTGTTTGGCGGCACGGGCAAGAACTTTCTGAACCCCGCCTTGACGGGTCGGGCATTCCTTTACTTCGCCTACCCTGCGCAGCTCTCGGGTGATGCAGTGTGGACGGCCGTGGATGGGTACTCGGGCGCGACGCCTTTGGGTGTAGTCGCCGCCGAGGGTATGTCGGGCCTGACCCAGGCTTATACCTGGTGGGACGCCTTCATCGGGTCGATCCCGGGCTCTATCGGCGAGACGTCGACCCTGATGATCATGATCGGCGGTCTGTTTCTTATTGTGCAGGGCATTGCGTCCTGGCGCGTGGTCGCTGGTTGCTTTGCGGGCATGATCGCATTTGCCCTGTTGTTGAATAGCGTCGGCTCAGATTCCAACCCTGCCTTCGCGATGCCCTGGCATTGGCACATGGTAGTGGGCGGCTTCGCGTTCGGTGCCTTCTTCATGGCCACTGACCCGGTCTCTTCTGCCATGACCNACTCNGGCCGCTGGGCNTACGGCATCTTGATCGGCGTTATGTGTGTGCTGATTCGAGTCGTCAACCCGGCCTTTCCTGAAGGCATGATGCTGGCGATCCTGTTTGCCAATCTTTTTGCGCCGCTGTTTGATCACTTTGCAGTGAGCGCCAACATGAAAAGGAGGGCTGCGCGTGTCAGCTAGCGGAGAAGGGCTTGGGCGAATCCTGACGGTTGCCCTGGGTCTATGTCTGGTGTGTTCGATGGTGGTGTCGACCGCGGCCGTTGTGCTCAAGCCGGCGCAGCAAGCGAACAAGACGCTCGATCTGAAGCGGAATATTCTGATGGCGGCCGGTTTACTTGATCCTGCCTTGTCGGTTGAAGAACAGTTCGAACAGGTGGAAACCCGAGTCGTTGATCTCGACCAGGGGCGCTTTGTCGAAGGCGTCGACCCCGCCAGCTTTGATCAACGTGACGCGGCGAAGGATCCTGCGCAGTCCCGAGCGTTGGCCGGAGCTGAAGATCCTGCCAAGCTAGTGCGGCGAGAGGACCAGGCACTGGTCTACCTGGTGCGCGATGCGGCGGGGGGACTGGACAAAATTATTTTGCCGATTCGTGGTTACGGACTGTGGTCTACCATGTATGGCTTTATGGCGCTGGAGTCGGATGGCAACACGGTCGCCGGACTGGGTTTTTATGAGCACGGCGAGACACCCGGTCTTGGTGGAGAGATTGATAACCCCAATTGGAAAGCCATTTGGCCTGGCAAGCTGGTTTATCAGGGCAATGAGGTAGCGATTCAGGTGCTGAAGGGTTCGGTGCCGGCGGGATCGGCTGACGAGCAGTGGCAGGTCGACGGGTTGTCCGGCGCAACCCTGACGACCAAGGGTGTCGATAAACTCGTGCGCTACTGGCTGGGTGAGCAAGGCTTTAAGCCGCTGCTGGAAAATCTGCGACAGGGAGAAGTGTCATGAGTATGCGTGACACTCTGGTGGACCCCATCGTTAAGAACAATCCGATCGCGCTGCAGATATTAGGCATTTGCTCGGCGCTGGCGGTGACCACGTCCCTGCGGGTTACCGTTGTAATGTGCATTGCGCTGACGCTGGTAACGGCGTTCTCCGGATTCTTCATCTCCAGCATCCGGCAATTTATCCCCTCCAGCATCCGTATTATCGTGCAGATGACCATCATTGCCTCATTGGTTATTGTGGTGGATCAAATTCTGAAGGCGGTGGCTTACGATATCTCGAAGCAATTGTCGGTGTTCGTTGGTTTGATCATCACCAACTGTATCGTGATGGGTCGGGCGGAAGCCTTCGCGATGAAGAATCCGCCTGTCGCCAGCTTCATCGACGGATTCGGCAACGGTCTCGGTTATTCGTTTGTTTTGCTGGTGGTCGCAACGGTGCGCGAGCTATTCGGCACCGGAAAATTATTTGGGTTCGAAATTTTGCCACTGGTCACCGAGGGAGGGTGGTATCAAGCCAACGGGCTGCTGCTTCTGCCGCCCAGCGCTTTCTTCCTGATTGGTCTTTTGATCTGGGCAATTCGAGCGGTGGACACCGAGCAGGTCGAGAAGCCTGATTTCAGTATTGCCCACCATAACCCGGCAGAGGAGCGCGCATAATGGAGCACTATTTGAGCCTTTTTGTGCGGGCGATTTTTATCGAGAACATGGCGCTGGCCTTCTTCTTGGGCATGTGCACGTTTCTCGCGGTCTCGAAGAAGATCCAGACCGCTGCTGGTCTGGGTGTGGCCGTGATCGTGGTCTTGTCGATTACCGTGCCGGTAAATAACCTGATCTACCAGAATTTGCTCGCAGATGGCGCGCTCGCTTGGGCGGGGCTTCCGGATATGGATCTCAGTTTCCTGGGTCTGTTGAGCTACATCGCAGTGATCGCGGCATTGGTGCAAATCCTTGAGATGTTTCTTGATAAGTATGTGCCNGCNCTCTACGCCACGTTGGGCGTTTTCCTGCCTTTGATTACCGTCAATTGCGCCATCCTGGGCGCGTCGTTATTAATGGTTGAGCGCAGTTATAACTTCGCCGAAAGCGCGGTGTTCGGTGCGGGTGCCGGAGTGGGCTGGGCTTTGGCTATAGTGGCGCTCGCGGGAATCCGCGAGAAACTCAAGTACAGCGATGTGCCTGACGGCCTCCAGGGTTTGGGCATTACTTTTATTACAGTGGGTTTGATGTCATTGGGCTTCATGTCCTTTGGCGGCATCGATATTTAACAGGCGACGAACAGGGGCTTAGTATCAATGGATATGACAATCGCTTACGGCGCCGGCATGTTCACCGCAATCATTCTTGCGCTGGTATTGGTGATTCTTGCCGCCCGCAGCCGACTGGTTGCCAGCGGGAATATCAGTATCGAAATCAACGGAGAGCGGACCATCGAGGTGCCCGCGGGTGGCAAGCTGCTGCAGACCCTTGCCGATGCCGACTTGTTCCTTGCNAGCGCTTGTGGCGGCGGNGGCACCTGTGCCCAATGTAAGTGTGTCGTCGAAGAGGGCGGCGGTGCCATGCTGCCCACCGAAGAAGCTTTCTTTACCCGTCGCGAGGCCACCGATGGGTGGCGCCTGTCATGTCAGACACCCGTGAAGCAAGATCTGAAAATTCAGGTCCCGGAGGAAGTGTTCGGGGTCAAGCAGTGGGAGTGCACGGTTGAGTCCAACGAGAACGTGGCGACCTTCATTAAGGAGTTGGTGCTGAGACTGCCTGAAGGCGAGAGCGTCGACTTTCGCGCCGGCGGTTACGTGCAGCTTGAGTGCCCTCCCCACGCGGTCAAGTTCAGCGACTTTGACGTCGAGGAAGAGTACCGCGGCGATTGGGAGCGCTTTGGCTTCNTCAAAATGGAGTCAGCCTGCAAGGACACCACGATTCGCGCCTACTCCATGGCCAACTACCCCGAAGAAAAAGGGGTGGTGAAGTTCAACATCCGCATTGCTACGCCGCCGCCCGGTAGCGAAGGCATCTCGCCTGGCATCATGTCGAGCTGGACCTTTAACCTGAAGCCCGGTGACAAGGTGAACGTGTACGGTCCGTTCGGCGAATTCTTTGCTAAAGAAACTGACGCCGAGATGGTATTTATTGGCGGTGGCGCAGGGATGGCACCGATGCGGTCCCACCTGTTTGATCAAATGAAGCGCATTAAGACTGATCGAAAGATCAGTTTCTGGTACGGCGCCCGTTCACTGCGAGAGATGTTCTACGTCGAGGATTATGATGGACTCGACGCAGAGAGTGAGAATTTTGAGTGGCACGTGGCGCTGTCAGACCCGCAGCCTGAGGATAACTGGGACGGCCTGACGGGTTTCATTCACAACGTGCTCTACGAGCAGTACCTGAAGGACCACCCTGCGCCGGAAGACTGCGAGTACTACATGTGTGGACCGCCCATGATGAATTCCGCGGTGATCAATATGCTGTTGGATCTGGGTGTGGAGCGAGAAAACATCTTCCTGGACGATTTTGGCGGATGAGCCCCTGCACCATCACGTATCGCCTGGGGCCAGCAATTTTGCTGGCCTTTTGCTGTCTGGTGGGGTGTGGNAGCGAGCAGCGGCCGATCCAGATCGGGGGCGCGATTTATGGCACCAACTGGACGCTCACTTATCGGGCTGCCCCCGATGGAGTGAGTGCCGGGCAGGTTCGTGCCGACGTCATGGCGGCGTTTGAGCTCGTTGACCAAAGCATGAATCACTACGACCCGGAAAGCCTGATTAGCAGGTTTAATAGTCTGCCACGCCAGACGCCGGTTGAAGTCGATTGGGACTTTGCCTATGTGTTATCGGCGGCGCTGGAGCTGACTGACGCGACGGGTGGCGCCTACGATGTCAGCGTGAGTGCGCTCTCAGATTTATGGGGCTTTGGTCCCGATGGTCCGAGGCAGTTTCCGGCTGATTCAGCCATCGAGATGGCCAGGAGTCAGGTCGGGGTGTCGCAGCTCGACTGGGATTCGACCACGCGCGCGCTGAGCAAGCGAGCCCCCGGGCTGAAGCTCGATTTTTCGTCTCTGGCGAAGGGCTATGCCGTCGATTTAGGGGCGGATGCCCTCGACGAGCTGGCGATACCTCATTTTATGCTGGAGGTGGGCGGTGAGGTCAGGGTGAGAGGACTGAGTCCGCGAGGGGACGCCTGGCGAATTGCAGTAGAGCGTCCCGAGGCCGATGCGCGGGGAGGCGTTCAGGCGGCATTGGCCGTCTCTGACACCGGGATTGCCACGTCGGGGGACTATCGCAATTTTTATGAATACGAGGGCCGTCGATATTCTCACTTGATAGACCCTCGCACGGGTTACCCTATTCGACATGATGTGGTGTCCGTGACAGTCGTACATGGCTCTGCGATGATGGCAGACGCTTGGGCAACGGCGCTGACGATACTGGGCTCAGCGGAAGCGATGATGCTCGCAGAGCAGCGCGGGCTTGCCGTGTACCTGTTGAAGCGATCCGGGGACGCGCTGGAGGTATTCTCTAGCACTGCGATGACCCAATGGATGGCAGAGAACGGTTCGTAAGGGCCGTATTCGGGAGAGTAAACCATGACTTTTGTGCTCGCGTTATTGGTGTTTATGGCTATCGTCGCGGTGATGGCGGTCGGTGTGATCTTCGGTCGTGCGCCCATCAAGGGTTCTTGCGGCGGGCTGGGCGCAGTGGGAATTGATCAGGACTGCGAAATCTGCGGTGGCGATCCACAGCGGTGCGATAGCAATATGCAGCCGGCGCCTGTCAAGCAGTTCGATCCGCATCAGAGTGATCGCTGAGCGGGTCAAGGTCGTCGCAACGCGCTGACCTGAACCTGCTCTTATCAGCATGCCGCTCTCCTGGGAATTAATTTTTCGCTTTAGCCTTGGCGGCAGCCAACGCCGCTTCACGCGTTTTGTCGCACTCGCCTCGTTATTCGGGATGATGATTGGCGTGGCCAGTCTTATTACGGTGTTATCGGTGATGAATGGCTTTGCGGGCGAGNTGCATCAGCGACTGCTTTCGGTCACGCCTGACATAACGCTTGAGCCTACCCAGCCTTCGCCAGACGGTCTGAATGAGCTGGCTTCGCTATCAGCNGCCCAGGCNGAGGTGAGGGCAGTGACCCTTTACCGGCGNGGAACCGCGTTACTTCGGCATGGCGATCAGAGCCGGGGTATCAAGCTGGTGGGGGCGCCCGAGTCCGGGCTGAGGGACGTAATCGATCTGGCGTCTCATGTCTCGTATGGAGATCTCGGTGCGCTGACCCGGGAGCCGTTTTCGGTGATTTTAGGAGCGGATCTGGCTCGACTACTCCGGGTGCGACCCGGGGATGAGGTGGAAATCCTCTTGCCGAGACTGACGGTGAGCCCGCTGGGCGTTTTTCCGCGCTCGCGTTTGTTAAAAGTGGTGGGGATTTTTGCTGTTGGCGCACCGCCCGATGCGCTTGAGGCCTATGTGTCATCCCAGACAGCCCAAAAGTTACTGGGGCAGGCGGGGCAGCAGGGCGTGCAATTACGATTATGGGATCGGGATCTGGCCCCCGAGTTAAGTGCCACACTGCGCGCCATGACGAGCCCAGCGGTGACAGTGCGCAACTGGCAAAGTTCTCAGGGTTCGCTATTTGCGGCCATCAAAATGGAAAAGATCACGGTTGGTGTTTTGTTGGCGTCGGTCATACTGGTGGCGGCTTTTAATCTGATCTCGACCTTGACCATGTCGGTCACGGAAAAGCGGGGTGACATTGCCATCCTGCAGGTATTGGGTTTGCCTGCGCGGCGTCTGCTGATGCTGTTTTTGGGTCAGGGCTTAGTGTTGGCGCTGCTGGGTATTTCGCTGGGGACGCTGCTTGGTGTGACGCTCGCGACCTCGATCTCGGATGTCTCGCTCTGGATAGAGCGCGTTTTTGGTGTGGTGCTGTTTGACCCGGCGGTGTATTACATCGGCGGTTTACCCTCGCAACTCCTTTGGCGCGATGTGGCGGCTGTTGTATTGACTGCGTTAACGCTTAGCCTGCTCGCAAGTGTTTATCCAGCTTGGCGTGCGTCACAGATTCCTCCTGCAGAGGCGCTCAACTATGTCTGAACCCTGTGTCTTGGGCGCGAGCCAGCTGACTAAAACCTATTCGGACGGCCGTCGCGAAATTACGGTGCTTGACGGCCTTGAGCTGACAGTGCGCGATGGCGAGTGGCTGGCCATTGTGGGCGCCTCGGGCGCCGGTAAGTCGACCTTGCTCAATCTGCTTGGCGGGCTCGATATCCCCAGTGCNGGAGAGGTGGCGGTTGCAGGGCGCGCATTGTCTGATATGTCAGAGAGCGAGCGAAGCCAGTGGCGCAACCGGCGTCTGGGGTTTGTGTTTCAGATGCACCATCTACTGCCAGAGTTCTCTGCACTGGAGAGCGTGGCGATGCCTGCCCGGATCGGGGGGGTTTCCAAGCGAGAGGCCGACGCGCGGGCGCAGGCGCTGTTGGAGCAGCTGGGCTTAGCCGATCGCTTGATGCACCGGCCTGCCGCCTTGTCGGGCGGTGAGCGACAGCGTGTTGCGATCGCCCGGGCGCTGGTCAACGAACCGGCCTGTGTATTGATGGATGAGCCAACGGGCAATCTCGATCCGGATACCGCAGAACAGGTGCTGGGTGCTATGGACGCCCTGCGTGAGCGTGACACGGCCTTCGTAGTGGTGACTCATGAGCCTGNGATCGCGGCGCGCATGGACCGCCAGCTGGTGCTGANGAGCGGTCGGTTGGTACAACGTTAATGCCTTGGTCACTCCGTTGGAGTATTGCACTGCGCCAGACGCTAGATCCTGGCAGAGGGTTATCGGCGTTTCTGTCTCGCGTGTCGATTGTGGGTATGGCCNTTGCAATCGCACTGCTGCTGGCGGTGCAATCGGTNATGAATGGCTTTGACCGCGAGATGCGTGAGCGCATCCTNTCGCTGGTACCCCATGTGCAGGTGACCGACACGGGTGCTGCGCATCAATGGGCAGATCTCACAGCAACGCTTGAGCAGGATCCTGCGGTATCCGCCGTCCGGCCATTCATCCGCGCCGACGCATTGCTGATGCGCGGGCAATCAGTGTCTGCCNCCCAGCTCANCGGAGTGGATGCGNCGGCGCTATCTCAGTACGCCCGCCTGCTCTCTCCAGCTCAGATAGAGTGGAGCGCCGANTCTTTGGTGCTGGGNTNGGCTCTGGCCTCCCGACTCGGTTTGACGCAAGGTGATCGCGTGACCTTTATTTTGCCGGGGGAGGGTAAGGCGGCTTATCAGCCGCTGAGTCTGCGCCTGAGTGGCGTAATGAACTCGGGCACCGAGTTGGACGAGTCGCTGGCGCTAGTCCATCTTGACGTACTCGAGCCATTTCACTCGGGTAGTAGCGCTCGCCAGGGCGTGGCCGTGCAGCTGCACGATGTTTTTTCAGCATCACGGTGGCGTTGGGAGCTCATTCAGATGGTGCCGTCAGATCTGCGGGTCACCGATTGGCGCATGACCCATGGAAACCTTTACACAGCGATCCAGTTGTCGCGGGACCTGATTGGCCTAATTCTGTTTATCGTGATTTTTGTAGCGGCTTTTAATGTCGTCTCATCACTTATGTTGGTGGTCACCGATCGACGCAAAGCAATNGCTATGCTGATGGCGTTGGGCGGCAGGGGCTCGGACATCACTGCGATATTCTTTTTGCAGGGCGGGTTGATTGGTGTCGTGGGGGCGGTGTTCGGCACGGTGCTGGGATTTGGGCTCGCCGTTGCCGCTCCAGATCTGGCGGTGATGCTCGAGCGTTGGNTAGAGGCTCCGCTTTTGCAAACCGATGTGTACCCGCTGGCGTTTGTGCCCGTCGATATCCGTTGGCAGGATTTCGCTACCACCGGCGCGATGGCTATCGGGCTGTCGGTATTGGCCGCAACGCTGCCAGNGGTTCGCGCGGCCTCCTTACCGGTTGCCGAGACTCTAACGCACTAACCGCGCTTTTTTTGGCGCGCCTTCCACTGGCGGCGGATCGCGTTTCGCCACATCGTATCAATGAGCCAGTAGCCCAGCACTGCGCAGACCAGGCCCATGACCTGCGACCCCACCAGCAGTGGTATCCAGATTTCGTCGAGGCTCTGTGTGAACCACGTCCAAGAGGCTTCAAATTCGACATCGAGCGGCTCGGTGCCCAAGATCCATGCCCCCAGCTTGTAGGCGGCGAAATAGATCGCGGGCATGGTGAGTGGATTGGTGATGAAAATCAGTGAGAAGCTCAGCGGAATGTTNGCGCTGAAAACAATAGCCAGCGCTGTCGAAATAATCATCTGCCCNGGAACGGGCAGCATCGCGCAGTAGAGGCCAATGGCGAAAGCCCTTGCGGTGGTGGTTCGACTCAGCTGCCAGAGGTGTGTCTCTTCCATCCAGCTGCCGAACATTTTCAATGACCGATGCTGCCGCAATTTTCCCGGCGTCGGAATCCATTTCCTAAGGCGTCTTTTGAGCATTCTGCTGGTGTNCTTGTCCGCTGTCGTGAAGGCTAATCATAGTCGGTTGCGCGTCATTTTTAACCAGAGATCTACCCCAGATAGTGACAAGTTGATTGACTGGGGTCACGCATCTCACGCCTGCGCGGCGACGGCAGGGTCCGGATGGCGAGAGGGTATATGTCGGTGTGGGCACTCAGGGACCGCCACTTACTCTGGATCTGTCTGGGTGCAGCGGCAAGTCTACTGCTACCCGACCCGCATTGGGGTATTGCAGCGATGCTTTTGCTGCCCGTTGCCTGTCGTCGCGGCTTGGTGTCAGTGGCGGCCTTTTCATTGGGGGTTGGGTCTGGTGCCATCAATGGGACTTTTTGGCTGAAAACCCAGCTTCCTGAGCACTGCCTGCGAAACGAAATGCGGATCATCGGCCGGGTGACCACATTGCCTCGCGAACAACTCATCCGGCCCGGCCACGTGCGCATCTCTGCCCACCTGCAGGTCATGGCGATTGACGATCCCGCCTGCGCGGGCCCGAAACGCCTTTTGGTCAGTCAGTATCTCGATGTAGCGCAGCGCGATCAGGCGCTTCGCTACAACACCGAGGTGGCAGGATTATGGCGATTAAAGCCACTGACCAGCCAGGCCAATCCGGGCGGGTACCCCGATCAGGCAAGATGGGCAAGTCAAGGTGTTGATGGGGCTGCTACCGCAGTCGGGTCGCTATCCAGCATCCGATTAGATAATCCCGTCGCTGGTTTTCGATCTCGCGTGATTACGCGTCTGGNAGAGCGATCGGGAGAGGGCTGGGCCGCTATGCGGGCTTTGATCCTCGGAGACAGTAGAGCGCTCGACTCGCACATGTGGCAGGACCTGCGGCATCTCGGCATTGTGCACGTGTTAGTGATCAGCGGGTTACACATTGGTTTGCTGGCTTCGATTTGCCTGTCCTGTTTTTGCCTGCCGCGACGGTTTTTACAGATGCCCGGTGATCAGGGCGGCATTCGTTATGCCTGTGTCGGCACGTTACTGGTGACAGGAGCGTACGTGCTGTTGGTCGGCGCCAGTCTGCCGGTCGTGCGTGCCTATCTCATGCTGATCGCAGCCCAGGTTCCCTTGATGCTGGGATGGTCAGTCAGTGGCCGGCGCTGCCTGTTGTTGGCCCTCACTGCCCTCTTGCTTTNGGACCCAAGGGCGCTGCTGGGTGCCAGTTTCTGGCTCAGTGCGGCTGCGACCTGGTTGTTGGTGAGTGCCCTGTGGCAACCAGCGGGAGTCGGGAGGCTATTTTGGCTGCAAATGAAAATGGTGTGGCTGATGGCGCCCGTCACGTTGTTCTGGTTTTCGGAGACGAGCTTTCTGGGCCTGATGACGAACCTGGTGGTCGTGCCGGTGGTCACCCTCGTCATGCTACCTGCAGGTTTAATGGGGCTGCTATTGAGCGATATTGCACCGGTATTGTCGGAGCATTTTTGGTGGTTAGGTCAGCAGAGTTGGGCGCTGTTGCAGTGGCCTTTACAGTGGGCGTTGGACTGTTGTCGGCAGTGGGCGGTCCTGCAGGCCCCTCTGGGTTGGAAGGGTCTGAGTATGGGAGTTCTCGCGATTGCGCTATGGGGCCGGTCCCGGTGGTGGGCGCTACTGGCTTTCACTGGGGCGGCTATCACTGCTGTCAACATCAAAACAGTGGGTCCCGACGTGGCGGTGACGCTATTGGACGTCGGGCAGGGCCTGTCAGCCGTTATTCAAGCCGGGAATCGCACGTTGGTCTATGACACGGGAGACGGGCAGCCAGAGGGATTCAGTCAGGCCGAAAAAGTGCTGGTGCCGCATCTCTATCGGAGGGGCGTTGATCGGGTAGACGTGCTGTTGGTCAGTCATGCTGATCGAGATCATAGCGGCGGCCGCACGTTTCTCGCCAACACCCTACCCATTGAACGCGCCCTGGGGTTCGGCGGAGAGCCCTGTCGAAACGGAGAGCGATGGCGCTGGGGGTCCACGGAGCTGATGATCATTAATGGGCCGGGTCAGGGCGAGCAGGATCGAAATGACGGCTCGTGTGGACTGTTAGTGACCGCCCCGAATTTCTCGNTCTTAATTCCGGGGGATGTTTCAGCCCGCCGAGAGCGCGAATGGGTGCGTTATTGGCGTGACGAGCTGAGCGCTTCAGTGCTGGTACTAGCCCATCATGGAAGCCGAACCTCAACCAGCCATGCTTTACTGAAATGGGTCGGGCCCGAATGGGCGCTGATCAGCGCGGGCCGCGGGAACGCTTTTGGTCATCCGCATCGAGAGGNCATCGACAGAGTGAGACAAACAGTGCCCGTCAGCCTGCTCGATACTTCCAAAGATGGCGCTATTTCCATCAGTTCAACAGACCAACAAGGGCTTCAGCTTAGCCGTGAGCGGACTGCGTGGTCTCCGTATTGGCTGAAATTGCCGTAAATACCTGCCAAAACCCNNAGTAGGGCTGACCTTGGTGGCTCGGTATACTCGACGTCTTATAGGGAGGAAGCGCTGTGTATCAAGTGCTGGCCGCGGGCGGCTGGGTGATGCCTTTTATTGTGGTGTGCTCAGTTTTGGCTCTCGCAATCTGTATCGAGCGGCATTTCGCTTTGAACAAGCGACGGATCGCGCCACCGCACCTGCTCGCCACAGTCTGGCAGCAGTTGCGCGGGGAGGCGCTTGACGCCCAGCATCTCAAGACGCTTCGGCAGGGTTCGCCACTGGGGGCGATACTTGCGGCGGGGCTGGCGAACCGCCATCAGGGTAGAGAAGTCATGCGCGATAGCATCCGCGAGGCAGCTTCACATGTTATTCACCGCCTCGAGCGCTACCTCAACGCGNTGGGCACCATCGCCGCGATTACGCCGCTGATGGGGCTGCTAGGAACGGTGGTGGGTATGATCAGTGTGTTCACCGAAATCACCACCTACGGTACCGGTAACGCCAATGCGCTTGCTGGCGGTATTTCTGAAGCATTGTTAACGACGGCGGCGGGTCTGGCGGTGGCGATTCCCAGTCTGGTGATGCACCGACACTACGCCGCGCGTATTGAATCGATTGTCGTTAATCTCGAGCGTGAGGCAATCAAGCTCGTAGACGCCCTGCACAGCAATCAAAAAACCGAGTACGACCTGTGAACTTCCGGCAGCTTCGTCGACCCGAAGTCTCGATCAATCTGACGCCACTGATCGATGTGGTGTTCCTGTTGCTCATCTTTTTTATGGTCTCGACCAGTTTTTCCGAGCTGACTCAGTTGGTGGTGGATCTTCCCGAGGCAGAAGGNATGCCGGCCTCCGCGGAAGCCGCGATGCTGCTGAGCATTGATGCGACGGGCAATATGACATTGAACGGCGCGCCGGTGCCTAACGACACCCTCGGCTTGTCCGCAGCTATGCGCGACTATTTAAGGGGGAATACTGACATTCCTGTGACCTTGTCGGCCGATGCTATGACCCCACATCAGTTTGTGGTCACAGCGATAGATGTTGCTGCGCAACTCAATCTTGAGCGATTGACCATTGCCACTGAGAATAGCCGTTAGGCGAGGACGCAGGTGAAACCAGAGCCAACACAACCGAGCGATTGGGCGCTTTACCGCCGTCTACTGGGCTATGTGGCGGCGCATAGCGGCGCATTCCTGCTGAGTATTGTGGGTTTTTTGGTGTATTCGGTGGCTAACGTGCTCCTCGCCGACCTCACTCAGTTTTTGCTCGACTCCCTTGGAGAGGCACCGCCAATGGGTATGGGTTTTGTCTCGCAGGCGGCGCACTGGTTCTGGCCGCCGGGCGATAAAGACCCTTTGGATTACGCGCGGATTGCGGTGCCGATCGCGGCCATTGTCCTGGCGATCATGCGCGCCAGTGGATATTTTCTCGGCAATTACTTTATGAATATTGTAGCCCGAGGCGTTGTCCACCGGTTGCGCACACAGGTTTTCGATGTCCTGATCCGAGTGCCCAAGCAGTTCATTGACAGTCACACCCACGGCGAGCTGGTGTCCAAGCTCACCTTCAACGTAGAGCAGGTCAGCGGGGCATCGTCCGAGGCGCTGAAAACGATTTTGCGCGACGGGCTTACCATTTTGGCGTTGATCAGTTACATGCTGTACCTCAACTGGAAGCTGACGCTGGTTTTTTTCGCGATCACGCCTGCNATGGCTGCTGTGGTGCTGGCCGTGGGGCGACACTTTCGTCGCTATAGCCGGCGTATTCAGGACTCCATGGGCGAGGTGACCCAGCTCAGTAATGAAAGCATGCATGCCTTTGACGAGCTTCGNATGTTTGCAGCGACCGACCAGCAGAGTGCGCGCTTTCGGGCTGCGAGTGAGTTCAACCGGGTGCAGAGCCTGAAGCTCGCTTTTGTGCAGGCGGTGTCCACACCAATTGCGCAGATCTTATTGGCGCTGGCATTAGCCGCCTTGTTTTGGTTTGCGCTGGACCCTGCCATCCTCGCCGGGTTCTCGGCGGGTTCATTGGTCGCCTTCATTGCCGCGGCAACGCAGCTGGGTAAACCTATCCGCACGTTGACCAACGTACAAAGCATTATTCAGCGAGGTCTGGCCGCTGCGGAGGATCTGTTTGCACAGATCGATACGCCGCCAGAGGCCGATAATGGCCGCCTCACATTGGAGCGAGCGCGCGGCGAGATTGTGCTCGATCANGTCGATTTTGCCTATCCGGGTACAAACCAGCTGGTACTGCAGGACCTTAGCCTGCGGATACCAGCGGGTAAGATGGTCGCGTTTGTAGGGCGTTCAGGGGCGGGTAAGAGCAGCCTGATCAATTTGTTGTGCCGCTTCTATGGCCCGACCTCGGGACAAATACAGCTGGATGAGCAGCCGATAGAGGGTTACCGGCTGGCCGATTATCGGCGTCAGTTCGGGCTCGTTTCTCAGCGTGTGGTGCTGTTTAGCGATACCGTTCGCGCCAATGTGGCGTTTGGGCAGCTTGATCACGCCGATGATGTTGCGCTGCGCCAGGCGCTGGAAACGGCTCAAGCCTGGTCGTTTGTAGAAGCGCTGCCGAATGGATTGGATGCCACCCTCGGCGATGGGGGCAGTGGCCTGTCTGGCGGCCAAAAACAGCGTCTCGCCATTGCGCGCGCAGTATTGAAGGATGCGCCGATTCTAGTGCTCGACGAGGCGACGTCGGCCTTGGACAATGAGTCTGAGGCGGCTATTCAAGCGTCGCTGGAGTCTATTTCGACCGGACGTACGACGCTGGTGATTGCACATAGGCTGTCAACCGTTGAGCGCGCTGACATGATTGTGGTGATGGACGAAGGTCGCATTGTTGCTACGGGTAGTCATACAGAGCTCGTTGCAGAAGGGGGTCTGTATGCCAACCTCTATCAGCAGAGATTTGCCGGCTCATGACCCTGCTGCGCGGCACGCTGGAACGCCTGGTGAATCACATCTGGTATCGGGGCAGCGTACTGTCTTGGGTTCTGCTGCCCTTGAGTTGGCCCGTTCGGTGGGTCGTGGGACGTCGACGCAGACAGGCGCCCGCCAAGGGGGGTACCCCATCTGGGATGAGCGTTATTGTCGTCGGCGGATTGACCGCTGGTGGTACGGGCAAGACGCCGGTGCTGATTGCACTGGGTAAATGGCTTATGGGGCGGGGCTATCGCGTGGGTGTGGTCAGTCGCGGTTACAAAGGGCGGCGGCCGACTGAGCTCCATTGGGTGGCTGAGACCGATTCAGCGGCGATGGTGGGCGATGAGCCGGCGTTGATCAGGCGGGATCTGAAGGTCCCTGTGTTGGTGGGTCGCGATCGCAAAATGGCGCTTAACACCCTCGCTCAGGGCGGGCAGGTTGATGTGGTGCTCTCCGATGACGGACTGCAGCACTATGGCATGCCGCGCGATGTGGAGATCGTAGTACTCGACGCAGAGAGAGGGCTGGGCAATGGCCGCCTGTTGCCAGCAGGGCCTCTGCGTGAACCCGGCAGTCGCCTTGCTAGCGTCGATTGGGTGCTGGAGCGCAACAGCGATGATCCCGGTCGGGGGTTTTTCTACCAACCCACCGTTGCCACTCATCTTGCGACGGGTCGGGCCGTGCCGTGGCAAGATTGTGTGGCAGATTGGCATCAGCAGGCCGTCGTAGCGCTAACCGGGCTGGGCCAGCCAGGCCAATTTTTCACTATGCTGGCTGAGCAAGGCCTTGGTCTACGCACGGTAGCGTTGGCCGATCATGAGGCGATTACCGCGGTGCACCTGGAGTCCTGCGTCGAGCCGGTGATACTGGTGACGGCCAAAGACGCAGTGAAGTTGCCCCGCGAAACTGACCCGCGGGTATGGGCAGTAGAAATTGAGGTGGCCTTGCCGGCATCATTGCTGGCAAGACTGGAGGGGCTTTTGCCCGCGCCCGCACAGATAGACTGCTGAGAAAGCGATGTTCGACATTATTATTCCTGCCCGTTTTGGTTCTACCCGGTTGCCCGGCAAGGCGCTGCGAACGATCGCCGGGAAGCCCATGGTGGCCTGGGTGTGGGAGCGGGCAATGCAGGCTGGGGCGCGGCAGGTCGTGATCGCCACCGATGATGATCGGATTGCCGACGAGATGACGGCGCGTGGCGCCAAGGTGGCCATGACACGCAGTGACCATGCCTCGGGTACCGACCGGCTCGCCGAGGNGGTCGATCAACTATCACTCGCGGACGACGCGGTGGTGGTCAATCTTCAGGGTGACGAGCCCTTGATGCCGGTGGTCAACATTCAACGCGTGGCCACTATGCTTAACGAGGCGGTCGGTGCTGACATGGCGACTTTGATGGAGCCAGTGGATTTAANNGAGGCGGCAAAAGAGTCTGTTGTGAAGGTGGTGGCGAGTGACAGCGGTCGAGCGTTGTATTTCTCGCGCGCGGTCATTCCTGCGCATCGCGATGCGGCTGAGCCTGCTCGCCTGTTTCGACACATCGGCCTTTACGCCTATCGAGCCGGGTTTCTGAAGCGGTTTGTCGGGTGGCCTCCTGCGGTGGCGGAGCAAAGTGAGTCACTGGAACAGCTCCGCGCATTGGCGCATGACGCGCATATTCAGATTGAGCTGGCCCCGGAGCCCGTGCCGGCGGGGGTCGATACGGAAGACGATCTTGCTGCTGTTCAGGACTTACTGAGCGGCGGGAGCTGATGCGGTGACCGCGACCGCCGACTTGACCGCTCTGAATACACTGCAGCTGGCAGCCACCGCGCAGCGTCTCGTGACCGTAACGTCGCAGGAACAATTGCGGGCCGAGCTGGTGCAGCCTGCCACCGCAGTACCCATCAATGTGCTGGGGGGCGGCAGCAATGTCATTCTCCACGAGACCTTGCCTGGCACGACGGTTCTGATGAACATCATGGGGAGGGAGGTCCTCTCTGACGATGGTCGTCACGTGATTGTCAGAGCAGGCGCCGGTGAGAACTGGCATGAGTGGGTATTGTGGTGCCACCACCGTGGGTTTCATGGTTTGGCCAACCTTGCCCTGATCCCCGGCTCGGTCGGTGCGGCACCGATACAGAATATCGGGGCCTATGGTGTTGAGGTTGCCCAGTGTATTCAGGCAGTCCATGCGATGCATCGCGAGACAGGGGAGAGTGCGGTCTTGCCCCCTCAACAGTGTGAATTTCGCTATCGTGACAGTGTGTTCAAGCACCCACAGGGCGAGGGCTGGATCATTACAGCGGTGGATTTTGCATTGGNTCGTGGCGCGCCAGTAGAGGCGAACTACCCCACTCTGAGGGCGCGTCTGAGTGAGGCTGAGCTGACTCATGACGCGGTACTGGCATCGGTGATCGCCATTCGTCGGGAGCGGTTGCCCGATCCTGTGATTACTCCCAATGTCGGCAGTTTCTTTAAAAATCCCGTCATTTCGCNGCACGATGTCGACATTTTGCGCCAAAACTTTCCGGAAGTGCCCGTGTACCCAGGGCCTGATGCGGGCATGAAGGTCTCGGCTGCGTGGCTGATCGATCAGTTGGGTTGGCGGGGACAAGAGCGCGGTGGAGTCAGGGTATCAAACGATCATGCGTTGGTGCTGGAGGGCTGTGGTGCGAGCTCTGCGTTGCCCTGGTTGTCGCTGGCAGAGGCCATCTCAGGGAGTGTCGAGGACGCCTATGGCGTGTCACTTGAGCTCGAGCCGCGCGTGATGGGAAGGTCGGATTAAGCGGTCTGGGTATGACGGACTTTGATGCGGAATCGTACCTGGCACAGCTGACCTCTCGNCCNGGGGTCTATCAGATGTTTGATGCCACCGGCGAGCTACTGTACGTGGGCAAAGCNAAAAACCTGAAAAATCGTGTGACAAGCTACTTCCGGGCATCAGGCCTGTCGNCCAAGACGATGGCGTTAGTGNCGCGAATTGCCAATATTGAAGTCACGGTGACCACGACCGAGCGTGACGCCTTGCTCCTAGAGCATAATCTGATTAAGCAGTACCGGCCGCCTTATAATATTTTGCTCAAGGACGACAAGTCGTATCCCTACATTTATCTGTCCACCGAAGACAGCTGGCCACGACTCAGCTTTCATCGCGGCACGAAAAGAAGAAAGGGCGATTACTTTGGTCCTTACCCGAGTGCCGGCGCGGTGCGCTCGACCCTGCACTTGATGCAAAAAGTTTTCAAGGTGAGACAGTGCCGCGACAGTTATTTTCGCAATCGGTCGCGCCCCTGCCTGCAATATCAGATTGGGCGCTGCTCCGGCCCTTGCGTGGGGTTGGTATCCGATGAGGACTATCAGGAGCAGATCGATAAGTCGGTGCTGTTTTTGAACGGCCGCTCTCATGACCTGATGACGCGGCTNGCTGATGATATGGAACTGGCGGCGGCAGAGCTGCAGTATGAAAAGGCGGCAGACATTCGTGACCAGATTACACAGCTTCAGAATGTGCAGGCGACGCAGAACATAGAGGGTACGAGAGGGGATCTCGATCTCATGGCGGTCTTCACAGAGCATGGCCATGCGTGTGTGCAGGTACTCTTTGTGCGCGAGGCACGGGTGCTGGGTAGCCGAAGCTATTATCCGCAGATTCGTCTTGATGAGTCCGCTGAAGCCATTCTCGAGGCGTTTATGCCGCAGTTCTACCTCTCGGGCCAGCAGCAGATTCCACAGGAGATCGTGACCAGCCATGCGCTGTCTGACGGCACACTGCTCGAGGAAGCGCTCGGTGCAGAGGCGGGCCGTAAGGTGCTGGTCCGGCACAAGGTTCGTGATGCGCGGGCGCGTTGGCTGCAAATGGCAGAGCAGAACGCACAAAATAACCTGCGTTCATTTCTTGCCGGAAAACAAACAATGGCAGGCAGGCTGGAGTCGCTGCGCCGTGCCCTCGATCTNGAGAATATTCCAACGCGAATGGAGTGCTTTGATATCAGCCACAGCTCCGGCGANGCAACGGTCGCTTCCTGTGTCGTGTTCGACGGCAATGGCGCCTGCAAGNCCGATTACCGTAAGTTCAATATTGAGGATATCGTGGCTGGAGACGACTACGCGGCAATGCAGCAGGCGTTGGAGCGACGTTACAAGCGGCTTGCCAACGGTGAGGGGCGACTTCCAGACATATTATTTATCGATGGCGGTAAAGGTCAGGTCAGCCAGGCCCGTCAGGTATTGGCGACCTATGACATCACTAGCGTCAAAGTGGTGGGAGTCGCTAAGGGCACCACCCGCAAGGCAGGCTTTGAAACCCTCATTGATGCGGACTCGGGGGCAGAGATGCGTTTACGTGGCGATCATCCCGGGCTGCATCTGATTCAGCAAATTCGCGACGAGGCGCATCGCTTTGCCATCAGNGGTCATCGGGGCCGGCGCGCGAAGGCGCGCAAACAGTCGTTATTGGAGGATATTCCGGGAGTGGGGGCCAAACGCCGGCGCGAGTTATTGCGCCATTTCGGCAGTGCCAAAGCGATAGAAAACGCGAGTGTCGAGGAGCTTTCTAAAATTAAGGGGATCAGCGCCGCGGTCGCGAACGTNATCTACGACCATCTCCATACCGTGAATGACTAGGCGCACACGGCTCACCGGCTGTGTCAGAATTGGGGTGTGATAGCGGGAGTAATGATTTGCCACAGAACTTACCCAATTTACTGACGGGGCTGCGCATCGCGGCGATTCCGCTCATGGTGGTTTGTTACTACCTACCGCAACCAATCTCGACGGTCGGTGCGGCAGTGGTGTTTATCGTTGCAGCGGTGACAGATTGGTTCGATGGTTGGGTGGCGCGGCGCATGGGGCAGACGTCCCAGTTTGGTGCGTTTCTTGACCCCGTTGCCGACAAGCTACTGGTGACGGTAGCGCTTATTTTACTGATGCATCGTATGGACAACGTGTTGATCACGCTGGCAGGGATGGTGGTGATTGGCCGCGAGATTGTGATCAGCGCTCTGCGTGAGTGGATGGCGCAGTTGGGTAAGCAGGCGTCGGTCGCCGTCAGTGGCATTGCCAAGGTAAAGACCGGTGTGCAGATGACGGCGATCCCTATTTTGATCTGGTATCCCTCCTGGCCGGCCGTAGAGGAGATTCGATTGCTGGGGCTGTTCTTGCTGGCGTTGGCCGTTGTTCTGACCCTGTGGTCAATGACGCTTTACTTTCGGGCGTTCCTTGCGACGCTTGAGGAGGAGGCATCCCCGCCAGAAGGTTGACGTCGCGCGATGCACGCCTACAATCAACGGTGTGCGGGAATAGCTCAGTTGGTAGAGCGCAACCTTGCCAAGGTTGAGGTCGCGAGTTCGAACCTCGTTTCCCGCTCCATTTCCTGCNNTGTGTCGTTGTCTCTTTTCTTTTAAGGTAGCGCAAGTTCGGTGGAGTATTTGATTTCCTCCATGGAGAGCAGGGCGGTCACTTTGAATATTTTCACTTCTGCAATCAGGCTTTGATAGAACGTGTCGTAGGCCTTGGCGTCAGCGACACGCACTTTCAGAAGGTAATCGACTTCACCCGCCAGCCGGTGCGCTTCCATCACTTCGGGACGCGAACGCACGGCATCCAAGAATCGCTGCTGCCACTGTGAGTCGTGTTCGCTGGTTTGAACCAGAATAAAAAAGCAGGCGCTCAGCCCCAGAGCCTCGGGGTCACAAAGCGTAACCTCCTGACGAATGATGCCGCGCTGCTTGAGTTTTTTGATGCGGTTCCAGATGGGCGTTTTGGTGGAGCCAGTGCGCTTCGCGAGTTCATCCAGTGACAGCGTGCTGTCGCGTTGGAGCAGGCTGATCAGTGTTTTGTCGATGAAATCCATGCTCGTCAACTCAATATCGCTAAAAATAAAAATATAACCTAATTAAAGCTCTAATANNAGAATAAAATTCCTCATAAATGGTTATATAAACAGAATATAAGAATATTATTTGTTTTGGTCCAAGGTGAGTAAAGTGCTCAGCCTATGGACTACCTACCGATATTCGTTGCCACCACAGGCCACCGCATTATTGTGGCGGGCGAGGGTCAGCTGGCAGAGGCAAAATGCCGTGCGGTGCTTAAAACCGCCGCTGCGGTGACCTTATTCAGTGAGGCGCCCACGGAGGCGATGCGTGAGTGGGCGGATCAGCGGCGACTGACGCTACACGCACGACCCTGCGGACCGGCTGATCTCAGGGGCGTGAGGTTGGTCTACGCGGCTTCTGAAAACGAAGCGGCTAACAGGCAGCTTGCAGAATGGGCGAGACAGGCGGGCGCTTGGGTCAATGTGCTGGATGAGCCCGATGAGTGCGATTTCATCACCCCCGCCATAGTAGATCGTGACCCGGTTGTGGTTGCGATTGGTACCGAAGGGACGGCGCCTGTCTTGGCGAGGCAGATCAAAGCGGATGTCGAGGCCATGCTGCCCCTGCATCTGGGTCGTCTTGCGCGCGCTGCGCGATCTTTCCGAGTGCGAGTGAGCGAGACGCTCATTCCCGGTCGATCCCGCCGGCAGTTCTGGAAGGCTTTCTTCAAGTTGGAGCTGCCTCATGGCAAAGCTTCGGAGCGAGAGCTCGAGCTGAGCCTTCAGTCACTGCTTACACAGCATAAACAGTTCGCGCCCCCTCAAGGCCGAATCGCGTTTGTCGGGGCGGGCCCCGGTGACCCTGAATTGCTCACAATGAAGGCGCGACGCTTGATCCACGAGGCTGATGTGGTGGTGTATGACCGATTGGTAGGCAGTGAGGTGCTGGAGCTGGCTCGCAGGGAAGCTAAATTTATTAGCGTAGGTAAGAAGGGATTTGGGCCGGCGGTGAGCCAGCAAGAGATCAATGCCCAATTGGTCCGTGAAGCGACCGCGGGTTACCTGGTTGTTCGCTTGAAGGGCGGTGATCCCAGCTTGTTTGGCAGGCTGGATGAGGAGTTAGAGGCAGCGGCTAACGCCGGAATAACCACCGAAGTGGTCCCCGGGATTACGGCTGCTTCCGCAGCCGCAGCCACGCTGCAGGTATCTCTCACTCGACGGCACAGGAACTCCAGCACCACCTTTTTGACCGCGCACGACGCTGAGGGCTTTGCTGAGCACGAGTGGCAACAGTTGGTGCGCTCTGGGCAGTCTCTGGCGGTCTATATGGGGCGTAAAACCGCGACTTTTCTGCAGGGCCGGCTGCTCATGCACGGCGCGGATCGACACCTACCTGTAACCTGTATTGAGAACGTCTCGCTGCCCACTCAGCGCGCCTTTGTTAGTGACCTCGGTCAGTTCGCTGAGCAGTTAGACCAGCAGAGTTTCAATGGTCCGTTGATCATCTTGGTCGGCATTGCCGACACCCTGGCGAAGCAAGGCTTCAGCGACGTAGCTGTGAAGCATCAGTCTGGGGGCGCAGCAGTTGGTTCGGCTTGAAGCGCCTGTTGTGGTGAGTGCCAATTGCCTGTTGGCAGGGCATGTCTTGTACCTAGACGAAAATCACGCATGGGTAGAAGCACTCGCATCCGCCCATCTATTCCAGAGCCTGGAGGAGGCCAGTGCGGTGGCGGTGAAAGTGAACGACCCCGCGCAGGTGATAGGGATTGAGCTGGTGGGGGTGGCGCTACAGGCGACACAAACGGTCGCTCGCCATTACCGAGAAGCCATCCGCGCAAAGGGTCCGGGTGATTATGTTTTTCCCTCGTTAACGGGAGAGGCCGATGTATCAGTACAGTGAGTTCGATAAGGCCTTCTTGCAGGAGCGGGTCGCGCAATATCGTGATCAGGTATCCCGACGGCTCACGGGCGCGTTAACCGAGGATGAGTTCAAGCCCCTGCGGCTAATGAATGGCGTGTATTTGCAGTTACACGCCTACATGCTGCGCGTCGCCATACCCTACGGCACGCTCTCTGCTGCGCAAATGCGCGGGCTGGCACACATTTCTGAGCGCTGGGACAAGGGCTACGGGCACTTCACCACCCGTCAAAATATTCAGTTCAACTGGCCGAAGCTGGTGGACACGCCCGATATCCTGGAGGCGCTTGCGGCACTGGATATGCATGCGATTCAAACCAGCGGTAACACCATCCGTAACGTCACTACGGATCAGTTCGCTGGTGCGGCGTTGGATGAGGTCGATGACCCTCGGCCCTACGCGGAGTGGATCCGCCAATGGTCGACTGATCATCCCGAGTTTCAGTTCCTGCCACGAAAATTCAAGATCGCGATTAGCGCTGGGCAAGAGGATCGAGCGCTGGTTAAAGCCCACGATATTGGACTGAGACTGGTGTCGGGCGATTCCGCCCCGGTCTTCGATATTTATGTTGGCGGCGGTCTGGGTAGGACTCCGGTAGTGGGGACGCTGCTCTTTGAGGGTGTCTCGGTCGCCGAGTTATTGCCTCATCTCGAGGCCATCCTCACGGTTTACAATCTCGCTGGGCGGCGCGACAACAAATACAAAGCACGAATCAAAATTCTGTTGCACAATATCGGTAAAACTAAATATATACAGCAGGTTGAAACGATACTGCCACATATTATAAAAGAATTTGATCAGCGTCTTATCGGTCGCCTCGATCGCTTGAGGTCTGACTTTGCCTTACCTTTACTCCCCTCGCGCGATGTCGCCTCATACTGGGACGCGGTGAATAACCAGCCTGATTTTAAAGCCTGGGTCGCCCAAAATGTGACGCCGCATAAGCAAGAAGGTTACGCCTCGGTTACGGTCAGTTTAAAGTCCCACGGGCAGGCCCCGGGAGACGCCAGTGCTGCACAGATGCGCGCACTCGCGGACTTGGCGGAGCGGATCGGCTTTGCGGAGCTACGGGTCAGTCATGAGCAGAATATCGTGCTACCACACGTGGCACAGTCAGACCTGATGTTCGTTTTCGATCGACTGAGGCGAGAGGGCCTGGCAACCGGCAACATTGGCCTGCTTTCTGACCTGATCGCCTGTCCGGGAATGGATTACTGCGCCCTAGCGACCGCGAGATCCATTCCCATCGGGCAGCAGATTGCGAGGCGGTATCAGCATCTAGAGCGCCAGTTAGGTCCGGTTAAGATCAAAATTTCAGGCTGCATTAATGCCTGTGGTCATCATCACGTTGGCGACATCGGTATTCTGGGGTTGGATAAAGCCGGTGTGGAGAAC